>NZ_JBWKQZ010000034.1:0-98650 GCF_059419025.1 Cupriavidus sp. GW821-FHT07C08
GGCCAGGCCTGTGCCTGGCCCCACCGCCGCGCTGCGTTGTCCTGCCCGCTATGCTTGCGCCCGATCAGTTCAACCCGCCCGGATTCTGGGCCGTGTTGCGTTGCTTCGTCTTGGCCGCCCAGAACGCGCCAATCTGCCTCTCGGTCACCTCGCCCTTCTTCTTGGCGTCGATCTGGTCAAACTGCTTGTAGACCTCCGGCATACCCGCCTGTGCCTCCTCACGGGTCAGCTTGCCATCGTGATTGGCGTCCGCCGCCTGGAACTTCTCCGAGAATTTCGCCTTGGCTTCCTTGGCATTCATCGGCGGCTGCTGTTGCTGCGCACCAATGGCTCCGGAGGCGAGGCATGCCGCCAGCGCCAGGCTGGCAATCGAAAGTTGTCGCGCAATCATTGAGTCTCCCTGGATAGTCGGATGGCGAGTGCAGCCGGCCTGATGGTCGCCCGCAACGGGCCAGTTTTCGCAGAGGTCGGGATACATCGATTGCCCGAACCCCGCCCGAGATCATCGTCGGCTTTCAGGGATTAGGGAATTTAGTAATTTCGGCATCCGATATTAAAAACCCTCCCAGAAATGTGACGTGTGCCGCGGCGCGACATCTCCTGTGGCCGAGCTGATGCCTGCAATAGCGCACCTCCATCCCTATGGTCATTCGTCCTGCCGCAGCCTGGCCAGGTTGCGCTTGATCACGTCCAGCACCGCCGCGGTCATCACCGAAGTGGAGACGCCGAACATCAGGATGCCGTTGGCCGCCTCCAGCGGCCCCAGCAGGCGCCGGGGTTTGGACATGACGATATCGCCGTAGCCCAGCGTGGCAAAGTTCACGCCCGAGTGATAGAGCGCCGTAGCGAAATCGCCGAACTCGCCCAGCAGCATGAACAAGACGGCCCAGATCGCCATCTGCACGAAATTGCCGAGCAACGTCAGCATCATCACGACCGACAACAGCAGGATGTCCTGCCCCAGCGATTCGCGGCCTTGCCGGGCGTGCTTGAAGCGCACGTAGTAGCGCAGGCAGATAGCGACGAAGACCGCCTGCAGCAGCAGGCAGAGCAGCATTACGGGAAGGCCGATCAGCAGGTTGCTCAGCACGACCGGCCTCTCTTGCGGGCGTGCCGTCGTGCGCCGCGCGGCTGGTCGAGCAACTCGATCATCAGCCAGGCATACAGCGTGACGCCGATAAACAGGCCCATGCGCACGGCGAAGGCGGTATAGACATCCTTCCCGGCCGCGCTGTCCTGGACCGACTGGCCCAGCAGGATGATCAGCGTCACGAGAGTGTTCACCCAGAAGCCTGGCGGGTACCGCGACGGGCTGAGGCCATACAGCTTGCGCGCCACCAGCAGGCCGAACAGCAGCATCCACAGGAAGTACATCCACAAATGCACGAACAGGCTGAGCGCGCACCAGAACAGGATGGCCAGCACGCCGCCGAACAAGGTCGAGCCAAGCAGTTCGCGCCCGGCGCCGCGTGCCGTGGTGGTGCAGCTTTGCCGGCCAAGGCTGACCGCTTTCATGATGATCGGGATGTACGCGGCCGGGTCGTTCAGCGCCAGCAGGAAGGCCGGCATCACCACCAGCGCAGCGCGCAGCGCAATCCAGGCGGCCTGGTCATCCGGCAGGGCCTTGGCCGCAGGCGGCGCCTGCGCGCCGGCCGGTTCGGGAAACAGCCAGTGGCCAAGTGCCAGCACCACGACCGCGACGAGCAGTCCCTTGACCAGGGCACCGATGACCGTGACCGCCAGACCGAAATCGAAGGTGCCCGCCGCCGAGATCATGGTCAGGCCGATCACCAGGAAGGTCGAGACCAGGTTGTTGCCGCCGCGCAGTCCGTAGCGAAAGGCGAGGAACAGGCACAGGCCGATCATCAGCACGCCGCTGACCGGGTAGTAGCGCAGCAAGGGGATCAGCAGCAGGCCGGTGCCGGTGGTCAGCATCACGACCAGCACCAGGCCCAGCCCGGCCTTGGCTGACATCGGCTGGTTGACGCTGGCCAGCAGGAACACGCCGAGCACCGGCGCGAGCATGGGGACCGGCAGGCCCAGGCCGAAGCTGGCCGCCAGGCACAGCGCGGTGCCGCACGCCACGCGCAGCGAACGCTGGGCGCGTGGATCGCGCGCGGGCAACGGCAGCGCCGGGCGGTCAGTAGACATAGGAAAGCCAGCTCATCAGGTACAGGAATACGCGGCCGAGCGGATTGAGCGGGTTGCCCTGGGTGGGAAACGCCATGACCTCGGCCTGCCCGCCAACGCGAATGCCGCGCATCGAGGCGAGTTCGCCCTGGGCAAACTCGACCACCACCGGGAAGCGTTGCGCCGGACGCAGCCAGTCCCGGCTGTTCTGCACCGTCGGCAAGCTGCCCGGCGGCGTGCTCGAGCCAACGCTGACGCCAAAGCCGACGCTGCGCACACGGCCTTCGAAGATCCTGCCCGGCAGCGCATCGAGCACGATGGCAACCGGCGTGCCGGGCTCGACACGGCCCAGGTTGTTCTCGGTCATCTCCGCGTTGATCCACAGATCGTGGATCGCGATCAGCGTCATGACCGGGTTGCCGGCCGCGGCAAACTGGCCGGCATCGGTGCGCAGGTCGGTGACCAGCCCGGCGGCACGCGCCCGCACCTGCGTATTGGCAAGATCCAGTTCGGCCTTTTCCAGGGCCGTGGCGGCGCTGCGCAGCTTGGCGTTCTCTTCCTCGCTGCCCCCCTGTTGTTCGCGCGCACGCTGGACCTCGGCCTTGGCGGCGGCGACCTGGCTGACAGCCTGCTCGAGGCTGGCCCGCGCCACCTCCAGACGGCGCAGGGAAATGGTGCCGGGGTCATCGCTGTACAGGCGCTCCAGGCGGTTGCTGTCCTGGCGCGCCTTGAGTTCGTTGGCGCGTGCTGCGCGCAGCGATGCCTGCGCCGATTCGATGCCCGCGGTGCTGGCGCCGATCTGCCGGCGTGTCGACTCCAGATCGGCGCGGGCGCGGTCCACGGCGATCTTGTAGTGCTGGGGATCCACCTCGAACAAGACAGTGCCTGCCGCGACGTCCTGGTTGTTGCGCACATGCACCTTGGTCACGCGCCCGGACACTTCCGCCGCGACCGGCACCACGAAGGCCTGTACCCGCGCCTGCTGCGTGTACGGGGTCAGGCGGTCGGCCAGCAGGTACCAGACCAGGCTGATGACGATCAGCAGGATCACCCAGCGCACGCCCTTCCTTGCCGGGTCGGCGGCGGGCGGCGGTGCGCCGGGCGCTGGGACTGCGGGGGGTTGCGGGGCGTCGCTCATCGGCACTCGTTCAGGGAGATCTACCTCTGCTTCACAGGGAGGCTGGCACCGGCGGACGGCGGGCCTGGCTCATCCAGCAGCGTCCCCCAGTCGGTGCGTTGCTGCATCTGCTGACGGGTGGCCGGATCCACCAGTGGCTGCTCGCTGTGCCAGCCGCCGCCAAGCGCCTTGTACAAGGCGATCAGGTTGCTGACGGCATTGCTGCGGTTGACCAGGTAGGTGTCCTGCTGGGTGGCCAGCGCACGCTGGGAATCCAGTACGCGCTGGAAGTCCGAGTAGCCTTCGCGGTAGAGCGCGTTGGCCAGCGTCAGCGAACGCCTGGCGGCCAGCGCGGTGTCGCGCAGGATCTGCTCGCGTTCCAGCGCCTTGATCAGCGCACTGGCGGCATCGTCGGCCTCGCGCGCTGCCTGCCGCACGGCATCCTGGTAGGCGACGATCAGCTGCTGCAGGCGGGCGTCCTGCACGCGCACGGTGTTCTTGATGCGGCCGTAGTCGAACACGTTCCAGCGCAGGCTGGGGCCGCCGATCAGGGCCAGGCTGTTGGGCGTGCCGGCCAGCGTGCTGGCGGACCAGACAATGCTGCCCAGCAGCGTCAGCGACGGATAGAGATCGGCTTCGGCCACGCCGATCAGCGCCGATTGCGCGGCAATCTGCAGCTCGGCGGCGCGGATATCCGGACGGCGCAACAGCAGGCTGGCGGGCACGTCCTGCAGTACCGCGCGATCGATCAGTGGAATCACCCCTTCCTTGCCTGCCAGCTCCGGCAATTCCGGCAACGGGCCCGGCGGGCGGCCTATCAGCACCGCCAGGGCATTGCGGGTGCGCATGATCTGGCTTTCAAATTCAGGGATGCTGCTCAGGGTGCCCAGGTACTGCGTCTTCGCTTGCTGCAGGTCGAGCTCGTCGGTCTCGCCGCTCTTGAACAGCCGCTCGGTGATTTCAAGGCTGCGCTTTTGCAGCGCCGCGTTTTCGCGGGCGATGCCCAGCCGTGCCTCGGCCGTGCGCAGCGCAAAGTAGGTGTCAGCCACCTGGGCGCGCAGCAGCACCAGCACATCGTCGCGGTTGGCGCGGGCGGCAAAATAGGCGGCGTCGGCGGATTCGATGGCGCGGCTGAAGCGCCCCCAGAAATCGAGTTCCCAGCCGATGTCGAAGCCCGCGCTGTATTGCCAGAAGCGGCTATTCTGCGGGTTGAGGCCACCGGCCTGCCTGCGATCCGTGTACAGGACATCGGCGCTGGCCTGCTGCAGTTGCGGGAAGCGCCCGCTCTGGGCAATGCCCAGCTGGGCGCGCGCTTCCATTACGCGCAGGCCGGCAATCCGCAGGCTGGCATTGTGTGCGTCGGCTTCGGCGATCAGGCGTTCGAGGGTCGGGTCGGCAAAGACCTGCCACCACTCGCGGATGTCGGGCTGGACCCGCTGCCCGGTCGCCTGCTCAAGCGCCGGGCTGTGCCACTGCTGCATCCAGGGTTCATGCTGCGGCTGGAAATCCGGCCCCAGGCGCGCGCAGCCGCCAAGGCAGCAGGCGCCGGCCAGCAATGCGCGCAACGGAGGATTCCAGCGCGACATGGGCGGCCCGGACCACTTCAGGTCTGTTGCTGGTTGCCGGGATCCGCATGCGGCGGCGGGTCTTCCACCCATTGCCAGAACAGCTGATACCCGACCGCAAGCACCACCGGGCCGATGAACAGGCCGATCACGCCGCCGGTCACCATGCCGCCCAGGGCACCGATCAACACCACCGGCATCGGCACATCGACGCCACGCCCGAGCAGCAGTGGCTTGAGCACGTTGTCGGCCAGTCCCGCCACGAAGACATAGATGGAGAAGACGATAGTGGCAACGCTGGCACCTTCCGTGGCAAAGACATAGATGATCACTGGCACGGTGATCAGCGTGGCCGGCAACTGCGCGATGCCCAGCAGCAGCACGGCCATGGCCAGCACGCCCGCGGCAGGAACCCCCTTGATCACAAAGCCTATGCCGATCAGCAGCATCTGGATGAAGGCGATGCCGACCACCCCCTGCGCCACCGCGCGGATGGTCGCCGTGCATAGCGTGGCGATGCGCGGGCCCCGCTCCGGGCCGAAAATGCGCGAGGCAATCTGCACGGCGCTACGGTTGCCGGCCTCGCCGTAGGCCATGAAGATGCCCCCGATAATCAGCGCGAAGACGAAGATCAGCAGCCCCTTGCCGATGCCGGCGGCTGCGGCCAGCACGGCCAGGCTGATTTCCTTGATCTGAGGCGCCAGCGTCTGCACCAAGCTGGCCAGGTCCGAGGCGGCATGCAGCCAGAGGTCATACAGGCGCTGGCCAACCAGCGGCCAGCTGGCGACCGACTCATGCGGTGGCGGAATATGAATGCCTTCGCTCTTGACGATGGCGATCGCATTCTCCATCGAATCGACCATGGCGGCACCCAGCAGGTAGGCTGGTAGCGCAATGATGGCGATGGCGGCCAGCACGATCAGCGTGGCGGCGCGGCCGTCCTTGTTGCCCAGCCTGCGCCTGAGCCTGACCTGCAGCGGGTAGATCGTCACCGCCAGGATCACGGACCAGACAATGAGATCGAGGAAGGGGCGGAATATCTGGAAGCAGAAGATTGCCAGCACCGCGATCAGCCCGGCACGGATCAGCACATCGAGTAGTCCGCGGGACAGCGCTCTCTCTGAAGTGGGCGTGGGCAACATCGCTTGTCTCCCTGCAGATCACCGCAAAGGTATCGGATCGGCAACCTCCGCCGCGCATTCGCCAATGCCAGGTTAAGTACCGGTCTCTTGGACAGGTGAAATCCAGTCTAGACGAGTGGCCGGGCCGGGACAACCTCAAAACGTACGCCTATCGTTACATTGGCCGTCTAGTATTGGGGGAGTTGCAGGGCGCCGACCCGCCCGGCCTGATTCGTCCTGCATTCGCCGCGGAGGACCTATGGCCAGATTGCCGACCTCAGCCTTGGCCGTCATTGCGATGCTGCTGCTTGCCGCCTGCGCCTCCCGGCCAGTCAATCCGCCGATCGCGCACGCGGACCAGAGTACCGGCTATCGATTCTTCACGCGGCCCCAGTACGCGGCGGACAACGAGAACCTGGTCATCCTTGCCTTCTCAGGGGGCGGCACGCGCGCGGCAGCATTCTCGTATGGCGTGCTTGAGTTCCTGCGCAATACCGAAGTCGTCGGACCCAAGGGCAACCGGTCACGCCTGCTCGACCATGTCAGCGTCATCACCGGCGTGTCAGGTGGCAGCTTCACTGCCCTCGCCTACGGCCTGTATGGCGACAAACTGTTTGATCTCTACGAACAGAGTTTCCTCAAACGCGACGTGCAGGGCGAGATCACGTTCCGGACGCTGAATCCGGCGTATTGGCCGTCGTTGTGGTCGAGCGGATGGGGCCGCTCTGAACTGGCCGCCGACCTGTATGACGAAATCCTTTTCCATGGGGCAACCTTTGGCGACCTCCATCGGGGCAAGGGTCCGTTCATCATTGCCTCGGCCACGGACATCTCGACGGGCGCACGCCTGCCATTCACGCAGACCACCTTCGACGTACTCTGCTCCGACCTCAATGCGCTGCGCCTGTCCCGTGCCGCCGCGGCATCGTCGGCGGTTCCCGTGGTCCTGACGCCCATCACGCTCAACAACTACGGGGGCAATTGCGGCTATGTGCCTCCCGACTGGATCAAGCCATTTATCAATGCCAGCGACCCGCCGCGGCCCGCCGCTCGCGCAACCCGGCACCTGAAGGAAGAAGCGGAATACGGGGATAGCGTCAACCGGCCCTATATCCATGTCGTGGACGGCGGCGTCTCTGACAACCTGGGCATGCGCAGCGTGCTGGACTCCCTGGAGGTCCTGGAGTCCCTGCACCTGAACGGCCAGCCCTCACCCCTGGACCATACCCGCAGGATCGTTGTCTTTGTCGTCAATTCGCTGTCCACGCCCCGGACGACATGGGACAAGTCAGAGTCTGCGCCGGGTACGCTGGAGATTCTGGTGAAAGCCACCGGCGTGCCAATCGACCACTATTCCTATGAGGCGACCGAACTGCTGAAGGACAACCAGGCCCGGTGGCAAGCCATGCGCCGACTGCGGGAGTCGCGCGCCTTTGCCACGAACAAGGATGCCGCCGTCACTGCGGCGTTGCGCACGCCGGACGCGACCATCTATGCCATCGATGTGTCGTTTGCCCGACTGACGGACAAGGCGGAACTGGATTACCTGAATGAGCTGGCGACGTCGTTCTCGCTGCCGGCCGAAGCCGTCGACCGCCTGCGCGCCGCCGCGGGAAAGATCATCCTGGAGTCGCCCGATTTCCAGCGCTTGCTGAAGGACGTCGGTGCCAGGATCGTGACAGACCAGGCGGCCGGGAATCGCCCGGCGGGGACGAGTCAGTAACCTGGTTCGATGGGATGGCCCCTGGGGGCTGGCGCGTCCTAGAGGACTCGAACCTCTGACCG
The DNA here is from genome assembly GCF_059419025.1 of Cupriavidus sp. GW821-FHT07C08. Taxonomy (NCBI): domain Bacteria; kingdom Pseudomonadati; phylum Pseudomonadota; class Betaproteobacteria; order Burkholderiales; family Burkholderiaceae; genus Cupriavidus; species Cupriavidus sp. GW821-FHT07C08. The sequence goes on from NZ_JBWKQZ010000034.1 coordinate 7,719, forward strand.
CTCGCTTAGAAGGCGAGTGCTCTATCCAACTGAGCTAAGGACGCGAAGGCGTGCATTCTACCGCAGCACCGCAGCGCAGTGACAAGCGGCGCAGGTCAGGACGCGGCGCGCGGCTGTGCGCGCGTGATGTAGTGGCCATCGACAGCGCCGCCATCGGTGCCCGCCTCGCTGCCGGCCGGATGCAGGGACACGCAGTTGCGCCCTTTCAGCTTGGCGTCGTATAGCGCACGGTCAGCGCGGCGCATCAGCGCATCGGCGCCTTCGCCCGGCTGCCGCGCCGCCAGGCCGATGCTGACGGTATAGGCAATCGGGTCGGGCTCGGACGGGCATGGCGTGGCGCGCACCGCCGTAGCCAGCCGCAGGCAGGCCAGCCGGCCCTGCTCCAGCGCCGTATCCGGCATCAGGATGGCAAATTCTTCACCGCCCAGGCGCCCCGCCACATCGAACTGGCCGAAACTCTTGCGCAGCAGTCCGGCGAAATGCCGCAGCACGCTGTCGCCCGCGAGGTGGCCGTAGACATCGTTGATCGCCTTGAAGTGATCGAGGTCGACAAAGGCAACCGTCAGGGGCTTGCGCTGCCGCTCGGCACGCAGGCTGGCTGCCTCCAGCTCCTCCCAGAACGCGCCGCGCAGCAGCACATCGGTCAGGTCGTCATGGCGCGCGCGCCGCTCCAGCATGCGGCGCAGCCGGTCGTGCGCCATCAGCGCAAAACTGACCGACACGCCCACCAGTGCAAAGACGTTGAGCATGGCGAGCTCGCCGTCCCACGGCATCGGCCGCGGCCAGGTGCCGCCCTGCATGACTGCCGCCAGCGGCAGCGCCACGGTCCATGCGTTGATGGTTGCCGCGGCGATGACGATCAATACCTGCGACAACGCCGCCAGCCGGCCGGTGCCGCGCGTGGCCGGCACCGACGGCATGGCGCTGCGGGCCAGGTCCAGCAGCAGTGCGATATGGCACATCGTCAGCAGCGGTGCCATCTCCGGCACCAGCGCCGGCACGGCAAGATACTGCGGCGCCAGGTCGTGCCAGGCCACCGCCGCAGCGGCCACCAGGTTCAGCGCCAGCAACGGCACGGCGCGGCCGGGCCGGCCCGCGAAGTGCCGCGCGCCCACGGCCATGACCGAGAGCGCCGCCAGCAGCGCCAGGTCGCTCGATTCCAGCACCAGCCACAGCGGGCGCAGTTCCTGCACCGCCGCCAGGGCCGCGGCCATTGCCGCCAGCACACTCCCCAGCGCCCACGACGTCAGGCCGCTGCGATCCATGCCCGCCGAGCGGCGCAACACCACGCAAACCACCGCCATCTGCAGGGCAAACAACACTGCGATGAGCACAACTATGTGCGACTGAAACATCTTCATTCCCGTCCAAGGCGACCAGCGGTGCACCGCATGGCGCCGCTGTTACCTGCTCTTTACCGGCCCTGTGTCGGACCGTTGTTATCAATGCCGCATACCTGTTTCAGAACGCCTGGCGCCGCCAGCCGGCAGACGCAAACAGGCCGAGGCGCCCGCCGCGGGCGGGAGCGCCGTTCTTGTTGTGGTGATCAGGTCAGTCCGGAAGGAAATAGGCAAACCGGGCGGTCCCAAAAGCACGCCGGTCGGACTGGTGCGGTGTGCGGATTATCCCAGCGCGCAAACCCAAGTCAAGCCAAAGCGCCCCCGCCAGAAGGGGGAGCAGGCCGGCAAGGTTGAGTGCGCCAGAGCGGACATCATCACATTAGATTGACCGCAAGCCCGGAGCCCAGCTACAATCGCCGGCTTCGGAGCGTAGCGCAGCCTGGTAGCGCATCTGATTTGGGATCAGAGGGTCGTAGGTTCGAATCCTATCGCTCCGACCAGAAATACCCAATGGAAACAACGGCCTGGATCGAAAGATCCAGGCCGTTTTTCTTTTCTGCCAAACGGCTCCAATCGCCCGACAAGATCGCCGCCAAGGGGCCGGTGCGCTATGCGGCGCTAGGCAACCAAACAGAAGTCCCGCCAGCGCTGCGGCGGCTGTTCTCACCACCGCAGCAAGTCCGGCCAGATCAGCGCCCCCGCGAACAGCATCAGCATCACCGCGACGATGACCAGCCCCCGGCCTGGGCCCGCATGGCCGGTCTCAACCTTTGGCATCCATGACTGGCCGGCGCCGGCCGGGACCGCAGGTGACGGCGGCGGCACGGGTGGCGCAGGAATGCTGATCGCAACACGCGGCACGAAGTCGGCCTCGGCCAGCAGGAAGCCCATGGGCGTGGCCTGGCCGGCAGCACCCATGTGCTGGAACAGCAGCTTGGATAGCGCCAGACAATCATCCAGCGCAACCTGCGGGCGGGGCCGGAATATGTGCAGGTGCTCGCACAGCGTATCAAGCTTGTGGTTGGGGGCGTGGAAGTACTGGGCCCAGCGAACCTGGCGCACCGAGCAGCGCCAGCGCTTGTGCTGGATGTCGGGAAGCACTTTTCCCAGCATCCGCGCGTTGAATTCGGCGCCGTGGGCGACCAGCACATCCGCGTCGTCAATGATGGCGCGGATGGTGTCGACGTCAAAGCGCCGCCCGCGCAGCATCTCGGCGGTCAATCCGTGCGTGCCGGTGGCAGCTTCGCTGATCGGCACGGTGGGCTCCTGCGAACCGTAATAGTCAGTGATCTCCCGCAACAGCGTGCCAGCCCGCGGCGCCACTTCGACAAGCAGCAGGCCGATGCTGACGGGCTCGTCCGCTGGCGTGAGCCCAGTGGTTTCGGTACTGACGATTGCGACCCGCATGGGCTCGGTACTCCGGTGTAGCCGTCCGCAGGCATGGTTGGCGGCGGCCGCTCTGATCGTTTGCCTCTAGGTTAGTGCGAGCGCGTTAGACGTCATATCAACCAGATGGGCTAACCGAAAGCGCCAGCCGGGAGGATGCCGGCTGCTACCCCCCTCCCTCATCTCCACCTCCTGGTTCAGGCAGGCTGCTGCTCCGTCTCGCCACGCCGTCGCTCGAGATTGCAATAGACGTCGGCCGCCACCAGCCCGAAGAGCGCATGGGCGAACAGGCTTTCCCAGCCGCGGGCCTCGTCGAACCAGTTGAAGTAGGCGCCCAGCAGATAGAAATTGACCAGGTAGACCACCACGCCGAACACGATCCCGACCACCGAGGCCAACCACAGGCTGGAATCGAAACGGAATGACGACAGGATTATTGCCAGCACCGCCGCCAGGATGATCGACAGCGCGAAGTGCACCGTCCCCGCCGAAAGCACGACGGTCCAGTTGAAGGCATCAGCAGTCAGCGCTTCACGCCCGAGGATGATGGCCGCGACCATCTTCACGGTGCCCCAAGCGCCCTGGTACAGCAGGAAGCGCGCCGTCAGCAGCTCCAGCACCATGTAGACCGCGCCGGCAATCAGCCCCGCCACCACGGCTGCCCGCCAGTCCGGCCGGCAGCGAACGTAGCGGTGCGATTCCAGATGGAGTTCCATGGCAGTCTCCTTGCGAGATCCGGCCCGGCAGGGCCGTACGAGTTAGTTCTAGCTCATATGGGGCAAATACCAAGCCGGCCAGACCTCAATAAGAGCCCCTTAAGGCACATCTATTGCCGGCTTGCCCGGCACAGTGCAACTGTCGCGGCCGGCCGTCCGCTGCAACGTGCCGGCCATGCTGCAACTGCGTACGTGATACAATGTCAAAGTAGCCCCCGGGGTGTCCGTGCATCCCTGTAACCGGGCGTTCTCACCAGCGCGCTCTCGCGAGCGAACAGTAGCCGCCGGCGCGGGCCTTCCGCGACGACACCAAACTGGCGAACCACCGGGTACAACCTGCCCGCCTGCTCCGCAAAGCACACGGCCTCCCCGGCCGTCAGCGGCCAGGATCGCCCAAGCCATCCGCGCCCATTGGGCGATACCGCTGACAGGACCGAGCATCAGGCGCCGCGCGCCGCAGTCCGCGTGAGCTTGCCCCGAACAACCCAAGGCGCACTTCGCCGCAATCGGCGAAATGTGCCGCGGTTCCGCGCCGTGCCGGGCGAACCGAACAGGATTTTTGAAATCGCAACCATGCAGCCTTCACGGGCTGCCGGAAAGGAAGACAGATTGGCTAAGGAAGAACTCATCGAATTTGGCGGCGTGGTGTCGGAAGCCCTGCCTGACAACCGCTATCGTGTCACGCTGGAAAACGGCGTCGAAATCTGGGCATACGCTTCGGGCAAGATGCAGAAGCACCGCATCCGCATCCTGGCCGGCGACCGTGTCACCCTGGAAATGTCGCCCTATGACCTGACCAAGGGACGCATCAACTTCCGCCACAAGTCCTGAGTTTCTGCGCGGCCCCGGCGATACCGCATGCGCGGCTGTCGCCCGCGCCGCGGCCGTTGTGCGCCGACGCGCTGTCACGCCGCTGACACCGCGCCCGGACACACTTGCGGGCTGCCCGACAGGCAGCCCGCTTCCGTTTACGCGCTGCCTGCAGCCTGGCCTGCGCCACCGGCGCGGGCCAGGCTGGCGCTTGCGCCGCTCGGGCCGCTTCACCATACTCGAAGCACGCTCATTGCCCCGCCCGACATGAACCTGATCCTGTGGCGCCACGCCGAAGCCGAAGACCTCCCCGACGCGCTCAGCCTGAGCCGCCATGCCGACCTGCAGCGCCCGCTGACACGCCGCGGCCGCAAGCAGGCGGAGGTATCCGCCAAATGGCTGCGCGCGCATCTGCCGGCCGACACCCGCGTGCTGTGCAGCCCCGCGCTGCGCACCCGTGAAACGGCGGCCGCGCTGACTGCCAAGGCGGAGATCATTGATGCCCTTGCGCCCGGCGCCGACGTCAGCGCGGTGCTTGCCGCGGTCGAGTGGCCGGAACGCCCCGAGCATGTGGTGGTGGTCGGGCACCAGCCCTGGATTGGCCGCGTCGCCAGCCTGCTGCTGGCCGGCTCGGAAATGAACTGGAGCGTGCGCAAGAGCGGCATCTGGTGGCTGACCGGCCGCACCCGCGAAAGCGAGGCGCAGACCGTGCTGCGCGCCGTCATCAACCCCGAATTCCTCTGAGCCCTGCCTCCGGCATGCCAGGTGCCGCCTGACGGCACCTGACCCATCCTGTCCCGTCAAAATCAGAAATGGCTGATGGCGGGCGGAATCTCCCGTCACTAGAGTGGCCCTGGCGCCTCTTACGGTGCCGATAACAGGTGTCACGGAGATTCCCATGAATGGCCCGGCCAATCGTCATATTGCTGGCGAGGAACGCAACTCACACCCTGACCCGTCGCCCGAAACCGCCCAACCGTCCGCCCTGGCAGGAGACGTCACGGAACGGTCATCCCCGGGTCACGGCACTGTCACCGGCCCTCACTACATTGCATCGCAACAGTTTCGTCACCAAAAGGACATACTGATGCGAGATCTGCCGACGCCCACCCAGCCGCTTTTCGACTCTCTGCCCAATGGCCTTGGTGGCCAGACGGCGCGGAGCCGTCTTCATCGCCAATCAGATACACCGGCACATGAATCGCCTGTTCTCAGCGTGGCGTGGGCGCGCCACCAGGACGAAGTAGTCGAAGCCCAGCGCCTGCGCTACAAGGTCTTTGCCGAGGAAATGGGCGCGCGCCTGACCTCTTCCGTGCCGGAGCTGGACATCGACATGTTCGATGCCTACTGCGACCACCTGATCGTGCGCGACATGGCCACGCTGCGCGTGGTGGGCACGTACCGCGTGCTGCCGCCGCACCAGGCCAAGCGCCTGGGCTGCCTGTACGCGGAATCGGAATTCGACCTGGTGCGCCTGGCCCACCTGCGCCCCAAGATGCTGGAACTGGGCCGCTCCTGCGTGCACCGCGACTACCGTTCGGGCAGCGTCATCATGGCGCTGTGGGGCGGCCTGGGCGAGTACCTGCAGCGCTGGGGCATCGAATCGATGCTGGGCTGCGCCAGCGTGCCGATGAACGACGGCGGCCACTATGCGGCCAGCCTGCACCGGCTGTTCAGCGAACGCTCGCTGGCACCGATCGAATACCATGCCTTCCCGCGCGTGCCGCTGCCGGTCGAGGACCTGAACCAGCAGCTGGACGTCGAGCCGCCCGCGCTGATCAAGGGCTACCTGCGCCTGGGCGCAAAGATCTGCGGCCAGCCGGCCTGGGATCCGGACTTCAACGTGGCGGACTTCCTGACGCTGCTGCGCGTGAACGACATGAACCCGCGCTACGCCCGCCACTTCCTCGGCCTGAACAACGCCGCCTGAGCGGCGCCTGGCCCTGTCAGCGGCCGCCGCCCCTGGCGGCCGCCCTCCGCGCTGCGCTCAGTCGTAGATGACCTTGTAGCGCTTGCCGATCCGCTGCCATTCGTCAGCCTCCTGCGCGAGGCTGTATTCGATCAGCGGATTGGCCTCGATCCACGCCTGCGGCAGGCGCACGGTGAAGCCTTCGTCCAGCGCTTCGGCCAGCTGGCTCACACGGATATCGGGCAAGGCCACGTCCGAGCGGCGCCGGCACAGCACAAAGGCCAGGCGCAGGCTGAACAGCATGCGCCAGTCGACGAACCTGCCGCTGCCCGACAGCTTGCCGAGCTTGCCGGCATGGCCCAGCAACAGCGTCGCCAGTCGCGCCTGGTCGGTCTTGGAAAAGCCCGGCATGTCGGCATGGGTGGCGATATAGGCCGAATGCTTGTGGTAGCCGCTGTGCGAGATCGTCATGCCGATCTCATGCAGGCTGGCGGCCCAGCCCAGCAGCGCCAGGTTGTCCTCGCGCCGTTCGTTGGCCGGCTCCGGGAACTGTGACAACAGCGTCTGCGCGGCGCGGCGCACGCGGCTGGACTGGGCCCGGTCCACGCCGTAGCGGCGCATGAACTGGTCCACCGTGACGGTGCGCATGTCCTCATGGTGGCTGCGTCCGAGCAGGTCGTACAGCACGCCCAGCCGCAGCGCGCCGTCGGTGACATCCATGCGCTCGATATCGAGTTCGGCAAACACGCCCAGCATGATCGACAAGCCACCCGGCAGCACCGGGATGCGGTCCGCCTTGAGGCCGGTCAGCTTGACGCGGTTCGTATTCTCGGCCTTGATCAGCGCGCGCTTGAGGCGCTCCAGCCCCTCGCGCGTGATACCGTGCTCGGCGGTGCTGTCGTTCATGCCATTGAGTTCGATCAGCTCGGCCAGCGCGCGCGCCGTGCCCGACGAGCCGACCGCCTGCTCCCAGCCCGCGGCGCGGTACTGGCGTACCAGCACCTGTATCTCGCGGCGCGCGGCCAGCTCGGCCTGCTTCATCGCGTACTCATCGACGTTGCCGCTGGGGAAGAACTGGCGGCTGTGCGATACGCAGCCGATATACAGGCTTTCCATCAGCTTCGACTGGTAGCCGTTGCCGATGATGAACTCGGTCGAGCCGCCGCCGATATCGACCACCAGGCGGTTGCCCTGGCAGGCCGGGGCGTCGTGCGAGGCCCCGAGGTAGATCAGCCGCGCCTCTTCGCGCCCGGCGATCACTTCGATCGGGAAGCCCAGCGCGCTTTCGGCCTCGATCAGGAACTCGGACGCGTTCTTGGCCACGCGCAGCGTATTGGTGGCGACGGCGCGCACCTGGTTGGGCGCGAACTCGCGCAGCCGGTCGCCGAAGCGCCGCAGCGCATCGATGCCGCGGCGCCGCGCGGGCTGGTCCAGGTATTTGTCGGGCGTCAGGCCGGCGGCCAGGCGGACCGGCTCGCGCAGCGCGTCGACCTGGAAGATCTGGCTGGCCGGGCCATTGGCGGTGGGGGTCTCGTCCACCCGCCCGATCATCAGGCGGAAGCTGTTCGAACCCATATCGACGGCAGCCAGCAGGCGTGGGGTGTTGTTCATCGTGTGCTAGGAGGGCTGGTTCGCGTTGGCGTTGCGTGGCGCGGCAGGTGCACTCTGGTGCCTTGGCCTGCCGGCGTTCGCGCCCGGGAAAAATATGTCCTGATCATGTCTGCATCATGACAAAATCAAACTGTCATAAAAGTGACACGTTTTTATGAAAAAGTCGCCACATTACCAAAAGAAGGTCATGCTCATGTCGACGACTCCGTCCAGTACGCTGCTCAACCGCGAACTGGGCATCCTGGAATTCAATGCCCGCGTGCTGGCACAGGCGGCGGACCCGAAAGTCCCGCTGCTGGAGCGGCTGAAATTCATCTGCATCGTGTCCAGCAACCTGGACGAGTTCTTTGAAATCCGCATGGCGGGCCTGAAGGAACAGATGCGCGACAACGCTTCGGGCCTGACGCCGGACGGCCTGTCATTCCAGCAGACCTACCAGCTTGTCACCGAGCGCACGCAGCGGCTTGTGGCTTCGCAGTATGACATGCTGCAGAACACCATTTTTCCACTACTTGAAAAAGAGGGGGTCTTTTTCCACCTGACCACCACCTGGACCGACGCCCAGCGCGAATGGGCGCGCGAGTTCTTCCAGCGCGAACTGGGGCCGGTGCTGACCCCGATTGCGCTGGATCCCGCCCACCCCTTTCCCCGCGTGCTCAACAAGAGCCTGAACTTCGTAGTGGAATTGTCCGGCAAGGACGCCTTCGGCCGCGACGCCGACCTGGCCATCGTGCAGGCGCCGCGCGCGCTGCCGCGCGTGGTGAAGATGCCGGAGAAGCTGTCGGGCTACCCGTACGGCTTCGTGATGCTGTCGTCCTTCATGCAGGGCTTCGTGCATGAGCTGTTCCCGGCCATTGCCGTGCACGGCTGCTACCAGTTCCGCGTCACGCGCAACTCTGACCTGTTCGTCTCGGAAGACGAGATCACCGACCTGCGCGAGGCGCTGCAGGGCGAGCTGCCCACGCGCCATTTCGGCGACACGGTGCGCCTGGAAGTCTCTTCGGACACGCCGGCACCGCTGGCGCGCCGGCTGCTGCTGGAATCGGGCCTCGCCGAGCAGGACCTGTACCGTGTTTCCGGCCCGGTGAACCTGGTGCGGCTGATGCAGATCCCCGACATGGTGGACCGGCCCGCGCTGAAGTTTGCGCCGTATGTGCCCGCCCCGGTCAAGGCCTTCTCCGCCGGCGCGTTGATGTTCGACGTGATGCGACAGCAGGACGTGCTGCTGCACCACCCGTACGAGAGCTTCAGTTCCGTGCTCGACCTGCTGCAGCTGGCAGCGGCCGACCCCAACGTGGTCGCGATCAAGCAGACGGTCTATCGCACCGGCAATGAGTCGCTGGTCATGGAAGCGCTGATGACCGCCGCGCGCAACGGCAAGGAAGTCACGGTGGTGGTGGAGCTGCTGGCGCGCTTTGACGAGGAAACCAACATCAACTGGGCCGAGCGCCTGGAATCCGCTGGCGCACACGTGATCTACGGCGTGGTCGGCCACAAGTGCCACGCCAAGATGCTGCTGATCGTGCGGCGCGAGCCCACCGGCCCCAAGGCCAAGCAGGTCAAGCTGCGGCGCTACGCCCACCTCGGCACCGGCAACTACCATCCGCGCACCGCCCGCCTCTACACCGACTTCGGCCTGCTGACGGCCAACGAGGAGATCTGCGAAGACGTGCACCACGTGTTCCAGCTGCTGACCGGCACCGCCGGCACCATCCGGCTGAACCACCTGTGGCAGTCGCCCTTCACCATGCAGAGCAACCTGGTCGACCATATCCGCGCCGAAGCCCGCAACGCGCGCGCCGGCAAGCCCGCGCGCATCATCGCCAAGATGAACGCGCTGCTGGAACCGTCGATCATCGACGAGCTGTACAAGGCCTCGCGCGCAGGGGTGAAGATCGACCTGATCGTGCGCGGCGTGTGCGCGCTGATGCCGGGCGTGCCGGGCATGTCCGAGAACATCTCGGTGCGCTCGATCATCGGCCGCTTCCTGGAACACCACCGGGTGTACTACTTCCACGCCGGCGGCGAAGAGGTGCTGTACCTGTCCAGCGCCGACTGGATGGACCGCAACCTGTTCCGCCGCGTGGAAGTTGCCTTCCCGGTGCTGGACAAGGCGCTGAAGGCGCGCGTCATCAAGGAAAGCCTGCAGGTACACCTGCGCGACAACGCCTCGGCATGGATCATGCAGCCGGACGGCAACTATGCGCGCAAGCAGACGCGCTCGAAGCGTCCGCATGTGAGCCAGAACGATATGCTGGTGATGTTTGGGGGGATGCCCTGAGCGGGCTTCTTTTGCCCACCTTGTCGCAAAGACCATACTTGGTCCATATTTGTGGCTCTTAGGCGCGGCGCAGGAGTCCGACTGTGAAGTTCTCAACCCAAGTCAAACCCATCAGCTACCTGAAGGACCACGCCGAAGAGATCGTCAAAGACATCTCTGAGTCTGGCGAGCCCATGCTGATTACGCAGAACGGCGAGGCCAAGCTGGTGGTCATGGATGTTCGTGCGTACGAACGGCAGTGCCAGGAGCCGAGGAGGCTTCCCTGATGCATGACATGCAAAAACCCCGCCGCGGCGGGGTTTTCCTTTACGGGTCAGGCGGCGCGCCGCGAGGTGTCCGGCGACTGCGGCGGAGCGCCAGTGCCTGGCGCTGGCATGTCCGCGCCCTCCCCAGCCGAACGCAGGCTGCGCTCAAGCGGAAAGATCACGCGGAACACGCTACCCCGGCCCTCTTCGCTGGTCACGCGCAGGTCCGCATGGTGGCGTGACAGCACGTGCTTGACGATGGCCAGCCCCAGCCCGGTGCCGCCGGTGTCGCGCGAGCGGCTGCGGTCCACGCGGTAAAAGCGCTCGGTCAGCCGGGGAATATGCTCGGGCGCAATGCCCAGGCCCGTATCGGCCACGGAGAACACGGCATGGCCGTCTTCCCAGGCCAGGCGCATGGTGATACGCCCGCCATCCGGCGTATAACGCACCGCGTTCGACACCAGATTGCCCAGCGCCGACAGCAGTTCGGTTTCCGCGCCGCGCACCCCCACGGTCGGGTCGATATCGGCCGAGACCTGGTGCCGTCCCTGCGACAGCGCCTCGGCGTCGTGGCTCAGGTGCACCACCATGGCACGGATCGGCACGATGTCATTGCCGGGCGGCTGCGCATCGCTTTCCAGCTTGGCCAGCGCCAGCAGGTCTTCGACGATGCTCTGCATGCGCACCGACTGCGCCAGCATCATGTCGATGTAGCGGCGCCGGTCGTCCTCCGACACCGGCAGGTCGCGCACGGTCTCCAGGAAGCCGGTCAGCACCGTCAGCGGCGTCTTCAGTTCGTGCGACACGTTGGCAACGAAGTCGCGCCGCATCGCCTCGGTGTTTTCGAGCTTGGTGATGTCCTGCGTGATCACCAGCTTGCGGTTGTCGCCATAGGGCAGGATCTGCACCGCGATGACGCTGTGCTTGTGTTCGCCCATGTCGCGCATCACCAGCGGATCGTCGAAGCGCTGCCGGGTCAGGTAGTGGACGAACTCGGGGCGGCGGATCAGGTGGGTGATGCGCTGGCGCACGTCGCGCCGCGCGTTCAGGCCGAAATGCTGCTCGGCCACGTCGTTGCACCACTCGATCTGGTCGGCGTCATCCAGCATCAGCACGCCGTTGGGCGAAGCCTGGATGGCCTGGATAAAGCGCGTGTGCTGCTGCTCGACCTGCAGCACCTGGGTGCGCCAGCGCTTGACCAGCCGGTGCAGCCGGTAATACACCTCGCCCCAAAGCCCGAGTGCACTCGGAATCTCGCCGTAGACCGGCGCATCGAGCACCTTCCACAGGCGGTTGATCTGGTACAGGTAGTAGAACAGCAGCCCGAGCAGCGATACGCATGCCAGCGCCAGCGCCGGCACCGGGCCCACGGCCAGGTAGACACCGGCGGACAGCACCAGCAGGCTGATCAGGATGGCCACGGAACGGGCCCAGATGACATTCATGCGCAGGGTTCAGGCTCGCAGCCACGGAAGGCTGCAGGGTTGCGACGGAGTGTGCCACGAATTCGCCGCGCCCTGCCAGCAGCGTGGGCCATCCTGGCCGGGCGGTACGTCAGCCGCCCGGCCACGCCCAGCGCGTCAGGCGCCGGGCGTGCGCGCCAGGCGGTAGCCGCTGCCGCGCACGGTTTCGATCATATTGCTGTAGCCGCCGGGGGTGAGCGCGGCGCGCAGGCGCTTGATATGAACGTCGACGGTGCGCTCCTCGACAAAGACATGGTCGCCCCAGACCTGATCGAGCAGTTGCGAGCGGCTGTGCACGCGTTCCGGATGGGTCATCAGGAAGTGAAGCAGGCGGAACTCGGTCGGACCCAGGTCCAGCTTGATCGCGCCGCTGTCGTCCTGGCCGGTGACGCGGTGCGTGGCCGGATCCAGGCGCAGGCCGTTGATGGCCACCACGTCGTCGGTCAGCTGCGGTGCGCGGCGGCGCAGCACGGCCTTGATCCGCGCCAGCAGTTCCTTGGGCGAGAACGGCTTGGTGACGTAGTCGTCGGCGCCGGCCTCAAGCCCCATCACCTTGTCCTGCTCATCGCCGCGGGCGGTCAGCATGATGATGGGGATCTGGCGGGTGCGGTCGTTGGCCCGCAACTCCTTGGCGAAGTTGGCGCCCGACTTGCCCGGGAGCATCCAGTCGAGCAGCACCAGGTCGGGCAGCACATCGCTCATCAGCGACAGCGCCTGCTCGGCGTTGTAGGCCCGGATCGGATAGTGCCCCGCGTGCTGCAGGTTTACCGCGATCAGTTCGGCGATCGCCGGTTCGTCTTCGACAACGAGAATACTGCTTGGCATGTGTATTGTTCTCCGTGGGCGGCTGAGTTCAGCTCAGCGCTTCGCGCTCCATGTCCTCGCGCGAGACATGGCGGACGTCCGTCCCCTTGACAATGTAAATGATAAATTCCGCGATGTTCTTGGCGTGATCGCCAATGCGCTCCACCGCCTTGGCGATAAACAGGAAATCCAGCGCGACCGAGATCGTACGCGGGTCTTCCATCATGTACGTGATCAGCTTGCGCACGAAGCCGCGGAATTCCTCGTCGATGGCCTTGTCGTCCTTGACGATGCGCGCCGCCGCCACGGTGTCCAGGCGCGCAAAGGCGTCCAGCGCCTGGCGCAGCAGCGAAATCGCCATCTCGCCCGAGAGCTTGACCTCGGCGTAGTTGATGCTGTGCGCCGATGCGTCTTCCATGATGTGCTTGGTGCGCTTGGCGATCTTCTCGGCCTCGTCGCCGGCACGCTCCAGGTTGGTGATGGTCTTGGAGATGGCCATCACCAGGCGCAGGTCGCGCGCGGTCGGCTGGCGCCGGGCGATGATATTGCCGCAGTCGGCATCGATCTCGACTTCCAGCGCGTTGAGCTGGATCTCCCGGGCGATGACCTGGTCGGCGGTCTCGCCGTCGAAGTCGGCCAGCGCGCGCATGGCGAGCTCGATCTGCGACTCGACCAGGCCGCCCATCTGCAGCAGCTTGGTGTTGATCGCGTTGAGGTCAGCGTCGAACTGGGTCGACAGGTGCTTGTCTGGCATGGGATTCTCCTGGCCGCTTATGGATATGCTACGCCCTGCGGTGACGATCAGCCGAACCGGCCGGTAATGTAGTCTTCCGTTTCCTTGCGGTGCGGCTTGATGAAGATCTTCTCGGTCTCGCCGAACTCGATCAGCTCGCCCAGGTACATGTAGGCGGTGTAGTCCGAGCAGCGCGCCGCCTGCTGCATGTTGTGGGTGACGATCACGACCGTGTACTCGTCCTTCAGCTCGGCGATCAGCTCTTCGATGCGGCCAGTGGAGATCGGGTCCAGCGCCGAGCACGGCTCGTCCAGCAGCAGCACTTCGGGGCGGATGGCAATGCCACGCGCGATGCACAGGCGCTGCTGCTGGCCGCCGGACAGGCCGTAGCCCGACTGGTGCAGCTTGTCCTTGGCTTCATTCCACAGCGCCGCCTTGGTCAGCGCCCATTCCACGCGGTCGTCCATCTCCGAGCGCGACAGCTTCTCGAACAGGCGCACGCCGAAGGCGATGTTGTCGTAGATCGACATCGGGAACGGCGTCGGCTTCTGGAACACCATGCCAACCTTGGCGCGCAGCAGCGCGATGTCCTGGCGGGCGGTCAGCAGGTTTTCGCCGTCCATGTTGATCTCACCCTCGGCGCGCTGTTCGGGATACAGCGCATACATCTTGTTGAAGGTGCGCAGCAGCGTCGACTTGCCGCAGCCCGACGGCCCGATAAAGGCCGTGACCTTGCGGTCCGGGATCGACATGTTGATGTCTTTCAGCGCATGGAACTGGCTGTAGTAGAAGTTCAGGTTGCGCACGTCGATCTTGGCGCGTACCGAATCGGGAATATCGATGACGGTGGAGGTCATTGCGTTTCTCGCTTGCAGTCTTTGGGGCGGGACGGATTACCGGCCGCGCCGCTTATTTCTTGAACAGGATGCGCGCCAGGATATTCAGGGCCAGCACGCCGAGCGTAATCAGGAACACACCCGCCCAGGCCAGCTGCTGCCATTCGGTGAACGGGCTCATGGCAAAGCGGAAGATCGTCACCGGCAGGTTGGCCATCGGCTTGTTCAGGTCGCTGGTCCAGAACTGGTTGGACAGCGCGGTGAACAGCAGCGGCGCGGTCTCGCCGGCGATACGCGCGACGGCCAGCAACACCCCGGTCACAATCCCGGCGTAGGATGACTTCACGGTGATGGACAACACCATCTTCCACTTGGGCGTGCCGAGTGCGAAGGCAGCCTCGCGCAGCGCGTTGGGCACCAGGTTCAGCATGTTCTCGGTGGTGCGCACCACGATCGGCACCTGCAGCAGCGCCAGCGCACAGATCCCGGCCCAGCCCGAGAAGTGGCCCATGCGGGTCACCACCAGCGCGTAGACAAAGAGGCCGATCACGATCGACGGCGCCGACAGCAGGATGTCGTTGATAAAGCGGATAAGGCTGGCCAGCGGCGAGCTCTTGCCATATTCGGCCAGGTAGATGCCGGCCAGGATGCCCAGCGGCGTGCCGAACAGCGTGGCCATGCCGACCATCACGAAGCTGCCGAAGATGGCGTTGGCCAAGCCGCCGCCGGCGGTATTGGGCGCCGGCGTCATCTGCGTGAACAGGTCCAGCGACAGGCCGCCCACGCCCAGCGTGATGGTGGTCCACAGGATCCACGCCAGCCAGAACAGGCCGAAGCCCATCGCCGCCAGCGAGGCGGTCAGTGCGTACAGGTTGGTGCGGCGGCGGCGCGCCTGCAGCCGGGTGCGGATGGCATCCGCGTCGGGGCGGACCGCCGGGATCGATACGGTAGACACGGCTTGACTCACGCTCATTTGGTTCCCTCATTCTTTGCCAGTCGCAGCAGCAGCAGCTTGGACAGCGCCAGCACCACGAAGGTAATGAAGAACAGGATCAGGCCCAGTTCCATCAGCGCGGCGGTGTGCAGGCCGGCGCCGGCTTCGGCGAACTCGTTGGCCAGTGCCGAGGTGATGCTGTTGCCCGGCGAGAACAGCGAGGCGCTGTCCAGCAGGTTGGTATTGCCGATCACGAAGGTGACGGCCATGGTCTCGCCCAGTGCGCGGCCGAGGCCCAGCATCACGCCGCCGATGACGCCGGCGCGGGTGTAGGGCAGCACCACGTTCCACATCACCTCCCAGGTGGTGCAGCCCACGCCGTAGGCGGATTCCTTGAGCAGCACCGGGGTGACTTCAAACACGTCGCGCATCACCGAGGCGATGTACGGGATGATCATGATCGCCAGAATCACGCCCGCGCACAGCAGGCCGATGCCCAGCGGCGCTCCCTGGAACAGCTTGCCGATCACCGGCAGCTGGCCCACCGTGGCGGCCAGGGGCTTCTGGAAATACTCGCCGAAGATCGGCGCGAACACGAGCAGGCCCCACATGCCGTAGACGATCGACGGCACTGCGGCGAGCAGTTCGATGGCGGTGCCCAGCGGACGGCGCAGCCAGGCCGGCGACAGTTCGGTCAGGAACAGCGCGATGCCGAAGCTGACCGGCACCGCGATGATCAGTGCGATCAGCGAGGTCACGATGGTGCCGTAGATGGGCACCAGCGCACCGTAGACGTCGGCGGGAGGATCCCACTCCGCGGTCCACAGGAAGCGCGCGCCGAAAGTCTGGATCGACGGCCAGGCGCTGATCGCGAGCGAGACGATGATGCCGCCCAGCAGCAGCAGCGTCACGATCGCGGCGCCTCGCGTCAGGCCGCCGAACAGGATGTCGCCCATGCGGCTCGGGGGCTGGACGTTGCGGATCTCGGAGGGGGTAGTCGCCATGTCGGGAATTCAGGGTGGATCGCCGCTCCCGCCTGGGCGGGAGCCCGGTGTCCGGGCCAGTTTCGGGCAGCCCGGCCACCGGCCCCGCACTCACGCGGGGCCAGCGATGCCGTCAGGATCAGTACAGCGCCTTGCCCGAGGCGTCCTTGACGCTGGTCTTCCAGGTCGAACGGATCTGGTTCACAACGTTTTCCGGCAGCGGCACGTAGTCGAGGTCGGCAGCCATGTTGGCGCCGCTCTTGTAGGCCCAGTCGAAGAACTTCAGCACTTCGGCGCCCTGCGCGGCCTTTTCCTGGTTCTTGTGGACCAGGATGAAGGTGGCGCCGGCGATCGGCCAGGCTTCCTTGCCCGACTGGTTGGTCAGGATCTGATAGTAGCTCTTGCTCCAGTCCGCACCGGCGGCGGCGGCCTTGAAGGCGTCGTCACCCGGCTTGACCACGGCACCCGACGCGTTCTTCATGTTCAGGTGGGTCATCTTGTTCTGCTTGGCGTAGGCGTACTCGACATAGCCGATCGCGCCATTCAGGCGCTGCACGAAGGCGGCCACGCCCTCGTTGCCCTTGCCGCCGGTGCCGCCGCCCGGCCAGTTGACCGTGGTGCCTTCGCCCACCGCGCTCTTCCAGTCCGGGCTGACCTTGGACAGGTAGTTGGTGAAGATGAAGGTCGTGCCCGAACCGTCGGCGCGGCGCACCGGCAGGATGTCCTGGCTCGGCAGCTTGGCTTGCGGGTTCAGCGCCTTGATCGCGGGGTCATCCCACTTCTTGATCTTGCCCAGGTAGATGTTGGCCAGCACTTCGCCCGTGATGGTCAGTTCGCCCGGCTTCACGCCCTGCAGGTTGATCACCGGCACCACGCCGCCGATCACGGTCGGGAACTGGACCAGGCCCTGCTTGTTCAGGTCCTCGTCCTTCAGCGGCGCGTCCGAGGCACCGAAATCGACCGTCTTGGCGCCGATCTGCTTGATCCCGCCCGACGAGCCGATGGACTGATAGTTGACCTTGTTACCCGTTGCTTTTTGGTATGCGTCGGCCCACTTGGAATACACGGGCGCCGGGAAGGAAGCGCCTGCACCGGTAATTTCCGCCGCGAACGCAGTACCCGCCACCACCATCGAAACGATGCCTGCCACGGCAGTCTTGACCAGCTTCATATGTCCTCCAGAGAACATTGGTTGGGAATGACAAATTTTTGACAAGACGAACTCTATGCTCCCTGTATGACAATTCCGTGACATCTTCAAATCTTCTTGAAACCGGCCTCCAGCAAGGGATTGCCGCTGCCATCCGGCTGTCATGCCGGCCCAATATGACGGCGGTTAATTGCGATATCGGACAAAAAAACGCCGGGACTAGCCCGGCGTTCCTGGTCAGGGTGCGGCGTATCAGGCGCCCAAGGCATCCGCCAGCCGCCTGGCCGCGCGCTCGGCCATTTCGGCCTGCTCGGCCTCGACCATCACGCGCACCACCGGTTCGGTGCCGGAGGCACGGATCAGCACCCGGCCGCGGCCCTCCAGCTCAGGCTCGACCGCCGCGCGCGCGGCCTGCAGGCCGGCATGCGACTGCCAGTCGAAGCCCTTCTGCACGCGCACATTGATCAGCGTCTGCGGGAACAGCCGTACGCCCTCGAGCAACTGCGCCAGCGTCTTGCCGCTGCGGCGCAGCGCGGCCAGCACCTGCAGCGCCGACACGATGCCGTCGCCGGTGCTGTGGCGGTCCAGGCACAGCAGGTGGCCGGAGCCCTCGCCGCCCAGCGTCCAGCTGCGCTTGTTCAATTCTTCCAGCACGTAGCGGTCGCCCACCTTGGCGCGCACGAATTCCACGCCCTGTCGCTTGAGCGCCAGCTCGACCGCCATATTGGTCATCAGCGTGCCCACGGCACCGGGCACCGCCTGGCCGGCGGCCTGGCGGTCGCGCACGATCAGATACAGCAATTCGTCGCCATTGTAGAGACGGCCGTCGGCATCCACCACCTGCAAGCGGTCGGCGTCACCGTCAAAGGCCAGGCCCAGGTCGGCGCCATGGGCCTTGACAGCCTCAATCAGCTTGCCTGGCGCGGTTGCGCCGCAGCCGTCGTTGATATTGCGGCCGTCCGGCTGGTTGCCGATCGAAACCACGTCGGCGCCCAGCTCATGGAACACATGCGGCGCGATGTGATAGGCCGCGCCATGCGCGCAGTCGACCACCAGCTTCAGGCCGT
Source organism: Cupriavidus sp. GW821-FHT07C08 (assembly GCF_059419025.1). NCBI lineage: Bacteria > Pseudomonadati > Pseudomonadota > Betaproteobacteria > Burkholderiales > Burkholderiaceae > Cupriavidus > Cupriavidus sp. GW821-FHT07C08. The sequence continues at coordinate 25,987 of NZ_JBWKQZ010000034.1, forward strand.
ACAGGTCCTGCTCGTGCGGGAAGGTGCTCTTGCAGAACTCGATATAGCGCCCGGGGGCATCGTTGATGCGCCGTGCGCGGCCCAGATCATCGGATGGCGCGCACACCATCGGCTCTTCGATGGCAGCCTCGATCTCTGCCTCGACCTCGTCGGGCAGCTTGTCGCCGTCGGCCGAAAAGAACTTGATGCCGTTGTCGTAGTAGGGATTGTGGCTGGCCGAGATCACCACGCCGGCGGACAGCCGCAGCGCCCGCGTCAGGTAGGCGATGCCCGGCGTCGGCAGCGGGCCGGTCAGCAGCACGTGCACGCCGGCCGAGGTAAAGCCGGCTTCCAGCGCCGCTTCCAGCATATAGCCGGAAATGCGCGTGTCCTTGCCGATCAGCACGGTCGGCTTGCCTTGCCCGGTCTTGGCGCCGTGGGCCAGCACCTTGCCGGCAGCATGGCCCAGCCGCATCACGAAGTCCGGCGTGATCGGCGCCTCGCCGACCCTGCCCCGCACGCCATCTGTCCCGAAATACTTGCGTGTCATTCGCTGATTCCCTTTCTGTACTCTGATCGTTGTTCTGTCCGCAGTGGCAGCGGCCGGTTCAGGCCGCGCCAACCGACTCGTTGCGCACCGCCCACCAGGTCTTCACGGCATCCACCGTCTGCTCCACATCATGCACGCGCACGATAAATGCTCCGCGCTCCAGCGCACACACCGCGGCGGCAATGCTGGCCGCAACACGCTGCTGCGGCGGCCGGCCGCCGAGGACGGCGCCCAGCGTGGACTTGCGCGAAATACCCGCCAGCACCGGCAGGCCCTCCAGCGCCAGCCGCGGCAATTGGCCGAGCAGGCGCAGATTATGATCGGGTGTCTTGCCGAAGCCAAACCCCGGATCGAGGGATATGCGTGCATCGTCGATACCGGCAGCGCGCAGCACGGCTATACGCTCGGCAAGGAACCCGGCCACCTCGGCGACCACGTCGTCGTAGTGTGGGTCTTCCTGCATGGTCTGCGGATCGCGCTGCATATGCATCACGCACAGGCCCGCCTGCCCCGCCGCCACGGCCTCGACCGCGCCCGGCATGCGGAAACCCCAGATATCGTTGATGAGATCGGCTCCGGCCGCAAGTGCGGCGCGCATGACCTCGGGCTTGTAGGTATCGATCGACAGCGGCTTGCCGCAGTTGCGCAGCGTTTCCACCACGGGGATCACGCGGGCCAGTTCGTCCTCAAGCGGCAGCGCGGCCGAGCCCGGGCGGCTGGACTCGCCACCGATATCGATGATGTCCACGCCCTCCTGGATCATCTGCTCGGCATGGCGCAGCGCCGCATCGCGGCTGGCGTGCTGGCCGCCGTCGGAGAACGAATCGGGCGTGACATTGAGAATGCCCATCACCAGCGGGCGCTGGTCCAGCGCAAAGCGGAAACGTCCGCACTGGAAGTACCGGGTCTGAAGAGTCTGCTGCAAGGTCGGAATACTTGAGGAAAGTCTGTGCGCGAACCCGTCGCGCAAAAGGAAAAGCCGGTGCACCAGGCACCGGCTTCGGATACAGCCACTACACAGCCACCACCACTACGTCGTCAGCCAGACGAAGTCGCGGGATCAGGCCGTGGCGGGCGCGTTGGTCGGCGCCACCGGCGAGCCGCCCGAAGGCGTGCTGCCGCCACCGTTCTGGCCCGACGCACTGCGCGGCGGACGCGGCGGCTTGCCGGCCATGATGTCGTTGACCTGGTCGGCATCGATGGTTTCCCACTCCATCAGCGCATTGGTCATGGCTTCGACCTTGTCGCGGTTCTCTTCAAGCAGGCGCTTGGCCAGCGCGTATTGCTCGTCGATGATGCGGCGGATCTCGGCGTCGACCTTCTGCTGCGTGGCTTCCGATACGGTCTTCGACGACAGCTTGCCGAACATGCCATCCTGCTCGGTGTCCACGTAGACCATGGCGCCGAGCGAATCGCTCATGCCGAAGCGGGTCACCATGTCGCGGGCGATCTTGGTGGCGCGCTCGAAGTCGTTGGAAGCGCCGGTGCTCATGGCGTTGAGGAAGACCTCTTCCGCCGCGCGGCCACCGAAGAGGATCGCAACCTCTTCCAGCATGCTGTCCTTGTACTTCGAATACTTGTCATGCTCCGGCAGTTGCCAGGTCACGCCCAGCGCCCAGCCACGCGGCATGATCGTGACCTTGTGCACCGGGTCGGCCTTGGGCAGCAGCTTGGCCACCACCGCATGGCCCGACTCATGGTAAGCCGTGGCCCGGCGCTCTTCCTCGCGCATGACCGTCGACTTGCGCTCCGGACCCATGTAGATCTTGTCCTTGGCGTCCTCGAAGTCCTGCATGTCGACCACGCGCTTGCTGCGGCGGGCGGCAAACAGCGCGGCCTCGTTGACCAGGTTGGCCAGGTCGGCGCCCGAGAAGCCCGGGGTACCACGCGCGATCACCGAGGCGTCCACATCGTTGCCGATCGGCACCTTGCGCATATGGACCTTCAGGATCTGCTCGCGGCCGCGGATGTCCGGCAGGCCCACATAGACCTGGCGGTCGAAACGGCCCGGACGCAGCAGCGCCTTGTCCAGCACGTCGGCACGGTTGGTCGCGGCGATCACGATCACACCCGAGTTGGCCTCGAAGCCATCCATCTCGACCAGCATCTGGTTCAGGGTCTGCTCGCGCTCGTCGTTGCCGCCGCCCATGCCGGCGCCACGATGGCGGCCGACCGCGTCGATTTCATCGATGAACACGATGCAGGGGGCCTGCTTCTTGGCGTTCTCGAACATGTCGCGCACGCGGGCCGCGCCCACGCCGACGAACATTTCAACGAAGTCAGAACCCGAGATGCTGAAGAACGGCACCTTGGCCTCGCCGGCGATGGCACGTGCCAGCAGCGTCTTGCCGGTACCCGGAGGGCCAACCAGCAGCACGCCGCGCGGGATACGCCCGCCCAGCTTCTGGAATTTCTGCGGGTCCTTCAGGAAGTCGACCAGCTCGACCACTTCTTCCTTGGACTCGTCGCAGCCGGCCACGTCCTGGAACGTGACGGCGTTCTGGTTTTCATCGATCAGGCGCGCACGCGACTTGCCGAATGAGAAAGCGCCGCCTTTGCCGCCACCCTGCATCTGACGCATCATGTAGAACCAGAACACGATGATCAGCAGGGTCGGCCCGAGGTAATACAGGGCCTGGACCAGCACGTTGGGTTCGTCGTCCGCCTTGCCGGTCACCTGGACGCCGTACTTCATCAGGTCGCCGACCATCCAGATGTCGCCCGGCGAGATGATGGTGTACTTGGCGCCTTCCTTAGGCGAGACCACCAGGTTGCGGCCCTGCACGTCGACACGCGACACCTTGCCGTTCTTGGCGTCATCCATGAACTGCGAATAGGTGACGCTGTCCTGCGCACGGGGCTTGTCGAACTGCTTGAAGACGGTAAACAGCACCAGCGCGATCACTAGCCAGATTGCCGCCTTTTGAAACAGGTTGTTATTCAAGGCCGAACTCCTTTGCAATTGCCTTGCCAACGGATAGCTGCATTGTAATGCAGCGCCCGCCCTCGGGGGGAAACAGAGAAACTATGATGCCGATAGCACCGGGTGGGGCACTTTCCACGCTTCTTTTTTCGCCCTGGCTTGTATCGAGACCGGTCAATCCACTGCCTTGAGGTAGCGCCCAAGGATAAAGGTTTCGGAAGACTTGTCGCGAGACGCCTTGGGCTTGCGTTTCGCAACCACTTTGAAATGCCGCTTGAACTTCTCCACGATCTGGCTGTAGCCGCTCCCGTGGAAGCACTTTACCAGCAATGCCCCCTCCGGCTTAAGGTGGGCCTGCGCAAATTCCAGCGCCAGGTCGCACAGGTACTCGATCCGTGCTGCATCGGCGAAGGCTACACCGGACAAATTGGGGGCCATGTCGGACAAAACAAGGTCAATCTTGTTACCGCCGGAGGCGTCCAGCACCACGCTTTCCAGTTCGCGGAAGACTGATTCCTCGCGGAAGTCACCCTGGATGAAAGTGACGTCGGCGACAGGTTCCATCGGCAGCAGGTCGATCGCGACCACGGCGCCATCGATCCTGCCGTCCTTGGCCCGGGGCGAGTCCGCCAGCTTGTTGCGGGCATACTGGCTCCAGCTGCCGGGCGCCGCGCCCAGGTCGACGATCACCTGCCCCGGGCGGATCAGCTTGTCCTGCTCGTCGATCTCCTTGAGCTTGTAGGCCGCGCGGGCGCGATAGCCCTCACGCTGCGCCATTTTCACGTACGGATCGTTGATGTGGTCGTGCAGCCACGAATGATTGAACTTGTTTTTTGCCATGCCAGTTACCAGCCTGTTCCCTGCCCCCGCCCGCCGGTCAATGCCATCCGCGAAGGTTTTCCTACTGTTTTGATGATTTTGCTGCCCGACAGTGCCGGATTGACGGATAATACGCGCCAATCCGCATCCCGACCGCCGGCTCGCCTTATCAGCTGCCGGCTTGCCGCCCCCCGGGGCGGCCGTCGGCAGCCTGTCCTTGCCCGACCCGCCGTGTCACGACCGGCGCGGGCTGCAGCGCCCGATTTCCAGCGCCCAGCGCTCTATCACTATTTCAAGCGCCTAATAATCAGCGCCAACCTATGCCCGCTCTACAACTAGTCCCTGCCCAGCGCTCTGACCTGCGCTCCCGTGCCCATGCCCTGAACCCGGTCGTGATGGTCGGCGCCGAAGGCCTGACCCGTGCCGTACTGGCCGAGATCGACCGCAGCCTGGCCGCCCACGACCTGATCAAGATCCGCGTATTCGGCGACGATCGCGATGCGCGCATCGCCATCTACGAGGAAATCTGCGACCAGCTCAGCGCCGCGCCGATCCAGCATATCGGCAAGCTGCTGGTGGTCTGGCGTCCGGGCGAAGCACGCCTGAAGGAAAACCAGGCCGAAGACCTGGGCCGCCACACCCCCGCCCGCCGTGGTGGCGCGGCCCCGCGCACGGTGACGGTCAAGAAGCCCAGCGCTGCGCCGAACCGCCGTCCGACCCGCAAGGAAGTCACGGTGCTTGGCAACGAGCGCGTCACCGCCGGCGGCAATGTGAAGCGTTCGCGCGCACGCCCGACCAGCCAGAAGAAGAAGGCGCTGGGCTAAACACTGCCAGCTGAAGCATGACGGGGTCGCCGCCAGGCGCCCCCGAAGCCGGCACGCCACGCCTGTGGCCGTGCCGGCGGCCGGTCTCACTCCCCGGCCGAACGCGGCGCCGAAGCGCGCCACACCAGCACCAGCGCCAGCAGGCTTTGCAGCAGGTAGAAGGCGCTCGACACGCCATGCAGCATGCCGAACTGCGCCTTGTAAGGCGATTCCGAAACACCGACACCCAACGCCAGCGCCTTTTCCTTCAGGCCGGCCATGAACGGCTGGGTGCCGAAGTAGCCCGCCAGCACGCAGCACAGCATGCCCAGCACCAGCCAGCGCAGGCCGCGATAGCGGTGGGCGCCGCGCCGGATCATCACGTTGCACAGCACCAGCTGCAACACGCCGATGGTGACCCCGACGATGGCTTCAGTATGGAACAGGTGCCCGGCGATCATGCCCGCCATCTCGCGGCTGGGCAGCACCGAAAACAGCGTCGGCGCCACCATGTAGCCGACGGTCCAGAGGCTGCCCGCCCACGCCACCGTCAGCAGCAGGAAGATGCGGTGCGGCAGCGGCGGCAGATTGTTATAGGAATTGGAGAACACGTGCCGGTCTTTCCGGGGGCCGGGGCAGGTGCAAGCCTGCCGGCCGGGCCGGCGTCAGATATAGCGTACGGTAATGACTTCGTACTCGCGCTCGCCACCAGGGGCCAGCACGGTTGCGACGTCGCCTTCGAACTTGCCGATCAGCGCGCGCGCGATGGGCGAGCTGACCGAGATCTTGCCGACGTCGATGTCGGCCTCGTCATCGCCCACGATCTGGTAGCTGACGGGACTGCCGGACTCCAGGTCCTCCAGGTCAACGGTCGCGCCGAAGACGATGCGGCCGTCGGTGTCCAGCTGGGTCGGGTCGATGACCTGCGCGGTCGACAGCTTGGCCTCCACTTCCAGGATGCGGCCTTCGATAAAGGCTTGCTTTTCCTTGGCGGCGTCGTATTCGGCGTTTTCAGACAGGTCGCCCTGTGCGCGGGCTTCCGAGATCGCATTGATCACCGCCGGACGCTCGACAGCCTTCAGGCGCTGCAGCTCCTCCTTCAGGAGCTCTGCGCCACGCTTGGTAATCGGAATGGTGCTCATGTCTTCGTTCAACAAAAAAATGAGCCGCAGCGGAGCTGGAGCCATCCCTGGCCAATGCTGCCAGGGCACTTCCGCTCAACCGCGGCTTTCAGACAGGACCGAATGCGGGCACGCCGCATCGATCGACGAATTTGACGTAGTTTAGGCCAGGAAACCCGCCGGCAGCAACTCCGGCGGGCTTCCTGGCCTTGACCGGGCGCAATGCGCCCGTCAGCGGCGATGTGCCGCTTGCCTTACGTACGGGGCTTCAGGCCAGCGAAGCGTGCAGGCTCTGCAGGTCGTAGACCTCCAGGCTCTGCATGTGCTTCAGGCCCTCCACCGCGGCGCGGGCGCCGGCGATGGTGGTGTAGTAAGGAATGCGGTGGGCCAGCGCCGAGGTACGGATCGAGCGCGAATCGGCAATCGCGGTGCGGGTCTCGTCCACGGTGGTGAACACCAGCGCCAGTTCGCCGTTCTTGATCATGTCCACGATATGCGGACGGCCGTCCTTGACCTTGTTGACCGTCTTGACCGGGATACCGGCGGCCTCGATGGCCGACGCGGTGCCGCGGGTGGCAACGATCGGGTAGCCCATGTCGTGCAGCATGCGGGCCACGCCGACTGCGCGCGGCTTGTCGCTGTCCTTCACGGTGATCAGCACGGTGCCTTTCTCCGGCAGGCGCGAACCCGCGGCCAGCTGGCTCTTGAACAGCGCCTCGCCGAAGGCCTTGCCCACGCCCATCACTTCACCGGTCGAACGCATTTCAGGTCCGAGCACCGGATCGACGCCCGGGAACTTGTTGAACGGGAACACCGCTTCCTTGACGCTGTAGTACGGCGGGATGACTTCTTCGCCGATGCCCTGCTCGTCCAGCGACTGGCCGGCCATGCAGCGCGCGGCGATCTTGGCCAGCTGCAGGCCGGTGGCCTTGGACACGTACGGCACGGTACGCGAGGCGCGCGGATTCACTTCCAGCACGTAGACGGTATCGACGCCGTCGTTCTGCTGGATCGCGAACTGCACGTTCATCAGGCCGACCACGTTCAGGGCGCGGGCCATGGCGGCGGTCTGGCGCTTCAGTTCGGCCACGGTCTCGGCCGACAGCGAGTACGGCGGCAGCGAGCAGGCGGAGTCGCCCGAGTGCACGCCAGCCTGCTCGATGTGCTCCATCACGCCGCCGATGAAGACGCGCTTGCCGTCGGAGATCGCATCGACATCGCACTCGATGGCGTCGTTCAGGAAGCGGTCCAGCAGCACCGGGGAATCGTTCGAGACCTTGACGGCCTCGCGCATGTAGCGCTCGAGGTCGCGCGGCTCATGCACGATTTCCATGGCGCGGCCGCCCAGCACGTACGACGGGCGCACCACCAGCGGGTAGCCGATCTCTTCGGCCAGGCGCAGCGCTTCGTCCTCGGCACGCGCGGTGCGGTTGGGCGGCTGGCGCAGGCCCAGCTCCTGCAGCAGCTTCTGGAAGCGCTCGCGGTCTTCGGCCGCATCGATCATGTCGGGGCTGGTGCCAATGATGGGCACGCCATTGGCTTCCAGGTCCAGCGCCAGCTTCAGCGGGGTCTGGCCGCCGTACTGCACGATCACGCCGACCGGTTTCTCGATCGCGACGATTTCCAGCACGTCTTCCAGCGTCAGCGGCTCGAAGTACAGGCGGTCCGAGGTGTCATAGTCGGTCGACACGGTTTCCGGGTTGCAGTTGACCATGATGGTCTCGTACCCGTCTTCGCGCAGCGCCAGAGCGGCGTGCACGCAGCAGTAGTCGAACTCGATGCCCTGGCCGATCCGGTTCGGGCCGCCGCCCAGCACCATGATCTTCTTCTTGTCGGTCGGCTGCGCCTCGCACTCGCCATGCTCGGCCTCGTAGGTCGAGTACATGTAGGCGGTGTTGGTGGCGAACTCGGCCGCGCAGGTGTCCACGCGCTTGTAGACCGGGCGCACGTTCTGGGCGATGCGCGCCTCGCGCACGGCCTTGGCGTCGGTCTTCAGCAGCCTGGCCAGGCGGCGATCGGAGAAGCCCTTCTGCTTCAGGAAGCGCAGCTCGGCGGTCGACAGGCTGTCCAGCGTGCGCGCCTTGACCAGGCCTTCGGTCTTGATGATGTCTTCGATCTGGGCCAGGAACCAGGGGTCGATGTCGGTCTCGGCATAGACCTCTTCCAGCGACATGCCCAGGCGGAACGCGTCGCCCACGTACCAGATGCGGTCGGGGCCGGCTTCGCCGATTTCCTCGACAACTTCATCACGGTCCGACGACTTTTCATCCAGGCCGTCCACGCCCACTTCCAGGCCGCGCAGTGCCTTCTGGAACGATTCCTGGAAGGTGCGGCCCATGGCCATCACCTCGCCCACCGACTTCATCTGGGTGGTCAGGTGGCTGTCGGCCTGCGGGAATTTCTCAAACGCGAAACGCGGCACCTTGGTGACCACGTAGTCGATCGACGGCTCGAACGAAGCCGGGGTCGCGCCGCCGGTGATCTCGTTCTTCAGCTCGTCCAGCGTGTAGCCCACGGCCAGCTTGGCCGCGACCTTGGCGATCGGGAAGCCGGTGGCCTTGGAAGCCAGCGCCGACGAACGCGACACGCGCGGGTTCATCTCGATGACGATCATGCGACCGTCCTTCGGGTTGATCGAGAACTGCACGTTGGAGCCGCCGGTGTCGACGCCGATCTCGCGCAGCACCGCCAGCGACGCGTTGCGCAGGATCTGGTATTCCTTGTCGGTCAGGGTCTGGGCCGGGGCCACGGTGATCGAGTCGCCGGTGTGGATGCCCATCGGGTCCAGGTTCTCGATCGAGCAGATGATGATGCAGTTGTCCTTCTTGTCGCGGACCACTTCCATCTCATACTCTTTCCAGCCCAGCAGCGACTCTTCGATCAGCAGCTCGCGCGTCGGCGACAGGTCCAGGCCGCGCTTGCAGATCTCTTCGAACTCTTCGCGGTTGTAGGCGATGCCGCCGCCGCTGCCGCCCAGCGTGAACGACGGGCGGATCACGATCGGGTAGCCGCCGCTGCCGGTTTCCTGGGCAATGCGCGACTGCACGGCCATGGCTTCGTCCATCGAGTGGGCAATGCCCGACTTGGCCGAACCCAGACCGATCTTGGTCATGGCGTCCTTGAACTTCTGGCGGTCCTCGGCCTTGTCGATGGCTTCCGGCGACGCGCCGATCAGCTCGACCTTGTACTTCTCCAGCACGCCGTGGCGATACAGGTCCAGCGCGCAGTTCAGCGCGGTCTGGCCGCCCATGGTCGGCAGGATCGCGTCCGGGCGCTCCTTCTGGATGATGCGCTCGACCACTTCCCAGGTGATCGGCTCGATGTAGGTCACATCGGCCGTGTTGGGATCGGTCATGATGGTCGCCGGGTTCGAATTGACCAGGATGACCTTGAAGCCTTCCTCGCGCAGCGCCTTGCAGGCCTGGGCGCCGGAGTAGTCGAACTCGCACGCCTGGCCGATGATGATGGGGCCCGCGCCGATGATCAGGATGCTCTTGATGTCTGTGCGTTTTGGCATTGCACGCTCTCTTTGTTGGCCGGCCCGCTTGCATGCGGGCCGCGCCGGTAATCAGGGAATCCGTCCGGATTCGAAAATGTCAGCTTGTCCGCCGCCGCGCCTAGTTCATGGTGGCCGTCGCCAGCTTGGCGCCGAAACCGATGAACATCGCCCCCACCCCGCTCGACATGCCGGCCGACAGGCGCCGGCGGCGCCGGAACGCGTCGGCCAGCTTCGCGCCCACGAAGATGATCGTGGTCAGGTAGGCGAAGCTGCAGATCTGGCAGACCACGCCCAGCACGGCGAACGACAGCACCGGGTAAGCGAAGGCCGGGTCGACGAACTGGATAAAGAACGAGATGAAGAACAGGATCGCCTTCGGGTTCAGCAGGCTGATCAGCAGCGCCTTGCGGAACGGATCGGACTGGTCGGCCGTGCCCGCCGGCACGGTCGCGGCCACGGCCGCATCGCCGCGCGCGGCCCAGTTGCGCACCGCGCCGCGCAGCATGTTGAAGCCGATCCACGCCAGGTAGGCCGCGCCGATGTACTTCACCACGTAGAACAGCGCCGGGCTGGCCTTGAGCAGCGAGGCCACGCCCGCCGCCGACAGCACCATCAGCACGAAGTCACCCAGGAACACCCCGCATGCGCCCTTGTAGCCGGCACGCACGCCGCGCTGCGCCGCCACCGACAGCACATACATCGAGTTCGGCCCCGGCAGCAGCACGATAAAGATCGTGCCCAGCACATAGGTCCAGAAATCGGTGATGCCGAAAGCGGTATGCATGAAGGCGTTCATGGGATGTCCCTGTGTCTGCGCTGTTCCCGGCTGCGCTTACTTGCGCGCGTCGGACATCAGCTGGATAAAGCGGTCGAACAGGTAAGCCACGTCGTTCGGGCCGGGCGAGGCTTCCGGGTGACCCTGGAAGCAGAAGGCCGGCTTGTCGGTCAGCGTGAAACCCTGCAGCGAACCGTCGAACAGCGACTTGTGCGTCACGCGCACGTTCGACGGCAGCGTGTCCGCGTCCACCGCGAAGCCATGGTTCTGCGACGTGATCACCACGCGGCCGTCGTCCAGGTCCTTGACCGGGTGGTTGGCGCCGTGGTGGCCGAACTTCATCTTCAGGGTCTTGGCGCCGACCGCCAGGGCCATGATCTGGTGGCCCAGGCAGATGCCGAAGGTCGGGATGCCGCGCTCGATGAACTCGCGCGTGGCGGCGATGGCGTAGTCGCACGGCTCGGGGTCGCCGGGGCCGTTGGACAGGAACACGCCGTCCGGATTCAGCGCCAGCGCGTCGGCGGCACTCGCCTGCGCGGGCAGCACCGTCACCTTGCAGCCGCGCTCGGCCAGCATGCGCAGGATGTTGTACTTGACGCCGTAGTCATAGGCGACCACGTGGAACTGCGGCTTGTCCTGCTTGCCGTAGCCTTCGCCCAGCTTCCACTCGGACTGGGTCCACTCGTACGGTTCCTTGACCGAGACCACCTTGGCCAGGTCCATGCCGGCCAGGCCGGGGAACGAGCGGGCCAGGTCGATGGCCTTCTGGACATTGTCTTCGCCGGCCAGGATGCAGCCGTTCTGGGCACCCTTTTCGCGCAGGATACGCGTCAGCTTGCGCGTATCGATGCCGGCGATGGCCACCACCTTTTCCTGCTTCAGGTAGTGGGCAAGGGTGTGCTCCTTGCGGAAGTTCGAGGCCAGGATCGGCAGATCCTTGATGATCAGGCCGGCGGCATGGACTTTCGTGGCTTCGACATCCTCAGGATTGACCCCGTAGTTACCGATATGCGGATACGTCAGCGTGACGATCTGCCGGGAGTAACTCGGGTCGGTGAGGATTTCCTGGTAACCGGTGATGGCGGTGTTGAACACCACTTCACCGATGGTATGGCCGGAAGCGCCAATGGAATAGCCACGAAAGACCGTGCCGTCTGCTAGCGCGAGAATGGCGGACGGAAAAGACGGTAACACGGGTAGGCTCCTGCTGGACTCACCCCGTGACCGACCAATCGACGCCTCGTGCCTCCCAGGCTGGATCCGTGACGGCGGCAGCGGCGTTGCGCCGATGCGGTCGGATCCGGTCGCGACCTGCTTCTTGCGTCACATTGAATGCGGACAGCAAAGGCGGCGCGGATGGGGGCGGCGGAAGGTGGAAAGCGGTAGGCGCTAGGGTGAAGGGTTCTGAAAGCGAAACTTTCGAATTATATCCCGCGCCACCCATTTTCTCAAGTTTTCAAGGACTTGCACGCGGCAGCGGGCGGCACCGCCACGCCGCCGGCCGGTGTCCCGGCCTGCGCCTGCTACGTTACGCCTGCGGCGGCACGACCGCCGTGACCTCGATTTCCACCTTGGCGCGCGGCTCCACCAGGTCCGCGACCTCGACCGCCGTCATCGCCGGGAAGTGGCGGCCGATGATGGCCCGGTAGTGCTGGCCGATCGCCCCGTAGGCGCCGACATATTCCGCCTTGTCCTTCACATACCAGGTCATGCGCACGATATGCTCAGGCAGCGCGTCGCCGGCCGCCAGTACGGCAACCACGTTGCGCAGCGCCTGCGCCACCTGCAGGCCGAAGTCGTCGGTCTCGAATTCACATTTGCCGGTCCAGCCGATCTGGCCGCTGACAAAGAGTAGGCGGCTGCCGACCTGCATTTCGGTCATGGTGCCGTTGGCGTAGCCACGCGGGGGCGCCCATTCGGGCGGCTGCAGGATGTTCATGATGCGTTTTCCTGTTGATATCTGTATGAGTGGATGGAATTCCGGGATTCAGGCCGTCGCGACCAGATAGGACGACATGGCCTCGCGCACGGCATCGGGCAACGGCTGCGGAGCAATCGAGCCGGTATCGACGCAGACCAGCCGCTGCGTCACTTCCATGCGGGTATCGTCATGCGGGCCGGCGAAGCGGATCGCGAGGGTAAAGCTGGACTGGCCCAGCTTCAGCACGCGCAGCTCCCGCGTCAGCACCTCGCCCAGCCGGCTCGGCGCCAGGAAGCGGCACTCCAGCTCGGCGGTCGGCACGCCCGCGTGGCCCTCGCCATGCATGGCATCGAAGGGCCAGCCCAACGCCTCGCTGAACCAGTCTTCGATCAGGTCGTTGAGCATCTCAAAATAGCGCGGGTAGAACACGATGCCCGCGGCGTCGCAGTGCTTGAAGCGCACCAGGACGGTGCTGCGGAACACGGGGCTCATGGCTTCCCCGCCTGGTTGGTGCCGCCATTGCCACCGCCATTGCCCTGCTCCGCCATCTGCCGCAGCCGGAAGCGCTGCAGCTTACCGGTCTCGGTGCGTGGCAGCGCCGGCACGAACACAATGCGGCGCGGATACTTGTAGGGTGCGATCTGGCGCTTCACGTAGTCCTGCAGCGCGGTGCGGGTAGCGTCGTCGGCCGCCACGCCCTCGCGCAGCACCACATAGGCCATCACCACCTGGCCGCGCCCGTCGTCGGGCGCGCCGACCACACCGCATTCGGCCACTGCCTCGTGCTGCATCAGTGCGCTTTCCACCTCCGGCCCGGCGATGTTGTAGCCGGCCGAGATGATCATGTCGTCCGAACGCGCCTGGTAGAAGTAGTAGCCGTCCTCGTCGATGAAAAAGGTATCGCCCGGCAGGTTCCAGCCCGCCTTCACATAGTTGGACTGGCGCGGATCGTCCAGGTAGCGGCAGCCGGTCGGCCCCTGCACCGCCAGCTTGCCGACCTGTCCCGGCGGCAAGGGCTGCATGTTCTCGTCGACAATCTGCGCGACATAGCCCGGCACCACGCGCCCGATCGCGCCCGGCCTGACCTCGGCGCCGGCGCTGGAGATAAAGATATGCATCATCTCCGTGCCGCCGATGCCGTCGGTCATCTCGATGCCGGTGGCCGCCTTCCAGCTCTGGCGCGTGGCGTCCGGCAGGGCTTCCCCGGCCGACACGCTCTTCTTCAGGCTGGACAGGTCATAGCGCGGCGCCAGCGCTGCCATCTGCCGGTAGAAGGTGGGCGCGGTAAAGACGATGGTGGCGCGGAAATCCTGGATCAGCCCGAGCAGCGTCTCTGGCGTCAGCTTCTCGGCCAGCACCGTGCTGGCGCCGATGCGCAGCGGAAAACACAGCATGCCGCCCAGCCCGAAGGTGAACGCGATCGGCGGCGTGCCGCAGAACACGTCGTCGGGCTGCGGGCGCAGCACGTGACGCGGGAACAGGTCGCACATCGCCAGCACGTCGCGATGGAAATGCATGGTGCCCTTGGGCTGGCCGGTGGTGCCGCTGGTAAAGGCGATCAGGCAGACGTCGTCGCTGGCGGTGTCGCAGGCCGCGAAGGCATCTGGCTTGCCCGCCATCGCCGCCTCCAGCGAACCCTCGCCTTCACCGTTGAAGTACAGCGTGCGCGCCAGGCTCGGGCAGTGGAATTCGCCGCCCGCCTGCTGGTTGGCATCGAGCTCCTCGCGCAGCCGCGCATCGCACAGCGCGGCACCGACCTGGGCCTTGTCGATGATCTGCTTCAGTTCCTTGGCGCGCAGCAGCGGCATGGTCGGCACCGCGACCATGCCCGCCTTGAGCGTGGCCAGCCAGCTGGCGGCCATCATCAGGTTGTTGGGCCCGCGCAGCAGCACGCGGCTGCCGGGCACCAGCGGCATGTCCTCGACCAGCACATGGGCGATGCGGTTCACCAGCGCCGCCAGCTGCGCATACGTGACCGTCTCGACCTGTCCGTCGCGGCGATGGCGGATGGCGATGCGCTCGCCGCGGCCTTCGCGCACGTGGCGGTCTAGAAGCTCCACCGCGGCATTCATCCGCTCCGGGTAGTCGGTATCGGCATTGAAGCGGAACACCGGCCACATTTCGGGCGGCGGCAGGCGGTCGCGCGCGAAGGTATCGAGGTGAGCTGTGGTCGCCATGGCTTGTCTCCTGTCTGCTCTGTATCGGTACGGCAGTTCGTGGGTAGCTCGCGGGCGCGTCAGGCTTTGCGCCCGGCCAGCGTCTCGCGCGCAATGATCAGCTTCTGCACTTCGGTGGCGCCTTCATAGATGCGCAGCGAGCGGATCTCGCGGTACAGGCTTTCCACCCGCGTGCCCACCTTGACCCCAAGTCCACCGAACATCTGCACCGCACGGTCGATCACCTGCTGCGCGTTCTCGGTCGCCACCATCTTGGCCATGGCCGCCTCGCGCGTGGTGCGCTGGCCCTTGACGTCGCGCAGCCAGGCCGCACGGTAGGTCAGCAGCGCCGCGGCGTCGATCGCGGTGGCCATGTCGCCGATGGCGGCCTGGGTCAACTGCAGGTCGGCCAGCACGCCGCCGAACATCGGACGCGCGCAGGCGCGCGCCAGTGCATCGTCCAGCGCGGCGCGGCCAAAGCCCAGCGCCGCCGCCGCAACCGAGGCACGGAAGATGTCGAGCGTCATCATCGCCACCTTGAAGCCCTGCCCCGCTTCGCCCAGCCGGTTGCCCACGGGCACGCGGCAGTTGTCGAAACGCAGCGTGGCGAGCGGGTGCGGCGCCATCACGTCGATGCGCTCGGCGATGGTCAGGCCTGGCGTATCCGCATCCACCACGAAGGCGGAGATGCCGCGTGCGCCCGGCGCCTCGCCGGTGCGCACGAACACGCAGTAGAAGTCGGCAATGCCGCCGTTCGAAATCCAAGTCTTGGCGCCGTCGATCACATAGTGGCTGCCGTCGTCCGACAGCCGTGCGCTGCACTGCATGGCGGCCACATCGGAACCGGCCTCCGGCTCGGACAGTGCAAACGCGGCAATCGCCTCGCCGCGGGCCACGCGCGGCAGGTAATGCGCGCGCAGCGCAGCGCTGCCGGCCAGCGAGATCGCGCCCGAGCCCAGCCCCTGCATGGCAAAGGCAAAATCGGCCAGGCCGTCATGGCGCGCCAGGGTCTCGCGCAGCAGGCACAGCGAGCGCGAATCCAGCGCCGGCAGCGCGCCGCCGTGCGCGGCCGGCACGCAGTAGCGCAGCCAGCCGGCCTCGCCCAGCTGGCGCACCAGCGCGCGGCAGGCGGCGTCGGTATCGCTGTGGTCGACATGGAGGTATTGCGCGCACCAGGCGTCCAGTTCGCGCTCCAGTGTGCGGTGCGCGTCGTCGAACAGCGGCAGGTCGAGATAGGTCTTGTCGGACATGGCGCTCAGTCCCCCTCGAACACCGGCTTCGTCTTGGCGACGAAGGCCTCGTAGGCGCGGCGGAAGTCGCGGGTCTGCATGCAGATGGCCTGGGCCTCGGCCTCGGCCTCGATGGCCTCGTCCACCCCCATATTCCATTCCTGGTGCAGCAGCTTCTTGGTCACGCCGTGTGCAAAGGTCGGGCCGGCGGCCAGTTGCGCGGCCAGCACCTGCGCCTGGGCCAGCACCGCTTCGGACGGATGCAGCGCATTGAAGAAGCCCCACTGCAGGCCCTCTTCCGCGCTCATCGAACGGCCGGTGTAGAGCAGTTCGCTGGCACGCCCCTGCCCGATCACGCGCGGCAGCAGCGTGCACGCGCCCATGTCGGCGCCGGCCAGGCCGACGCGCGTGAACAGGAACGCGGTCTTGGCCTGCGCCGTGCCCAGGCGCATGTCGGAAGCCAGCGCCATCATCGCGCCGGCACCGGCGCAGATGCCGTCGACCGCGCTGACCACCGGCTGCGGGCAGGCGCGCATGGCCTTGACCAGATCGCCGGTCATGCGCGTGAAGTCGAGCAGCTCAGGCATGGTCATGCGCGTGAGAGGCCCGATGATCTCGTGCACGTCGCCGCCCGAGCAGTAGTTGCCGCCGGCGCCCGTCACCACCACCGCCTTGATGTCGCTGGCATAGCACAGGCCGCGGAACAGGTCGCGCAGCTCGGCATAGGAATCGAAAGTCAGCGGGTTCTTGCGCTCCGGCCGGTTCAGCGTCACGGTGCCGACCTTGCCGTCGCCGGACACTGACCACAGGAAGTGCTTCGGCTGATAGCCGGCAAAGCTGCGCTTGTGGTGGCGCATGTCGAGTGCGATCTCTGTCATGGGTTTCTCTCGTTGTCTGTTGCAGTCGGTGAGGTTCAGCCCGCCATCACTTCGCCGCCGGCGACGGGGATCGCCTGGCCGGTAATCGCGGCCGCAGATGGCTGGCACAGCCAGGCCACCGCGTCGGCCACTTCCTCGGGCTGCACCAGCCGCCGTTGCGGATTGCGTGCGGCCAGCTCGGCGCGCGCCTGTTCCTCGGTGCGGCCGGTCTTGCCGACGATATTGGCCACCGCGTCGCGCACGATGTCGGTTTCGGTATAGCCGGGGCAGACCGCGTTGACGGTCACGCCCTTGGCCGCGGTTTCCAGCGCCAGCGCGCGCGTCAGGCCGATCACCCCATGCTTGGCCGCGCAATAGGCACTGACATAGCCATAGCCGATCAGGCCGGCCGTGCTCGCCACATTGACGATACGGCCCCAGCCCGCGTCGAGCATCGCCGGCAGCGCCGCCTGCGTGCACAGGAAGGTGCCGGTCAGGTTCACGTCCAGCATGCGCTGCCACAGCGCGGCATCGGTCTTCAGGAACGGTGCGCTGTGCGCCTGGCCGGCGTTGTTGACCAGCATCGACACCGGGCCGGCCTGCTCGGCGGCGGCGGCAAAGGCGCGCGCCACGCTGCCGGCATCGGCGATATCGGCCGTGACGAAGGAGACCACGGCGCGTGCGGGGGCAAGCTCACGCAGCGCTTGCACAGTCGCCTGCAACGCGCCGGCATCGCGGCCCAGCAGCGTCACGCTGGCGCCGTCGGCCAGCAGCCGGCGCGCGATTGCCGCGCCGATGCCGCGCCCGCCGCCGGTGACCAGCGCGTGGCGCCCTGACAGTGAACCCGTGCTGTCCGTCATCCCTGCTTCTCCTGCGCCGCGGCGCGTTCCAGGTTGGTTTCCAGTTGCCGCTTGCCGGCCTGGTACTGCTTGGGCCAGGCGATATCGCGATAGCCGATGCGCGCCGCTTCCTGCAGCGTCCAGGCCGGGTTGGCCAGGTGCGGCCGCGCGATCGCGCACAGGTCGGCACGGCCCGCGGCGATGATCGAGTCGACGTGATCGGCCTCGAAGATCGCGCCCACGGCAATGGTGGCGATGCCAGCTTCGTTGCGGATGCGGTCGGCAAACGGGGTCTGGTACATGCGGCCGTAGACCGGGGCCTGGTCCGGGCTGACCTGGCCCGACGAACAGTCGATCATGTCGGCGCCGGCGGCCTTGAAGGCGCGTGCGATCTCGATCGCATCGTCGGGAGTGATGCCGCCTTCGACCCAGTCGTGCGCCGAGATGCGCACCGACATCGGCTTGTGTTCCGGCCACACCGCACGCACCGCGGCAAACACCTCCAGCGGGTAGCGCAGCCGCGCGGCCAGCGAACCGCCGTATTCATCTTCCCGCGTATTGGTCAGCGGCGAGATAAAGCTCGACAGCAGGTAGCCGTGCGCGCAGTGCAGCTCCAGCCAGTCGAATCCGGCCTCGGCGGCGCGGCGCGCGCTGGCGACGAAGTCATCGCGCACACGCTCCATGTCTGCGCGCGTCATCTCGCGCGGGGTCTGCGATTCGCCCGGCAGGTAGGGCAGCGGCGAGGCCGACAGCACCGGCCAGTTGCCCTCCGGCAGCGGATGGTCCATTGCCTCCCAGCCGAGCTGCGTCGAACCCTTGCGGCCCGAGTGGCCGATCTGCATGGCGATGCGCGCATCGCTGTTGGCATGCACGAAGTCGACGATGCGGCGCCAGGCGTCGCGCTGTGCGTCGTTCCACAAACCCGGGCATCCCGGGGTGATGCGCGCATCGGGCGACACGCAGGTCATCTCCGCCACCACCATGCCGGCGCCACCCAGCGCGCGCGAGCCCAGGTGGACCAGGTGGAAGTCGCCGGGCACGCCGTCGGTGCACGAGTACATCGCCATCGGCGACACCACCACGCGGTTCTTCAGCGTGACGCCGCGCATGCGGAACGGCGTGAACATCGGCGGCAGCGGCTGGTGCTCGCGCAGCTGCAGGCTTTCCGGTTGCACGCCGGCCTGCCGCGCCAGCCAGTGCTCGAACTGCGCCACATAGTGCGCATCGCGCACGCGCAGGTTCTCATGCGAGATGCGCTGCGAGCGCGTCAGCAGGGAATAGGCGAACTGCTCCGGCGGCAGGCTGCCCGCGTAGCGCTCGACGTTCTCGAACCATTCGGTCGAGTTGCGCGCCGCGTTCTGGATCTTCAGCACTTCCACGCCGCGCGTGGCTTCATAGCGCGACAGTGCATCGGGCAGGCCGTCATGACCCCTGCCACGGATCTCTTCGGCGAGGTCAATGGCATCTTCCAATGCCAGCTTGGTGCCCGAACCGATCGAGAAATGCGCGGTGTGCGCGGCATCGCCCATCAGCACCACCGGCACGCGGCGGCCGTCGGGCAAGGTGTTCCAATGCACCCATTGGCGGCAGATCACACGGGGAAAGCGGATCCAGATCGCCGAGCCGCGCAGGTGCGCCGCATTGGTGATCAGCTTGTTGCCGTCAAGGTAGCGCGCGAACAGTCGCTCGCAGTAGGCCACGCCCTCTTCCTGGCTCATCTGCTCGATGCCCGCGGCGCGCCAGACCGACTCCGGGGCCTCGACGATAAAGGTCGAGGTGGTGTCGTCAAAGCGGTAGGCGTGCGCCTGGAACCAGCCGTGCTCGGTCTTCTCGAAGGCAAAGGTGAAGGCGTCGAACAGCTTGTGCGTGCCCATCCAGACAAAGCGGCACTGGCGCGTGTCGATGTCAGGCAGGAACGTGTCGGCGTAGCGGGTGCGGATGCGGCTGTTCAGGCCGTCCGAGGCGATCACCAGGTCGGCCCGGTATTGCATCGCCAGCGCCTGGTCGTCGGACACATCGGTCTCGAACACCAGCTTCACGCCCAGCGCCTCGCAGCGCGCCTGCAGGATATTGAGCAGGCGCTTGCGGCCGATGCCGATAAAGCCATGGCCGCCGGAGCGGATGGTGCGCCCGCCGATATGGATGTCGATATCGTCCCAGTGATTGAAGGCCGCGTTGATCTCGGCGGCGCTGACCGGGTCGGCTTCCTTCAGGTTGTCCATGGTGGCGTCAGAGAACACCACGCCCCAGCCGAAAGTGTCGTAGGGCCGGTTGCGCTCGACCACGATGACCTCATTGGCCGGATCCTGCAGCTTCATCAACAGGCCGAAATACAGCCCTGCCGGGCCACCACCAATACAAAGCACTCGCATCTGTCGCCTCCTGCCGGCTGCGCCGGGCACCTTTGCCCAGGACCACACCGCCATCTAGATGATGTCTAAATATTTTATGCTTCAAATATTAGACTGCATCACGGCCAATGGCAAGGGTGGGATGCGGAGTGCCCCGCAAGGCACCCGAATCGCCCCGCCCCTCAGCCCGCCATCTAGCCTTTCAGCGCTGCCTGCAACTGTTCCAGCGCACCCGGGTCCTCGATCGTGGTCAGGTCGCCCGGGTCGCGCCCTTCGGCCACTGCCTGCATGGCGCGCCGCAGCAACTTGCCGGAGCGGGTCTTGGGCAGCGCATTGACAAAGAATACGCGCGCCGGCCGCGCCACGGCACCCAGTTGCTGCTCCACCGTCTTCATCAGCTCGCCTTCCAATGCCAGCCGCGCTTCGGCCGTGGCCGTGCGCGCCGGATCGCGGGCGATGCAGAAGGCCATCGCCACCTGCCCCTTGAGCGCGTCCTGCACGCCCACCACCGCCACCTCTGCCACGGCGGCGTTGGACGACAGGCTTTCCTCGATCTCGCGGGTGCCCAGCCGGTGGCCGGCCACGTTGATCACATCGTCGGTGCGGCCCAGGATAAAGACGTAGCCGTCGGCGTCGCGCACGCCCCAGTCGAAGGTGGAATAGCACAGCCGGTTCGGCACCGATTGCCAGTAGGTGCGCACGAAGCGGTCGTCGTCGCCCCAGACTGTGCTCATGCATCCGGGCGGCAGCGGGCCGTCGATGGCGACCACACCCTTCTGGTTAGGCGGGCATTCCTCGCCGGTGTTCTCGTCGACGATCTTCAGGTCGTAGCCGTAGGCCGGCACGCCGGGCGAGCCCAGCTTGGGCGGCAGCGGCTCGATGCCGCGCTGGATCGCGAGGATCGGCCAGCCGGATTCGGTCTGCCAGTAGTTGTCGACCACCGGCTTGCCCAGGCCGTCCTGGATCCAGCGCGCGGTGGGCTCGTCCAGCGGCTCGCCGGCCAGGAACAGCAGCCGCAGGCTGGACAGGTCGTAGCGCGTGAGCCAGGCCGGGTCCTGCTTCTTCAGCACGCGGATCGCGGTCGGCGCGCTGAACATCAGGTTGACCTTGTATTGCTCCACCAGCCGCCACAGGATGCCGCCGTCCGGGCGGATCGGCGTGCCTTCATACATCAGCGTGGTCATGCCGGCCAGCAGCGGGCCATAGACGATATAGCTGTGCCCCACCACCCAGCCGATGTCCGACGCGGTGAACATGGTGTCGCCGGGCTTGCCGCAGAAGATGTATTCCATCGAAGTGGCCAGCGCCACCGCGTAGCCGCCGGTATCGCGCTGCACGCCCTTGGGCTTGCCGGTGGTGCCGGAGGTGTAGAGCACGTACGACGGCTCGCTCGATTCCAGCCACACACACGGCACGTGCACGCCGGCCACGCGCTCGCGCCAGGCGGCATAGTCCTCATCGCGGCCCTCGGCACGGGGCATTTGCGCCAGTTGCCGGTCCACCAGCAGCACCTTCTCGGGCTGGTGCGACGAGAGCCGGATGGCCTCGTCCAGCAGCGGCTTGTAGGGCACCACTTTGCCGGCGCGCGAGCCGGCGTCGGCGCTGACCACCACGCGCGGCCGGGCATCCTCGATGCGCGCGGCCAGGCTGACCGAGGCAAAGCCGCCGAACACCACCGAATGGATCGCGCCGATGCGCGCGCACGCCAGCATGGCAAATGCGGCTTCCGGAATCATCGGCATGTAGATCAGCACACGGTCGCCCTTCTGTACGCCCAGGCCCTGCAGGGTCGCAGCCATGCGGCTGACCTCGTCGTGCAGCTCGGCGTAGGTATAGGTGCGGGCCTGGTCGGTCTCGGTCGAGACCCAGTGCAGCGCTGGCTGGCTGGCGCGGGCCGCCAGGTGGCGGTCGACCGCGTTGTGGCACAGGTTGGTGAGCCCGCCGACGAACCAGCGCGTAAAGGGCGCGCGGCTGTTGTCGAGCACCTGGCCGAACGGGGTTTCCCAGTCGATGCGCGCCGCCTGTTCGGCCCAGAACCCCTCGGGGTCGGCCAGCGAACGGGCATGCACGGCATGGCTTGCCGTCATGTCTGTCTCCTCCGCGTCTGCGGTCATTGTGATGATGACCGTAGTTTGCCACCGGCGCGGGTGCGCGTGGACACAGATTCGGAGAGGGGCGTGCGGGCGCCGGGGCCCGGCACATGAAAAAAGGGGCGTGCCGACGGCATCGCCCCTTCTTGCGCCGTGCGCCGGACCAGCCGGCGCCAGCATTCGTCAGCGGGCCTTGGCCCCCTTGGTGCCGGCCTTGGCCGACGCCTTGACGGTCGGCCCCGGCTTGGACTCGCGCGCCGCCTTGGCTGCCGTGTGCCGCGACGAGGCCTCGACGGTGATGCGCTTGCGCGGCTCCGCCTTGCCCTTGGCCGAGGTCCGCACGATGCCGCCCTTGCTGCTTCGCTCGGCGCGCTCAGAATGCTCCGCGCGCTCGGCACGGTCAGCCTGTTCGGCCCGCGCCGCCCGCACCGCGCCGGCGCCGCGCACCGGCACCATCAGCACCAGGCTCTGTCCGGCGACCAGCTTGGTGCCGGAGAGCTTGTTCCACGACTGCACCTGCCCCGCCGAGACGCCATAGCGCCGCGCCACCGAGGCGACGGTGTCCCGCCGGCTGGCACGCACCACCACACGGCGCGCATCCGGCAAGTCAGGCTCCATCGCCAGCATGGCGCTGTCGGCCAGGGTCGCGCTGATATCCTGGTCGTGGCGGCCCGAGCGCGGAATCATCACGGTCGAGCCTGCCTTCAGGCGCATGCCCTTCGGGATGCTGTTGATCTCGCGCAGCGTATCGGCGTCGACATTCAGCCGTGCCGCCAGCGCTTCGATGCGCTCGCGGCTGTCCACCGTCACCGCCGACCAGCTCGACAACCCGCCGCGGTAGGTGTTCAGGTTGTACTGGAAGCGCTCGGCGTTATCGAACGGCAGCAGGATCTGCGGGTTGGACGCGCCCAGGATCACCGGCCGGTTGAACGACGGGTTGAGCGCCTTGAACTCCTCCACCGACATGTCCGCCAGCTTGGCCGCCAGGTTCACGTCGATATCGCGCGAGGTGGTCACCGTGACAAAGTACGGGTGGTCCGGGATCTCGGGCAGCTTGACGTTATACGCGGCCGGGTTGGCGATGATGTTCTTGACCGCCTGCAGCTTCGGCACGTAGTAGCGCGTCTCGTTGGGCATGGGCAGGCTGGCATAGTCGGTCGGCAGCCCGCGCGCCTGGTTGCGCGCAATCGCGCGCGACACCGCGCCCTCGCCCCAGTTGTAAGCCGCCAGCGCCAGGTGCCAGTCGCCGAACATGTCATAAAGCCGCGCCAGGTAGTCCAGCGCGGCATCGGTCGAGGCCAGCACGTCGCGGCGCTCGTCGCGGAACATGTTCTGCTTCAGGTTGTACGACCTGCCGGTGCTCGGGATGAACTGCCACATGCCCGCTGCCTTGGCAGTGGACTGGGCCTGCGGGTTGAACGCGCTCTCGACGAACGGCAGCAGCGCCAGCTCGGTCGGCATCTTGCGCCGTTCCAGCTCTTCTACGATGTGGTACAGGTAGCGGCTTGAGCGCCCGACCATCCGCTCCATGTATTCCGGCCGCTGCGCATACCACTGGGTGCGGTCATCGACCAGCGTGCCCTCCAGGTCCTGCATGGCAAAGCCGCGCCGGATGCGGTCCCAGATGTCGTTGGACGGGCCGCGCAGCCAGTCCAGGCCTCCCTGGTCGACATTGATCGTGGAAGAAAGCGCCGATTTGTCGCTGAGCGAATTGAGCGGGTCCTGGCGCTTGGCGGTCTGGGCGGTCGCGGCGCCATAGGCGCCATCAGGCGGCGTGGGGGTGCTGGCGCACGCTGCAAGCAGCGCGGCGCACGCGACCACCGCCAGTAATCGACCAATTTTCATTAAGTTCTCGAATCGTGACGCCAAAAGGATGCGTGATGCTAAAAAAAACCGCGTATCGCGTCAATCAGATTTTCCATATAGCCAATCTCCGGCGGGCAGCCGGAAAGCCTTGCGGCGCAAGGCCCGGCAGGCCAGGCAGGGTTCAGCGGAAATTGTCCTTCCAGCCGCGCAGCGCGCCGAACGCCTGCGCATCGCCCGTGGCGGCCCCGCCCTGCGCCGCCACCGCCGCCCGTACCGCCGGCTCGCGCGAGCGCAGGAAGGGATTGACCTCGCGCTCATGGGCGATGGTGGTCGGCAGCGTCGGCTGGTCCGCCGCGCGCAGCGCGTCGACCCGCTGCTCCCACGCGGCCAGTGCGGCATTGGCCGGTTCCACTGCCCGCGCAAAGCGCACATTGCTGCGCGTATATTCGTGCGCGCAATAGACGCGGGTATCGCCCGGCAGCGCCGCCAGCTTGTCGAGCGATTCCAGCATCTGCGCCGGCGTGCCTTCAAACAGACGCCCGCAGCCGCTGGCAAACAGGGTATCGCCGCAGAAGACCGCCGGGCCCGCTTCGCCCAAGTCGCCCACATAGGCGATATGGCCGGCGGTGTGCCCGGGCACGTCCAGCACGCGCAACGTCAGCGCCGGCGTCTCCAGCGTCACGACATCGCCTTCGCGCAGGGCCTGGGTGCGTCCGCCAATGCGTTCGCCAACCGGCCCCAGCACCGGCATCGCCGCGCCCGACGGCGTGCGCGGGTGCGCCGCCAGCAGCTCGGCCACCCCGCCCTGGTGATCGCCGTGGTGATGGGTGATTACAATAGCGCCCAGAGCCAGGCCGTTTTGCGCCAGGAAGCGCTCCACCGGCGCGGCCTCGCCGGGATCGACCACGGCGGCGCTACGCCCGTCGTGGATGGCCCAGATATAGTTATCCTGGAACGCCGGGATCGGCTCAACCTTCAACATGCGCATGCTCCTATGTCCAATCGTCCCAATCATTCGATTGTAAGCTGGGAAGACTGGCTGGCCTCGCCGCCCGGTGAGTACATGCTGCGCTGGGAGGCGCAGCAGTACGACCGGACCGTGACCGACATCTTCGGCTACCACGCAGTGCAGATGGGCCTGCCCTATATCGACACCCTGCGCGAGAACCGGATGCCGTTCTCGGCGCTGGCGCTGGACCCTTCCAGCGGACCGCACGGGCCGCGTGCCGCACATCCCGACGCGCGCCAGCTGCTGTGCCGCTTCGACGAGCTGCCGTTCGACACCCAGAGCATCGACCTGGTCACCCTGCCCCACATCCTGGAATTCGCCGAAGACCCGCACGAAGTGCTGCGCGAGGTCTCGCGGGTGCTGATGCCCGAGGGGCGCGTGGTGGTCACCTGCTTCAACCCGATGAGCCTGTGGGGCGCGCGCCAGGGCATGAACCGGCTCGGCGCCACGCCCTTCCTGCCGACGGACGCGCAGCAGATCGGCTTTGTGCGCATCAAGGACTGGCTCAAGCTGCTGGGCTTCGATATCATCCGCGGCCGCTTTGGCTGCTACTGCCCGCCCTACCGCACCGACCGCTGGCTGCAGCGCGCCGCCTTCATGGAAAAGGCCGGCGACCGCTGGTGGCCGATCTTCGGCGCGGTCTATATGATTTCGGCGATCAAGCGCGTGCGCAATATCCGCCTGGTCGGCCCGGCCTGGAAGAGCAAGCCGGCGCTGGCCCCGGTATCGTCGCCCGTGGCCACGCCCACCGGCACGCACGGCAAGACCCCCGGCGAAGAGCGCTGACACGGTCCAGCGCCCTTCTCCTGCCCCCTTCAATGCGCCACCCGCCCGGCGGGTGGCCACCATGGAATCACATGCAAGAAGTCACGATCTACTCCGACGGCGCCTGCAAGGGCAATCCCGGCCGCGGCGGCTGGGGCGCGGTGCTCATCGCCGGCACCAGCGAGAAAGAACTGTTCGGCGGCGAGCCCAACACCACCAACAACCGCATGGAAATGACCGCCGTGATCGAAGCGCTGCGCGCGCTCAAGCGGCCCTGCGTCGTGCGTGTCTATACCGACTCGCAGTATGTCCAGAAGGGCATCAGCGAATGGCTGCCCGGCTGGAAGGCCCGCGGCTGGAAGACCGCCGACAAGAAGCCGGTCAAGAACGCCGACCTGTGGCAGGAGCTGGACACCCTGGCGCAGCCGCACCAGATCTCCTGGCACTGGGTGCGCGGCCACAACGGCCACCCCGGCAATGAACGTGCCGACGCGCTGGCCAACCGCGGCGTCGAATCGATCGGCCGCTGATCCCTTTCGCTAACAAGAAACCGCGGAGCGCCCGCGCCGCTCCGCTAGAATGCCCGCCATGCGACAAATCGTTCTCGACACCGAAACCACCGGCCTGAGTGCCGCCACCGGCGACCGCCTGATCGAAATCGGCTGCGTCGAGCTGATGAACCGCCGCCTGACCGGGCGTCACCTGCACTTCTACGTCAACCCGGAACGCGATATCGACGAGGGCGCGATCGCCGTGCACGGCATCACGGTCGAGTTCCTGGCCGACAAGCCCCGCTTTGCCGAAGTCGTCAACGACATCCGCGAGTTCGTCCAGGATGCCGAGCTGATCATCCACAACGCGCCGTTCGACCTGGGCTTCCTCGACATGGAATTCCAGCTGCTGGGCCTGCCGCCGTTCCGCCAGCATGCCGGCAATGTGATCGATACCCTGCGCGAAGCCCGCCAGATGTTCCCCGGCAAGCGCAACTCGCTGGACGCCCTGTGCGACCGCCTGGGCATCAGCAACGCCCACCGCACGCTGCACGGCGCCCTGCTGGATGCCGAGCTGCTGGCCGAGGTCTACCTGGCCATGACACGCGGCCAGGATTCGCTGGTGATCGACATGCACGACAGCACGGCGGGCGCAGGCGGCGCCGTCGCCAGCGCCGACCTGTCGCGCCTGGCCCTGCCGGTGCTGCGCGCCACCGATGAAGAACAACAGGCCCACCTCGCCCTGCTCAAGGGGTTGGACAAGGCCAGCGGCGGCAAGACCGTGTGGCAGGAAGCCCCGGCGGAAGCACCCGGAAGCCTGGCTGCCTGACAAAAAAGTTCAAAAAGGGCTTTACAAGATACAGAGACCTCTGCATAATCTCATTTCTCTGCTGCACGACGGCAACGACGACGCAGACAGGGGTGGTTAGCTCAGCGGTAGAGCACTGCCTTCACACGGCAGGGGTCACAGGTTCAATCCCTGTACCACCCACCAGACAAATGGCTAGCAACTGCCTAAGTTGCCAGGAAACCCAGACAGCGCAAGCTCTCTGGGTTTTTTGTTGTCCGGCGTTTGCCCAGGTTTTCCACCCTCCCCGGAAAACTGTGGTTCACGACGCCAATCAAGGCAGGCTGGCCTGGCATATTTGCGCCCGGCGCGCATACTTGTCCACAGGACGACGGGCCTGGCAGGCACAGTCGCCCTCGCCCCCACCGGGCCATCCCTATCGCCCATCCGATCATCGACGCAGCTTTCGGGAGTCCGCCATGCCCGATTCATCCAGGACGACGATCCATGCCGGCGCGACCGTGCCGCCGGAGGATGCGCAGACACGGGAGCCGGTGCTGGATGTGGTCGACCGCGTCTCCGAGATGTGCTTCGGCCTGTTTATGGCGCTTACTTTTGTCGGCGCGGTGTCGAGCGGCACGGGCGGCCCGGATGCCAGCCGCACCATGATGCATGCCGCGCTGGGCTGCAACCTGGCCTGGGGCATGGTGGACGCGGTTATGTTCCTGATCCGTACGCTGGCAAGCCGCGGCCAGCGGATCTCCCTGGCGCTTGCCGTCAGGAATGCTAGCGACCAGGCCACTGCGATCGGCCTGATTCGCGATGCGCTGCCTCGCGCAACGAGGTCGCTGGTCACCGACAAGGAGCTGGAAGCCATGCGGGCACGGCTTGCCGCCGCCCCGGCACTGCCGCCCCGCCCCCGCCTGAACATGGCCGACCTGCTGGGTGCCGTGCGCATCTTCTTTATCGTTGTGCTGACCACGTTTCCGGTCGCACTGCCGTTCGTACTGCTGGACGACGTCAGACTGGCGCTACTGATCTCGCGCGGGCTAACCCTGGCCATGCTGTTCGTCGCCGGATGGGCGCTGGGCCACTATGCCGGCTTTGGCGGTTGGGTCACCGGCGCAGCCATGACGGCGCTGGGCGTCGTCATGACCATCGCCATCATCGCGCTGGGCGGCTGAGATGCGAGGCGCGATCCTGCTGCTTGCCGCCGCCCTTGGCGCGGGCGCGGTCCAGGCACAGGAGCCGCCCCAGCCCGCGCCGGATGCCGCCGGGCAGGCGGCCGGCTCACCCTGGACCTTCTCGGCAACAGGCTACTGGAACATGCCGCGCCAGAGCGGCGACTACCTCTCCGGCATCTTCATCGCGGAAAGGAAGCAGCTTCACCTCGAGGCAAGAAGCAACTACGAGGCAGTCCACTCGCAGTCAGCCTTCATCGGCTGGACCTTCTCGGGCGGCGAAACCATCCAGCTCAAGGCGACACCCATCGTTGGCTTCGTGGGAGGCTCCACCCACGGCCTGATCGGCGGGCTCGAAGCCAGCGTGGCAGTGAGCAAGTTCGACTACTACATCGAAGCCGAATACCTGGACGCGCGCGGCGAGGAACCGGGCTATCTCTACGCCTGGAGCGAACTTGGCTTCCGCCCCATCGAATGGCTGAGGCTGGGCCTGGTCGCGCAACGTACCCGGATCTACGGGGGAGACCGCGAACTCCAGCGAGGCGGCTTTTTCCAGGTCACGGTGCGCAGGTTCACGGCGGGCTTCTACTGGTTCAACCCGGGCTCGACAGACCAGGTCGCGATCCTTTCGCTGGGCGTGAGCTTCTAGGCCACAGCCACGTCGCGACGTAACCTTTCCGTTGCCAGCGACAAGGCTTATCTCATTTCCGGCCACTCACCTGCCGGCTACCTTGACTGCTCCGACCTGCACCGGAGCACGACTTGTCATCCGCCTGCCTCCCCACCGCGACCGAAACAGAACCTGCCCTGCCCTGGACCGGCCGCAACCCGGTCAGTGCCGGCTGGTTCGAGATGCGCCCGGCGCGCGTGCCGCGCGATGCGCGGCCGGTCTATGACGAAGACATGGATTGCATCATCGGCTACCACCGCAGCTTTGCCTCGGTAGCGTCCACCTATGACCTGGCGGGCGCGGTCGTGGCGCTCGATGCATGCGTGGATGCAGATGGCGCGGGGCACGCACCGCTGCTGGTTGCCGGCACGCTGTGGCAGCCGCGTGTGCGCGGCATGACGCGCAGCGGCGCCGAGGGCGAAGGACTGGCAGCGCCCGCGACAACGCTGGCGCGTCTGCGCGGGCGCTTCATCGCACTGGCCCGGCAGCCGCTGCACTTCACGCTGGCCGCGCTGGCGGACATGCATGAGCCGGAGCGGTTCGTGCCGCTGCATATCCTGCGGCTGGCGATGCGCTGCGGCACGCGGCTCGCAGCGGCAGCGGACACGGCACGCTTTGTCGCGCCGATCACCCGGCGGGGCGTGCCGACCGCGCTGGAATTGACGCTGCGACCGCGCGACCATACCGTGCTGCGCGTGCGCACCTGGCCCGTCGCTGGTTAGCCGTGCCAGGCCCCTGCGTCTGCAACGACCATGGCAAAGCGGTCATTCAACGCGGCCAGCGTGCTGCGGTGAAGATCGGCCGCAGGTACGGCGGGGCCGCCGAGCGGGTCAGGCAGGTCGCGCGTGGCGCAGGCAGCGGCCACCACGGTGCTGCGATAACCGTGGTCGAGCGCCGAGCGCACCGTGGCGCTGACGCACATATGCGTCTGGAAACCGGCCACGATCAGCTCCTTGCGGCCGAGCCTGGCCAGTTCGTCGGCCAAGGTGGTGCCGGCGAAGCTGTTGGGCAAGCCCTTGGTGACGGTAATCTCACCGGCCTGCGGCCCCACCCCTTCGATGAAGGCGGCATACGGCCCGGTCGGATCGAACGCCATGCTACCCGGCCGCCCGTGATGCGCGACATGGATCACCGGCGTGCCGTGGCTGCGCGCCAGCGCCAGCAACTGCGCGCAGGCAGCCACGGCCGCGGGCATGCCGACCAGCGGCAGGCGGCCGTCGACGTATTCGCGTTGATGGTCAATCAGGATCAGGACGGCGGCATCCCAGGCGGAAGGGGTGCGGCTGGCGCCGGCCAGGTCAAGCAGCGTAGTCGGTGTAGTCATTGGCGTTTTGGGCTGGAAGGAATCAGGAACCGCGAGACGGGCCCGCCACATCGCGGGCCATCCCGCATGCTAATGCCAAGCCGGAATCCGTGCATGAGTGCGCGTGGCGATCTCGCCACCGGCCACGCCCTTCCCTGTAGCGCGGCAGGCACGTTACGCGTACAGCCGGGGCACGCAGTTGCAAACAGTTGCGAATTTCATCTTGACATCTGCTAATCTTGATTTCACGTCCCGGACAGGAATCTCGGGTCGGCAACACGATGCGGCCGGGACGGGAATACGGGTCAGTGCGCACAAGAAATAAGTCAATCATGCAGCACTCTTTGAAGTACCGGATGGCGTTCGCCACGGCGGGTGTGGTGACGCTGATCATAGTGCTGCGCGCGCTCTACGCGCAGTACTACGCCTACGACGGCCTGAAGACCCTGCAGCAGACGCAGCAGGACACGCTGGTCAAGATGGTGGCCGAGCAACTCGATGAAAAACTGCAGGGCCGGGCCGCCGTCCTGCGGCGCGTGGCGCGCCAGCTCTCCCCCATGCTTTCGGCAAAGCCGGCCGAGCTGCGCCGGGCCGTGGAAGGCCTGGTGGAAATGCCCGAGGCCTTCAACGCCGTCTTCCTGGCCGCGCCCGACGGGCACCTCGTGTTCAGCACCGCCGTGCCGGATGGCGTGCGCCTGCGCGTGGACGATCGCGACTACTTCCGCGATATCCAGCAGGGCCAGGCGTTCGCGGTGTCGGACCTGATCCAGGGCAAGCAGACCAATGCCCCCGGCGTGGTGCTGGCAGTGCCGCTGCACGGGCCGGGTGGCGAGTTGCGCGGCGTGCTTGGGGGCGTCCTGAACCTCGCGGACAGCAACTTCCTGCGCGAGCTTGCGCACAGCCGCGTGGGCACCACCGGCAGCTTCTGCCTGGTTTCCGCCGGCACCAATCCCCGCTATGCAATGCATCCGGACGTTGCCCGCGTGCTGAGCCCCGCACGCGCGCTCGGCGAAGCCTGCGGCGCCGACCACGCCCCCGCCTTCCTGGAAGTCCTGACGCCGAAGCAGCCGATCGTGGCGCGCTACCTGCTGGCATCCAACGGCTGGGAGGTGGTGGCGGTCCTGCCGGCAGCCGAAGCCTACGCGCCGCTGGTCGCGGTGCGCCAACGGACCCTGGTCATCGGCGCCATCACCATGCTGCTTGCCGCCGCGATGATGTGGCTGGTCATGCGCCGGCTGCTTGAACCGCTGCAGCGGCTGCACCGCGCCGTGCGCCAGATCGGCACCAACCCGGCAGCGGTGGCGGACCTGCCCGCCGGCCGTGCCGACGAGATCGGCGAACTGGCCGTGACCTTCGCCGAGGTGGTGGCGCAGTTGTCGGAGCGCGAAGCCGCGCTGAAAGCGGCCAAGGACCGCGCCGCCGAAAGCGAGAAGCGCATCGAGGCGATCGCCAACCATGTGCCGGACTTTGTCTCGTTCATCGACATGCAGCAGCGCTATGTCTTCGTCAACCAGGCCTATGCGCAGCGGTATGGCGTGCCGGCGCAGCAGATCGTGGGGCTGTCGCTGCGCGAACTGTGGGGCACCCAGGAATACCTGGCCTGCCAGCCGTACCTGGAACAAGCCCGGGCCGGGCAGTCAGTCACCTTTACGCGGGAAAGCGCCGACGGCACCGAATGCATGGAGATCACCTACCAGCCGGCCTGGAACGATGCCCAGGACACCGTCATTGGCCTGCACATGTTCGGGCGCAACGTCACCCATGAGCGCGAAAAACTGCGAAGCCTGGAAGCGCAGACCATCTCCGACTACCTCACCGGCCTGCTCAACCGCAAGGGTTTCGACCGGCGCCTGGCCGAATGCATGGCCCGCGCCAGCGCCGACGGGCGCTCGCTGGCGCTGCTGCTGGTGGACCTGGACGACTTCAAGGGCGTCAACGACAGTTTTGGCCATCCGGTGGGCGACCAGTTGCTGGTCGCCTTTGCGCAGCGGCTGCGCGCGTGCGTGCGCAAGGGCGACGCGGTCGCGCGCATCGGCGGCGATGAGTTTGCGGTGATCCTGGACGGCGTTGCCGACCGCCAGGCCATGGCGTCCATCGCCAACACCATCGTGCAGGACGCGCGCATGCCCTTCGTGATCGACGGTCACACGCTGGCGGCCTCGGCCAGCGTCGGCTCGGCCATCCATGACGCGCGCCACACCATGACCGCGAGCGAGTTGTTCATGCACGCCGACATGGCGCTGTACGAGGCCAAGCGGCATGGCAAGGCGCGTTATGCGGTGCAGGCGGCGGCAGAGGCCCAATCGGAATCATCGGACTTGACCACGTAAGGCATTCAACCGTCGCCGGCAGCATCAACGCCTCGGCGCCTCAGCGCACCTTCCCCTCCTTCCACGCCTGCAGCAGCTTGTCGTAAGGAATGGTCTCGCCCTTCGGCTTTTCGTCAGCCAGCTTCTTCCACGGCGCATGGTCGTTCGACAGCCACTTGCCCGGATCTCCCTTCGGGTTGAGCTTGGGCGCGCAGTTGCTCATGCCGGCGCGTTGCAGCCGCGCCATGACCTGGTCCATTTCTTCGGCCAGCGTGTCCATGGCGGCTTGCGGCGTCTTCTCGCCGGTCACCGCGGTGGCCACGTTCTTCCACCACAGCTGGGCCAGCTTCGGATAGTCGGGCACGTTGGTGCCGGTCGGCGTCCAGGCCACGCGCGCGGGGCTGCGGTAGAACTCGACCAGCCCACCGTACTTGGCCGCGTTCTTGGTCAGGTAGTCGTGGTGGATGTCGCTGTCGCGGATAAAGGTCAGTCCGGTCAGCGACTTCTTCAGCGAGACCGTCTTGGACGTGACGAACTGCGCGTACAGCCAGGCGGCCGCCAGCTTGTTGGGGTCGGTGTTCTTGAAGAAGGTCCACGAGCCCACGTCCTGGTAGCCGTTCTGCATGCCCTGCTTCCAGTACGGGCCGTACGGCGACGGCGCCATGCGCCACTTGGGCGAGCCGTCGGCGTTGACCACCGGCAGCCCCTTCTTGGTCATGTCCGCGGTGAAGGCGGTGTACCAGAAGATCTGCTGCGCCACCTGGCCTTGCGCGGGGACCGGGCCGGCCTCGGAGAAGGTCATTCCCATCGCCTGCGGCGGCGCGTACTTCTTCATCCAGTCGATGTACTTGGTCAGCGCATAGACCGCCGCCGGGCTGTTGGTGGCACCGCCGCGCGACACCGAGGCGCCGACCGGCGTGCACTTGTCCTCGGCGACGCGGATGCCCCACTCGTCCACCGGCATGCCGTTGGGCAGGCCCTTGTCGGCGGTGCCGGCCATCGACAGCCAGGCGTCGGTGAAGCGCCAGCCCAGCGACGGGTCCTTCTTGCCGTAGTCCATGTGCCCATAGACCTTCTTGCCGTCGAGCTCCTTCACGTCGTTGGTGAAGAAGTTGGCGATGTCCTCATAGGCCGACCAGTTGGTCGGCACGCCCAGGTCATAGCCGTACTTGGCCTTGAACTTGTCCTGCAGGTCCTTGCGCGCAAACCAGTCGGCGCGGAACCAGTACAGGTTGGCAAACTGCTGGTCGGGCAGCTGGTAGAGCTTGCCGTCCGGCGCGGTGGTGAACTTGGTGCCGATGAAGTCCTTCACATCCAGCCCGGGGTTGGTCCATTCCTTGCCGGCGCCGTTCATATAGTCGGTCAGCGGCAGGATCGAGCCATAGCGGTAGTGCGTGCCGATCAGGTCCGAGTCAGAGATCCAGCCATCGTAGATCGACTTGCCGGACTGCATCGAGGTCTGCAGCTTCTCGACCACGTCGCCTTCCTGGATCAGGTCGTGCTTGACCTTGATGCCGGTGATCTCCTCGAACGCCTTAGCCAGCGTCTTGGATTCGTACTCGTGCGTGGTGATGGTTTCAGACACCACGCTGATCTGCGTGACACCCTTGGCCTTGAGCTTGGCGGCGGCGTCGATGAACCACTTCATTTCGGCCTGCTGCTTGTCCTTGGCCAGCGACGAGGGCTGGAACTCATTGTCGATCCACTTCTTCGCTTCCGCCTCGCCCGCCCAGGCGGACCCGCAAGCCAGCGCGGCCGCGCAGGCAAGGGCTGACATCCCCAACTTCACGTGCACTTTCATTGGTGTCTCCTCAAGAATTCCCCTCCCCGGCTATGGTCCTGGTGGCGGCCCCGGGGCAGGGATAAGCCGCAAACCCTCCATCCAACCGTGATGCTTCCGATCCCCGGCTAGCCCTTGCGCATGATCAGCGCCAGCACCAGCATCGATACACCGAAGCTGATCCAGACCGACGGCTCTTCGGACAGCGACAGCCACGCGGTGACCTTCTCGCCCAGTCCTACCCACGCCAGGTTGACCCAGGCGGCGCACATCAGCCCGATAAACAGCCGGTCGCCACGCGTGGTCGCGATCGGCAGGAAGCCCTTGCGCAGCACCGAAGGCGCGCGTATTTCCCAGATAGTCATGCTGATCAGCATGACCACGATGCAGCCGAAGAACACCGCTACCGGCGTCGTCCAGACCATCCAGCTCAGCATTGCGCCGTCTCCTTGTGTTGTGATGGGGTTGCGCCTTGCGCTTACACGCGGCCCATCGCGAAGCCCTTCGCGATGTAATGCCGCACGAACCAGATCACGATGCCGCCGGGCACGATGGTCAGCACGCCGGCCGCGGCCAGCACGCCCCAGTCCATGCCCGATGCCGACACCGTGCGCGTCATGGTGGCGACGATGGGCTTGGCGTTGACCGAGGTCAGCGTGCGCGCCAGCAGCAGCTCCACCCAGCTGA
Organism: Cupriavidus sp. GW821-FHT07C08; assembly: GCF_059419025.1. Classification (NCBI taxonomy): domain Bacteria; kingdom Pseudomonadati; phylum Pseudomonadota; class Betaproteobacteria; order Burkholderiales; family Burkholderiaceae; genus Cupriavidus; species Cupriavidus sp. GW821-FHT07C08. Next base: position 60,687 of record NZ_JBWKQZ010000034.1, read on the forward strand.
ACATAAAGCAGAAGAACGCCGCCACGCCCACGCCGGCCTTGATCAGCGGCAGGAAGATGGTCAGGAAGAAGCGCGGGAACGAGTAGCCATCGACATACGCGGTCTCGTCGATCTCGCGCGGCACGCCCGACATGAAGCCTTCCAGGATCCACACCGCCAGCGGCACGTTGAAGACCAGGTGCGCCAGCGCCACACCCAGGTGGGTATCCATCAGCCCGATGGTGCTGTAGAGCTGGAAGAACGGCAGCAGGAACACCGCAGGCGGCGTCATGCGGTTGGTCAGCAGCCAGAAGAACACATGCTTGTCGCCGATGAACTGGTAGCGCGAAAAGGCATAGGCGGCCGGCAGCGCCACGCTGATCGAGATCACCGTGTTCATCGCCACGTAGATCATCGAGTTGACGTAGCCCGAATACCACGACGGGTCGGTGAAGATGGTCTTGTAATGCTGCAGCGTGAATTCCGCGGGCCATAGCGACAGCGTGGAGACGATCTCCTCGTTGGTCTTGAACGACATGTTCACCATCCAGTAGATCGGCACGATGGCAAACAGCAGGTAGACCAGCAGGAAGCCCGCGCGCCACCAGGTGGCGCGGTTGGCGGGGGTGCGCAATTCAGCCATGGGGCATGTCCTCGCTGCCGGCGGTGCCCGCGCGCTGCATCCAGTTATAGAGGATGAAGCACATGAGCAGGATGATCAGGAAATAGACGATGGAAAACGCCGCCGCCGGCCCCAGGTCGAACTGGCCCACGGCCTTCTGCGTCAGGTACTGCGACAGGAAGGTGGTGGCATTGCCCGGGCCGCCGCCGGTCAGCACGAACGGCTCGGTATAGATCATGAAGCTGTCCATGAAGCGCAGCAGCACCGCGATCATCAGCACGCCGCGCAGCTTGGGCAGCTGGATATAGCGGAACACCGCCAGGCGCGAGGCGCCGTCGATCTGCGCGGCCTGGTAGTAGGCGTCGGGAATGGCGCGCAGGCCGGCGTAGCACAGCAGCGCCACCAGCGGCGTCCAGTGCCAGACGTCCATCACCAGCACCGTGACCCAGGCATCGAAGGCGCTGCCGGTGTAGTTGTAGTCGAAGCCCATCGCCGCCAGCGCGGCGCCCAGCAGGCCGATATCGGTGCGCCCGAAGATCTGCCAGATGGTGCCGACCACGTTCCACGGGATCAGCAGCGACAGCGCGATGATCACCAGCACCGCCGATGCCTTCCAGCCCCTGGCTGGCATCGACAGCGCCAGCAGGATGCCCAGCGGGATCTCCACCAGCAGCACCGCCAGCGAGAAGCCGAGCTGGCGCAGCAGCGCGTCGTGCAGCTCGCCGTCGCGCAGCACGGTACGGAACCACTCAGTGCCGACAAACACGCGCCGCTCGGGCGAGATGATGTCCTGCACCGAGTAGTTGACGATGGTCATCAGCGGCAGGATGGCGGAGAACGCCACGCACGCCACCACCGGCAACACCAGCAGCCAGGCCTTCTGGTTGACGGGCTTCATTGGACCAGTTCCTCGTTGACGTAGTAGCAGGTATGGCGGTTGAACACCGACAGCCAGGCGGTGTCGCCCGGGCGCAGATCGGCCGCCTCGATACCCAGCCGCGCGCGCAGCGTGCCGGCCAGTGCGCCCGCCTCCTGCACGCCGCCGGTCAGCAGCCAGTAAGTGCCGATATCCTGCGCGCGCTCGACCCGCACCGGCACCGCCTGCGCGTCGCTCTCCGGCGCCAGGCGCAGATACTCGGGCCGCACGCCGATGCGGAAGCTGCCGGCCTCGCGCAACGCCGCTTCGACGGACGGCGACAACTCCGGCAGGTAGCGGCGCCCGGCCAGCTCGATCGCGCCGTCGCGCCACTGCCCGGTCAGGAAATTCATGCCCGGCGAGCCGATGAAATGCCCGACGAAGGTATGCGCGGGACGCTCGAACAGCGCATCGGCTGGCCCCACCTGCACCGCCTTGCCGCGCGACATCACCACCACCTGGTCGGCAAAGGTCAGCGCCTCGGTCTGGTCGTGCGTCACGTAGATCAGCGTCAGGCGGAATTCGTGGTGGATTTCCTTGAGCTTGCGCCGCAGCTGCCATTTGAGCTGCGGGTCGATCACCGTCAGCGGCTCGTCGAAGAGAATGGCCGACACGTCCTGGCGCACCAGCCCGCGCCCCAGCGAGATCTTCTGCTTGGCGTCCGCGGCCAGACCGCTGGCGCGGCGATCGAGCGTGGCCGACAGGTCCAGCATCTCGGCCACGCGCCCTACCCGCTCGCGCACCTGGGCTTCCGGCACGCCGCGGTTGCGCAGCGGGAAGGCCAGGTTCTCGCCGACGGTCATGGTGTCGTAGATCACCGGGAACTGGAACACCTGGGCGATATTGCGCGCCTGCGGCGTGGCAGCGGTCACGTCGCGGCCATCGAAGGCGATGGTGCCTTGCGAGGGCCGCAGCAGCCCGGAAATGCAGTTCAGCAGCGTGGTCTTGCCGCAGCCGGACGGGCCCAGCAGCGCATAGGCGCCGCCATCTTCGAACGTGAATTGCAGCGGCAGCAGCGCGTAGTCCTCGTCGGTACGCGGATTCGGCACATAGGAGTGCGCCAGATCCAGGTCGATGCGCGCCATCTCAGCCCCCTGCCCCGGCAGCCGCGGCCGCGCCGCCGGGCACGTCTGCGGCCAGCCCGCCCGGCCGGCGCGGCGCGTGGATGCGGCGCCCGTCGTCGTCGAACAGGTAGATCTGCTCGGGCAGCAGGTGCAGCGACACCGGCTCGCCCAGCGCCAGGTCGAGCACGCCGGCGAACTGCGCAACCAGGTTGCCCACCGGGGTATCGGCGTGGACAAAGGTGTCTGAGCCTGACAGCTCGGCCAGCGCCACGCGCCCGGGCACCGCCACCGCGCCCGGCTCACCGGCCAGGCGCAATGCCGACGCGCGCACCCCCACCGTGACCGGGCCGTCGTGCCCGCCCGCGCCGGGCACCGGCACGGAGATATCGCCGGCCAGCGTGACCCAGCCGCCCTGCAGCCTGCCCTCGACCAGGTTCATCGGCGGATCGTTGAACGCACGCGCCACGCGCAGCGAATCGGGATAGTGAAAGACCTGGGGCGTCGGGCCGTACTGCAGCAGTTCGCCGGCGTCCAGCACCGCGGTATGCCCGCCCAGCAGCAGCGCTTCGCCGGGCTCTGTGGTGGCATAGATCACGGTGGCGTCGCCATGCGCGAACAGCTGCGCCAGTTCCTCGCGCAGTTCTTCGCGCAGCTTGTAGTCAAGGTTGACCAGCGGTTCGTCCAGCAGCATCAGCGGCGCCTCCTTGGCCAGCGCGCGCGCCAGTGCCACGCGCTGCTGCTGCCCGCCGGAGAGCTCGGACGGATAGCGGTCCAGCAGGTGGTCGATATGCAGCCGCCCGGCCAGCTCGCGCACGCGCGCGGCAATCTCTGCGGCCGGCGCCTTGCGCCGCAGCCGCAGCGGCGAGGCAATGTTGTCGAACACCTTGAGCGACGGGTAGTTGATGAACTGCTGGTAGACCATCGATACGTTGCGCTCGCGCACCGGCATGCCGGTCACGTCGTGGCCGTCGACCAGCACGCGGCCGGCGCTGGGCCGGTCCAGCCCGGCCATCACCCGCATCAGCGATGTCTTGCCCGCCTGCGTGGCGCCCAGCAGGATGGTCACCGCGCCCGGAACCGGCACGAGTGTCATCGGATAGAGATACGCCTGCGAACCTGCCTGCTGTGCGACGCCTTCCAAACGTAGCTGCATCCGGTCTCCATGTTCGATATGCTTCCCGCATCACAGCTTTGGCGCGATGCAGGCGCACAAGTCTTGGCTTTACGTTCGTTTTAGCAACAAAACGAACGTAAAACAATAGTGCACCGCATCATTTGTTTTCGTTTCTGTTTGAACTAGAATCCCGGCATGACCCTGAATCCCCGCCAGACGGCCCTGCTCGAAGAAGTCCGCACCCAGGGCTTTGCCTCCATCGACGAACTTGCGCGCAAGTTCGGCGTCACGCTCCAGACCGTGCGCCGCGACGTCAACCTGCTGGCCGAGAACGGCATGCTGGCGCGCTTCCATGGCGGGGTGCGGGTGGAGGGCTCCACCACCGAGAACATCGCCTACCGGCAGCGGCAGGTGCTCAACGCCGAGGGCAAGGCGCGCATCGCGCGCGCGGTGGCCGCCGCGGTGCCCGAGGGCTGCTCGCTGATCCTGAACATCGGCACCACGGTGGAAGAGATAGCGCGCGAGCTGATGCACCACCGCGGGCTGCGCGTCATCACCAACAACCTGAACGTGGCCAATATCCTTGCCGACAACCCCGATTGCGAGGTCATCGTCGCCGGCGGCGTGCTGCGCTCACGCGACCGCGGCATCGTGGGCGAGGCCACGGTGGAGTTCATCCGCCAGTTCAAGGTGGATATCGGGCTGATCGGCATCTCGGGCATCGAGACCGACGGCACACTGCGCGACTACGACTTCCGCGAGGTCAAGGTGGCGCGGACCATCATCGAGCATTCACGCGAGGTGTGGCTGGCAGCGGACGCCAGCAAGTTCAACCGCCAGGCGATGGTGGAGCTGGCGCACGTGTCGCAGGTCGACCGGCTCTTTACCGATGAGCCGCTGGCAGCGCCGTTCGACCAGATCGTTGCCGACAGTGGGGTGAAGTGTGTGGTGGCGGAGCGGGACTGACCCGCTGGCCCGGCATCCCCGCGCCGGCGGGGATGCGGCAGCCGTGAAGCGGCAGGATTCCCGCGGGCGCGGGAACCGGGGGACGGCGAGCTTACTTGAACACCACGGTCTTGTGGCCGTTCAGCAGGATACGGTGTTCGGCATGCCACTTGACCGCGCGCGCCAGTGCCACGCATTCCACGTCGCGGCCGACGGCGGTCAGTTGCTCCGGGTCCATGCTGTGGTCCACGCGCTCGATCTCCTGCTCGATGATCGGGCCTTCGTCCAGGGCGGCGGTGACGTAGTGCGCGGTCGCGCCGATCAGCTTCACGCCGCGCTCATGCGCCTGGTAGTACGGCTTGGCGCCCTTGAAGCTGGGCAGGAACGAATGGTGGATATTGATCGCGCGGCCGGCCAGCTTGCGGCACAGGTCGTCGGACAGCACCTGCATGTAGCGCGCCAGCACCACCAGGTCGATCTTCTGCTCCTGCACCACGTCGAAGACGCGCGCTTCCTGCGCGGCCTTCTGCTCGGCCGAGGCGTTCATCAGCGGCAGGTGGAAGAACGGCACGTCGTACGACGCAGCCAGCTGGTAGAAGTCGCGGTGGTTCGAGACGATGGCCGCGATCTCGACCGGCAGGCCGCCGACCTTGGCGCGGAACAGCAGGTCATTCAGGCAGTGGCCGATCTTGGACACCATGATCATCACGCGCGGCTTGACGGCGGCGTCGTTCAGCTCCCACTGCATGCCGAACTGGTCGCCCACCGGCGCGAACGCGGCCTTCAGCGTGTCCAGGTCCGGGCCGCCGGCGGCCGGCGTGAAATGCACGCGCATGAAGAAGCGGCCGGCGTACTCGTCACCGTACTGGTCGGAATCGACGATATTGCAGCCGTGCTGGAACAGCAGGCCCGAGACGGCATGGACGATGCCCGGCTGGTCGGGGCACGAGAGGGTCAGGATGAATCCGGTGTTGCTCATGGTGTGTTGTTCTGTCGGAATGGCGCGGCGCAAGGCCGGGAAAATCAGGTCAGCGAGGTCGGCAAGACCGGCACAGGCGGAACCCGCGGCGACGGCTCAGGCGCGCTGGTCAGGACCGAGCCAGCCGCGCCGCCCAAGGGCATCCAGCGTCACCAGTGTCGCATCGACCGTCATGGCGCCGGCCGACATGATAGCAAGCAATGCGGCCACATCGACGCGCCGGTGCTCGCTGACCTCGCCATCCTGGTTGCGCGGCGTGAAGCCGGGCGGCAGCAGCAGGTCGTAGACGTAGACCTGCTCCCACTGTACGCCTTCGGGCAGGTCGCGCAGCACCTCGATCACGCCGTGGGCCTGCGCGCCCTGCGCCAGCGCGGGCGGGATGCCGGATTCTTCCTCGCATTCGCGCACCAGCGTCGCCAGCGGATCGCTGCCGTGCGGCATGCCGCCGGCAACCAGGTTGTCCCACATGCCGGGGTCGACCGACTTGGCCGGGCTGCGCCGCGAGATCCACAGCGCGGGACCGCCATCCACATCGCCATCGACAATGCCGTTCATGTGCGAGGCAAAGGTCAGCAGCCCGAGAAAGCGCGCCGCCGCGCGTTCCACCACGGCGAGTGCGGGCGCGTCCAGCGCGGGCGTGACCGCGAACAGTTCGTCGCGCCAGCCGCGCACGTGGCCGGCATCGGCCAGCTGGCGGGCCAGCGCCTGCAGCGCGGCGCTGCGCGCGTCGAAGTCATTGCGCCCGGGCAGCAGTTCAGCCGCCGTGGTGCCATCGGCCAGGCGCTCGTCCGGGCCGAGGATGGCGCCCATGCCGCGCAGGATTGCCGCATGGGCACGCGGCAGCCAGCCAACCTGCTGGCCGGCCACCATCAGGCGCAGCTTGGCGGCGGCATCGAAGCCGCTGCGCGCCGCCAGCGAGGCGGCGATCTGCGCGGCGGGACCGGCGGCGAGGTTGCCCGCGGGGTCCGCGGGCGGCAAGGAAGACATTTCAGCCATCAGGAATCCATGCGCCGGCCGGGCCGGCGTGCTTTGTCATTGTCAGGATTGAACGCATGAACCAGCCAGCCGCGCAGGCCCAGCGCCCTGCATCGTCCCAGCTTCCCACCGAGCCGCAATATGTGCTGGCGCTCGACCAGGGCACCAGCAGCTCGCGGGCCATCCTGTTCGACCATGCCGGCAATGTGGTGCGACTCGCGCAGCGCGAGTTCCGCCAATATTACCCACATCCCGGCCATGTCGAGCACGACCCTTACGAGATCTGGCAATCGCAGCTGGCGGTGGCGCACGCGGTGCTGGCCGATGCCGGCATCTCGGCCTCGCAGGTGCGCGCCATCGGCATCACCAACCAGCGCGAGACCACCGTGCTGTGGGACCGCAAGACCGGCGAGCCGGTCGGGCGCGCGCTGGTCTGGCAGGACCGCCGCACCGCCCCCATGTGCGAGGCGCTGCAGGCCGCCGGCCACGGCGAGCTGTTCCGCGACAAGACCGGCCTGATCATCGATGCGTATTTCTCCGGCACCAAGCTGCGCTGGATGCTCGACAACATCGAAGGCGCGCGCGAACGCGCCCAGCGCGGCGAGCTGGCCTTCGGCACGGTCGACAGCTGGCTGATCTGGCAACTGACCGACGGCGCACGCCATGTCACCGATGTGTCAAATGCCTCGCGCACGATGCTGTTCAATATCCACAGCTTCGAGTGGGACGACGCGCTGCTGGCGCTGCTCGACATCCCGCACGCGCTGCTGCCCGAGGTGGTGGCGTCCAGCGGCGAGGTGGCGCGCACCTCGGCGCGGCTCTTCGGCATGCAGATCCCCATTGCCGGCATCGCCGGCGACCAGCAGGCCGCCACCTTCGGCCAGGCCTGCCTGTCGCCGGGCATGGCCAAGAACACCTACGGCACCGGCTGCTTCCTGCTGATGAATACCGGCTCGCAGCCGGTCACGTCGCACAACCGGCTGCTGACCACGATCGGCTGGCAGATCCGCGGGCAGACGCAATATTGCCTGGAAGGCGGCGTGTTCATGGGCGGCGCCACCATCCAGTGGCTGCGCGACGGCCTGAAGATCATCAACAGCGCGCCCGAGGTCGAGCCGCTGGCGCGCCAGTGCGACGACACCGGCGGCGTGGTGCTGGTGCCCGCCTTTGCCGGCCTGGGTGCGCCGCACTGGGACCCCTTTGCACGCGGCACGCTGGTCGGCATGACGCGCGGCACGGGCCGGCCGCAGATCGCGCGCGCGGCGCTGGAATCGATCGCGCTGCAGAGCGTCGATGTGCTGGAAGCCATGCAGAAGGACGCCGGCATCTCGCTGGCCGAGCTGCGCGTGGACGGCGGCGCCTCGCGCAGCGACCTGCTGATGCAGATGCAGGCCGACCTGCTCGGCACCCCGGTGGTCCGCCCGCGCGTGACCGAAACCACCGCGCTGGGCGCCGCTTACCTGGCGGGCCTGGCCACCGGCTACTGGAGCGATCCGGCAGAGATCGCGCAGCAATGGCAGGTGGAGCGGCGCTTTGAGCCGAACCTGTCCGCTGACGCGCGCAGTCACCGGCTGGCGCGCTGGCATCGCGCCGTCGACCGCGCGCGCGACTGGGCGCGCGAGGACCAAGCCAACGGCAGCCACGCGTGAGCGCCGGCCCACCCCGAACACACTCCCCAAAAAAGCGTCATGCAGAGAGTCTCCACCCCGATCCAGCCCCCCGACCGCGCCGCCCTGCTCGCCACCCTGGAGCGCGAGCCGCGCTGGGACGTGATCGTCATCGGCGGCGGCGCCACCGGCCTGGGCACCGCAGTCGACGCCGCCTCGCGCGGCTACCGCACGCTGCTGGTCGAAGCCGCGGATTTTGCCAAGGGCACCTCCAGCAAGGCCACCAAGCTGGTCCATGGCGGCGTGCGCTACCTGGCCCAGGGCAATATCAGCCTGGTGCGCGAGGCCCTGCACGAGCGTGGCCTGCTGGCGCGCAACGCGCCGCACCTGGTGTGGCCGCTGGGCTTCGTGGTGCCGGCCTACCAGCTGTTCGACCAGCCCTTCTACGGCATCGGCCTCAAGGTCTACGACATGCTGGCCGGCGACCTCAACCTGGCCGGCAGCCGCTGGCTGAATCACCGCGAGGTGCTGGCCGCGGCGCCCAACCTGGCCGAGCACGTCGGCGGGCGTCCGCTGCGCGGCGGCAACCTGTATTTCGACGGCCAGTTCGACGATGCGCGGCTGGCGGTGGCGCTGATGCGCACGCTGTTCGACGTGGGCGGCACCGCCGTCAACTACATGCGCGTGACCGGGCTGAGCCAGCAAGGCGGCGTGATCAGCGGCGTGACCGTGCAGGATGCGCTGGGCGACGCCACCTTCCACCTGCGCGCCGACTGCGTGATCAACGCCACCGGCGTGTGGGTCGATGCGATCCGGCAGATGGAGGACGGCCACGCGCGCGCCATGGTCGCGCCCAGCCAGGGCGTGCACCTGACGCTGCCGCGCAGCTTCCTGCCGGGCGAGCGCGCCATCCTGATCCCCAAGACCGACGACGGCCGGGTGCTGTTCGTGGTGCCATGGAACGGCCACACCATTATCGGCACCACCGATACGCCGCGCCGCGACCTGCCGCTGGAGCCGGACGCCGGTGCCGACGACGTCGATTTCATCCTGGAAACCGCTTCGCGCTACCTGGCCAGGGACCCGACCCGCGCCGACGTCACCAGCGTCTGGGCCGGCCTGCGGCCGCTGGTGCGGGCCACCGGCGAGGCCGCTACCGCGTCGCTGTCGCGCGAGCATACGATCCTGGTGTCCAAGGCCGGGCTGATCACCGTCACCGGCGGCAAGTGGACCACTTACCGCAAGATGGCCGAAGACGTGATCGAGACCGCGATCCAGCGCCAGATGGTGCGCGCGGCCCCGTGCACGACCGCCGAGCTGCCCCTGCACGGCGCGGCGGGGCTGCCGGCCGGCCTGCCGCCGCCGGATTCAGGCTCGCCGGACCGCTACTACGGCAATGAGCTGGACCTGCTGCGCGCGCTGCCCGGATATGACCGGATGCTGGCACCGGCGTCGGGCCTGACCGAGGCGCACGTGCGCTTTGCGGCCCGGCACGAACTGGCGCGCCGGGTCGAGGACGTGCTGGCCCGCCGCAACCGCGTGCTGTTCCTGGACGCGCGCGCCGCCGTGGACGCCGCGCCGGCCGTGGCCGCGGTCCTGGCCGAGGAGCTCGGCGAGAACGAGGCCTGGCAGGCGCGCGAAATCGAGAGCTTCCGCACGCTCGCCGCCGGCTACATGCTCGGCTGACCCGGACGCCGGCGCAACCGCCGCCGGCGCCACCCCTCTCAACTGGCTGGCACACCACCCCATCGACCAAGGCAAACCCATGACCACTTGCCCGATCCTGTCCTGCGCCCGCGCCGTGGCCCTGCTCGCAACCGTCGGCGCGTGCGCCGCGGCACACGCCGCCCGCGCGCCCGGCATCGACGGCGTGCGCTTCCCGGACGTGCGCACCGTGCGCTACCAGTGCGACGGCGGCAAGACGCTGTCCGTGCGCTATTTCAACAGCCCGGACAACCAGGCGGCGGTGTTCCGCGTCGAAGGCAAGCCGGTGCTGGCGGTCAGCACCGTGTCGGCCTCCGGCGCGCGCTATGTCGGCGGCCGCTACGAATGGTGGAACAAGGGCGAGGAAGGCACGCTGCGCGACCTGATGCAGGCCGAAAACGCCGCGCCGGCGCTGGCCAACTGCCACGCAAAGCCCTAAGCGCCACGTCACCGTTTGAGGTGGCGGCGTTCCGGGCGATAATGCGGGGATTGAATCAGGGAGAACACCATGGACGAGATTGAAGATCTGTCCGATCTGCCGATGCCCCGCTTTATCTGGGGCTTCGCCGTTATCGCAGGCAAAGGCGGCGAGGTCATGCACGACGAGTTCGAGTATCTGACCCACACCCGCAGCCCGCGCTTCACCTGCCGCGTAGTCGAGCTAGAAGACATGCCGGCGGAAAGCGAGGAAGACGCCATCGATGGCCGCATCGTCCATGATGACGATCCGAGCCGGATGTTCTATATCACCGATGCCGGCATGGCGCTGGTCAATTTCCAGCTGTTCGACAAGATGCCGGACAAGCAGAAATTCAAGCGCGTCTGCGACGAAGCCATCGCCAACTGGATGCTGCGCCGCGAATTCCTTGACGAAGAAGAAGAGGACTGACCCGCTCGTGACCTGATGGGGTCAGACAGGTGGCCGCGGCGCGGCCACCATGTTTCAGCTCTCGGCCTGCTCCGGCGGCAACGCGCCCGCCAGCAGTTCATTGAGCAGCCCGGTCATGCCACCCGGGTGATCCACGGCAAGCGCCTGCAGGCGCTTGACCAGCGTGCCGTCCAGCTTGCACGCAAAGGGCACCAGACCTTGCTCCTGGTCCAGCCGGCGCTGTTCGCGCCGGTCCGGGCGCGCAGCGCCGCCGGGAATACCCCGCCCCGCCGTAGCCTGCTTCAGGCTGTTGGCGATCTTCAGGCCCTTGTTTTTTTCCAGGTCCGTTTTCTTCACGGCATTATCCGAAAGTCTGTAGAGGCCGGTATTGTACGCACCCGCGGCACCCACCGGCCGCAAGGCGACCGGCGCCGCTATTCGTTGCCGACTTCGATCAGTTCGGCGGCCACCCGCTGGATTTCCGCATAGACCGGAATCGCCTCCATCGGCCCGGTGCAGCCCACGGCCGTGGCCTGGCTGGCATCGGCGCCAGGCGGCAGGAACACAAAGGCCATGCCGGGCTGCCAGCCGGGATGCTTGCGCAGGCTGTCATTGAGGATGTCGAGATACTGCGCGCGCGTGAAAACGTGCTTTGCCATTGCTACCTCCGGTATCCGCTGCCGATGCGCCGCGCGGGCGCGGTTGTCATGGCGGCGATCGTAGCATGGCAAGGCCACCCGGCGTCACCGTGCGGCGCCGGGCGGCTGGCGCATCAGCACTCGCCCTTCTTGGCGTGGCCGGGCGGACAGTGATAGCCCTTGTCCTTGTGGCCCTTATCCTTGTACCCGCCCTGGTCCCAGCGCCCCGGCACCAGCACCCAGCCGTCGCGCGACTGGATCCAGCGCGGCGACTCATAGAAATAGCCGGGGCGTTCACGTTCCCAGCGCCCCTTCTTCCAGGCGTGCTTGTGGTAGTGGTCATCCCAGTCCCAGTAGCCCGGCACCCAGACATAGCCTGAGCGCGGCGCGGGCACGACCTCGTAGATCGGGGCCGGCGGTGGTACGCCGATGGCAACGTTGACCGACACCTGGGCCATCGACCCCGCACTGAATGTCAGGCCGGAACCCAGCAGGGCCGCCAGCAGGAGGGCCCTGGCCGGCCGGAGCGCGCGATGTGTCATGGGAGTCCTTTCTAGTGGAGGAACATGCCCACAGTCTAGCGCGCACCGATCCCGGCGCATTGTAAGAAACGGTATCCGTTGATCACAAAGATGCCGGCGCGCAACACTGGCCCCAGCCTAGTGGTCTTCGGCCATCGCCTTGAGCTGGGCCTCGCCCGCTACCCGCGCGGCATCCGAGGTGGTGAAGGTGTCGTCCGAGACGATGGCGCGCCGGATCTGCTGCGCGCCGAAGTCCACCAGCGCGATGACCCACACATAGCGCCCCGCCTGGGGCGCCGTTTGCACAAAGGCCTTCAGGTTGTTCCGCGATTCACTTGCCATGATCCATCTCCTGGTGAGACGTGCCGCAGCACAGGTGTCTGGGGAACTCTAGCACATGGCTGGCCCGCTCACCGGGCTGCGGCCTCCGTGGCGAAGTCACGCAATTCGCGCGCCCGCGCGGCCGTCATCCGGGCCATGCAGGTCGCCCCGGCCACGCGCGCGGCGGTGCCGCCGGCCGGATTGGCCATATAGGCGCAATTGGCCTGGCGGAACTCCAGCCAGACACGCTGCGCCACCCGCAACTGGCCGGTACGCGGCGCTTCCAGCCGCCGCAGCAAGGCTTGATAGGCGCTGTTCAGCGCCACGTCCTGGACCCGTGTTTCGGCCGCGGCGCAGCCGAGCATGTCGGCAGTCGACATGGCCTTGGCCATGCAGCGTTCATATTCAGCGCTCAGGCCATTGCTTTGCTCGGCGCGGGCCGGTGCGCCCGCCACGGCAAGACCAAGGACGGCAAGACATGCGATGACGCGCATAACGGCTCTCCCTTTGCCTGGTGGTGACGCGACGATGCTGGGCCATGCCGGGGCATCGGGCCGTTCAGGCCAGCCAGCGCCCCAGCGTGGCCACGGCGATATTGACCAGCCCGAGCACCAGGTTGGTCCCCACCGCCTGCCGGATGCGGTTCAGCGCGGCACCGGCCGCCGGCCAGTCCTGGGCCTCCACGGCCCGGCCCAGCACGCGATACGGCCCAAACCACACGTAGCAGAAAATCACCGTCATGACGAGGCCGATGCCCATCATCAGGTGCCAGTTGCGTGGGGCAGCGGACATGCCCACTGCGGCCATCATCGCCGCGCCGCTCAGCAGGATCGCGATCACCGCAGCCCACACCCACGGGAAGAAGCGGGCAAACACGCCGCGCCAGAGCCGCAGCCGCGGCGGCGGCTCCAGCACGGTGCCGGCCACGGGCCGCAGGCACAGGTAGGCAAAGAACATGCCGCCCACCCAGACGGCAACGCCGGCAACGTGCAGGAAGCGGAAAAGCGGGTCGGCAATCATGGCGGCAAGCGGCGGCGAGGCGCGCGTTGGGGACGATGGCCCCATTCTAAGTGTTGTGTCCGCCACGGCGAAGCGCTGCGCGCGTTCCAGCCTGACTTCAGGAAAACAACGAAAAACCGTTAAACATTCCGTATCACGCCGCGTCGCAAACTGGCCCCACGGAATCATGCCCGCACAAGCGCGTTCCGGGGCCGAGCCTGCCCGTGGCTAACGCTTGACCGCCCGGAACCGGCCCCCGGACAATAACCGCGGCTGCGGCCAGCCCGCCACTCCGTACCGAACCTCCTGCCCCAGACCATGGCACCTGCCCCAGCCAGCGCCCTTCCCGGTGCCGATTCCGCCCGACGTCCCCCGCTGCTGCGCCGCGCCCTGCCGGCCCTGCTCGCCGTGACGCTGGCGGTGCTGCCAGCCATGCTGCCGCCGGCGGTGACGGCGCAGCCCGCGCCGCAGCGCACCGACCTGGTCGCGCGCGTGGTCTTCAGCCTGCTGGGGTATGCACGCTGGCCGGTCGAGCGCGACCCCGTGCGGCTGTGCGTGGACAGCACCAGCCGCTACTCCGCACGGCTGATGGAAGGCGGCATGCTCGCCAACGGCCGGTCGGTGCGCACGCGCCAGGTCGACGTGCTGGCCGACATGCTGCATCCGGCCTGCGATGCCCTCTATGTCGGCGCCATGAACGAAGCCCGCCGCAAGCGCCTGTCGGGCGAACTGACCGGCCGCCCGGTACTGGTGATCGCCGAAGAAGACTTCGAGTGCGAGGTCGGCAGCATGTTCTGCCTGAACATCCGCGACCAGCAGGTCTCGTTCCGCGTCAACCTCGACACGCTCGCGCGCAGCGGCGTGCACGTGCACCCCGGCGTGCTGCAGCTGGGCCGCCGCAAGGGAGCGCCGTCATGAGCGCGCACCAGCCGGCGCGCGGCAACGGCGCCCGCCCTACCCTCTACAGCGTGCTGCGCCGGATCCACCTGGGCGTGGCGCTGATCGCGGTATTCACTGCCGGGGTCTCGCTGACCGCCCTTGGCCTGACCGCACTGCGCGTCTATGCCGAACACAACGTGCGGCTGGTGGCCCGCTCGATCGCCTACACGCTGGAAGCGCCGGTCGTATTCCGCGACCAGGCGGCCACCGGCGAGACGCTGGCGGCCATCGCCGCATCCGAGGACATCGCGCGCGCCACCGTCTACGACCACGACAACCACGTGCTGGCCGAATGGCAGCGCCCCGGCCAGGCGCCACTGACCGGCTTGCGCCACGTGCTGAGCGAGTGGCTGAGCATGGGCGTCGTGGAACAACCGATCCTGCACCAGACGCAACCGGTCGGCATGCTGCGCGTCAGTGGCGACCCCCGCAACCTGTTGCATTTCCTGCTGCAGGGCGCGCTCGGCCTGCTTGGCTGCCTGCTGCTGACCGCCGTCGGCGCCCACTACCTGGCCAGCCGGCTGCTGGTGCAGATCGTCGAGCCGCTGCGCAACCTGATGCGCGTGGCGCACGCGGTGCGCTCCAAACGCGATTTCGCGCAGCGCACGCCGCCGGCCAGCATCGCGGAACTCAATGCCCTCAGCGAAGACTTCAACGGCCTGCTGGACGAACTGCAGACCTGGCAGAACCAGATGCAGCACGAGAACCGCTCGCTCGCCCACCGCGCCAACCACGATGCACTGACCGGCCTGCTCAACCGCGCCGCCTTCGTCGAAGCGCTGGAGCACGCCGTACGCCATGCCGCGGCCAACGACGAATACGCGGCCGTGCTGTACCTGGACAGTGACGATTTCAAGAACATCAACGACCGCCACGGTCATGCTGCCGGCGACGCCGTGCTGGTGGCCGTGGCCCGGCGCATCCGCACCAGCCTGCGCGCCAGCGACACCGTGGCACGCATCGGCGGCGACGAATTCGCCGTGCTGGCCGCAGCGCTGCGCGCGCCGCGCGACGCCATCCATATCGCCGAGCATATCCTGCAGGCGATGTCCGCCCCGATCGACCTGCCCGACGGCAGCACGGTGCAGGCGTCGCTCAGCATCGGCCTCGCCGTTTTCCCGGTCCACGCACAAGGCAGCCAGGCGCTGCTGCACGCGGCCGACGCCGCCATGTACGGCGCCAAGCGGCGCTCCGGCGGCACCTGGCAAAGTGCCGAGCCGCGCCTGGACGTCACGCAGTGAGAACCCCCATGCCCGAGCGCCCGACCCTGCCCTGCTGGAAGTCCCTGTGGAAACTCTGGCTCGCCGCCGTCGTGCTGGCGGGGCTGTCGCTGGCCGGCTGCCAGACCGCGCCGCCAGCCACCGGGCTGTCTCCGGCCCAGGTCGCGGTGCTGAAGCAGGAAGGCTTCGCGCTGACCGATGAAGGCTGGGAACTCGGCCTGTCAGACAAGCTGCTGTTCGGATTCAATGAGGACCTGATCGACGCTGAGCGCGCCGCCAATGTGCAGCGCCTCGGGCGGGCGCTGAAGGGCGCGGGCATCGAGCGCCTGCGCGTGGATGGCCACACCGACGACGCGGGCTCGGCCGAATACAACCAGTCGCTGTCAGTGCGGCGCGCCGAAGCCGTGGCAAGGCTGCTGGCGGGCGCCGGCTTTGCGCCGGAAAACATCGAAGTTCGCGGACGGGGCAAGAGCCGCCCGGTGGCCGACAACCGCACCGCCGCCGGACGCAGCGAGAACCGGCGCGTCGCCATCATCGTATCGGTCGACTAGGGCGGCGGTCGCGCTTCAGTCCCCGAACGGGTTGGGCGCGCGGTTCTCCGGCGCTTCGCTCAGGTCGAACTCGTCGCGCACCTTGTCCACCACCGCACGGATGCTGGCCTCGTAGCCGGACGCATTGCCGAAGCCCGTCATGTTCCAGTTGCGCCCGCGGGCGTCGCGCGCGTGCGGCACCGGCGCCGGCACCCGGACCTTGGCGCCGTCCTCGCCGATTTCATAGATTTGCTGGATGCGCCGGCTAACCTCGTCCTGCAGGGCACGCCGGCCACGCTCACGCTTGGCCATGGCTGACTCCTCGATGATTCCCGAGGCATCCTAGCACGCACGCAAATCAGCTCAAAGCGCAGCCTTGGCAGCCTGGTATGCAGCGTAAAGCCGCGCAAAGACCGGCCCCGGCACGCCCTTGCCAATGGCGCGGCCATCGATGGTCACCACCGGCAGCAGCTCCTTGCTGGCCGACGACAGCAGCACCTCATCGGCGGCGAACACCTCTTCCTTCGCGATGCGGCGCGCCTCCAGCGCAATCCCCATCGCGGCACAGACCTCTTCCATGAACCCGTAGCGGATGCCTTCCAGGATCAGGTTGTCCTTGGGCGGCGCCATCACGCGGCCATCACGCACCACCCACACATTGGACGCCGACGCCTCGGTCAGCCAGCCATCCCGGAACTGGATCGCTTCGATCACGCCGTGCTCCACCGCATGCTGCGCCGCCAGCACGTTGCCCAGCAGCGACGTCGACTTGATCTGGCAGTTCAGCCAGCGCCGGTCCTCCATCGTCACGCACGCCACGCCCTGCTCAAGCATCTGCGCCGACGGCAACGCCATCGGATTGGTCATGATCAGCACCGTCGGCACGACCTCCTTCGGAAACGCATGCGTGCGCTTGGCGACGCCGCGCGACACCTGGATGTAGACCAGCTGGTCCGACAGGCCGTTTGCCTGGACCACCTCGCCGACCAGCTCCAGCCACTGCCCGGCGCTGTACGGATCGGGAATTCCGATGCCCTCCAGGCTGCGGTGCAGGCGGGCCAGATGCTGGTCCCCGCGGAATGGCTTGCCGTTGTAGTAAGGGATGACTTCGTAGATGCCATCGCCAAAGATGAAGCCGCGATCGAGGACGGGGATGCGGGCTTCGGAGAGGGGGGTCAGGGTGCCGTTGAGGTGGACGATGGGGTCGGACATGGGGGCAAGTGCCAGAGATTCGAAAGAGATGCCTCATTCTTTCACGGGCAGGCAGGCAGGTTCATGCAATTTGCGCATGAGGCTGGCTACCCGTGCCATGTCGGCGCCGGCGCGCAGGCTCAGGCTGGCGGCAGCGCTTTCGACAACAGCACAGTCGTAAAGCCGCTGTCCCAGCTCTCATCGGGATAGAAATCGATCTCGGCATAACCATGGCGCCGGTAGAACGCGCGGCTTTGCACGTTGAACGTGTCCGTCTCCAGCCTCGCCTCGCGATGCCCGGCTCTGGCAATCTCGCCTTCGGCATGGGCCAGCAGACCATGCCTTCGTGGCGGTGACGGGCATGGCCATGTCGCCCTGCGGCAACACCTCTATTTAGAGGGATGCGCGATACAAGGTCCTATACGACCATCCTCACGGGCGATCCCGCGACTCGCCCACCACTACTTCAGCCCTCGCCTACCCTGGCCGAGGGCTTTTCTTTGAGCCCATCAGGCATCACGGAGTTACCAGGGACTGGAAACAAAAAGCCGCCCAAACGGGCGGCTTAGCTTTGCACAGTGTTCTGGCGGAGAGAGGGGGATTCGAACCCCCGATAGGCTATTAACCTATACACGCTTTCCAGGCGTGCGACTTAAACCACTCATCCATCTCTCCGGGAAGTCCGAGATTATAGCAGAGTTGCCTGGCGAATCCAGTGCTTCGTCGCCGTATCTCGCCTTACTTGACAACCCCATCCGCCCTATCCCTTGCGCAGGTAGCTCACCAGCCGGTCGATCACCGGCGCATTGCGTGGCGTCAGCAGGCTGACGATGATGGCCACGGCGAAGCCGGCCGGCACGCCGAAGGCGCCGGAGGCGATCGGGTCGACGCCGAACCAGCGGTTGCCGAAAATGCCGGTCATGCGGGTGAAGAACGGGTAGTTGACGATGATGTAGTAGACCGCCATGCCCAGCCCGGCGGCCATGCCGGCGACGGCGCCGGCGGCGGTGGTGCGGCGCCAGAAGATGCCGAGCACCAGTACCGGGAAGAAACTGGAGGCGGCCAGCGAGAACGCGGCGCCGACCAGGAACAGGATATTGCCTGGGCGCAGCGATGTGACGTAAGAGGCAAAAAGCGCCACACCCAGCAACACGATCTTGGCAGTGGTGACGCGGCGCTGGTGGCTCGCCTGGCGGTCGACCATGTGATAGAAGACGTCGTGCGAGAGCGCATTGGCGATGGTCAGCAGCAGGCCGTCGGCAGTGGACAGCGCCGCGGCCAGGGCGCCGGCGGCGATCAGGCCGGAGATCACGTATGGCAGGCCGGCGATTTCCGGGGCGGCCAGCACGATCATGTCGGGCTGGAGCAGGATCTCGGCCCATTGCACGATGCCGTCGCCGTTGACATCGCGGATGCCGAACACCGGTGGATCGACCTTGCGCCATTGCACCACCCACTGCGGCAATTCGGCGTAGGAGGTGCCCACCAGGTGCTGGAAGAACTCGTATTTCACCAGCGCAGCCAGCGTGGGCGCGGACACGTACAGCAAGGCGATGAAGAACACGGCCCAGGCCACGGAGTTGCGCGTTTCCTTGACCGACGGCGTGGTGTAGAGCCGCGTCAGGATGTGCGGCAGGCTGGCGGTGCCGACCATCAGGCAGAACACCAGCAAGACAAAATTCAGCCGCTTGGTCTTGCGTTCCTGCTCCGATGCCGCGGGATAGGGCTCGGTCGATGACAGCGAATGGCGGCTGCGGGCCAGTGCGTCGGCCCGCTGCTGGTTCCACTGCCGCTGTGCCGCCGCGGGGTCGCGCGGGAATTCCAGCCGTTCGCGCTCCAGCGACTTGATCTCGCGCAGCGGGGCGTTGCGCGTGCGCAGGTCCTGCAGGCGCGCGTCGAGCGCGTCGCGCTCCTGGGCAAAGGAATCGGGCAGCCGGGCGATGCGCTCCTGCAGCAGGATGGCCTGCTGCCGGTAGTACTCGCGCACAGCCTGCTCGGCCGGCTCGCGCTCCAGCTGCTGCTCGCGCGCGTCGAGTTGCGACAGCAGCGTGCCGTAGCTGAGCTGCGGCAGCGCTTCGTGGTGATGCTTCCAGGCGATCATCGATACCGTGACCAGGAAGGCCACGATCATCATGATGTACTGCGCCACCTGCGTCCATGTGACCGCGCGCATGCCGCCAAGGAACGAACACACCAGGATGCCGGCCAGCCCGAAGAAGATGCCGACGGCAAACTCCACGCCGATAAAGCGCGTCACCACCAGCCCCACGCCCTGGATCTGCGCCACCAGGTAGACGAAGGAGCAGAGCGAGGCCGCCAGCACCGCGATCGCGCGCACTGGCAGGTTGCCGCCCGGCTTGCCGTTGCCGTAGCGCGCTGCGAGGAAATCTGGAATGGTGTAGCCGCCGTACTTGCGCAGGTACGGCGCCAGCAGGAAGGCCACCAGGCAATAGCCGCCGGTCCAGCCCATCACATAGGCCAGCCCTTCGTAGCCCGAGGCAAAGAGGATGCCGGCCAGGCCGATGAAGGACGCCGCGCTCATCCAGTCGGCGGCAATCGCCATGCCGTTGAACAGCGCCGGCACGCGCCGCGAGGCTACGTAATACTCGTTCAGGTCAGAGGTGCGGCAGATCAGCCCGATGCAGGCATAGATCGCGATGGTGATGAAGAGGAAGACGTAGCCGAGCCACAGCGCATCGGCATTGGAGCGTTCCAGCAGCCCCATCATGCCGACGAAGCCGAACAACCCCAGCGTGAACAGGCCGTAGTACAGCAGCAACCGTCGGCGAAAGCGCGACTGGGCTTCAGGCATGGGGGACGGTCCGTGGTCGGTGGGGGGCTATCGTAACAAACCCGCCGGCGCGGGAACGCGGCGGCGGGTTCAAGGGCTCGATCGGGCCGAAGCTAGACGATCACTGCGCCTGCTTGAGTTGCTCCAGGATGGCCGGATTCTCCAGCGTCGAGGTGTCCTGCGTGATCTCCTCACCCTTGGCCAGCGACCGCAGCAGGCGCCGCATGATCTTGCCCGAGCGCGTCTTGGGCAGGTTGTCGCCGAAGCGGATGTCCTTGGGCTTGGCGATCGGACCGATCTCCTTGCCGACCCAGTTGCGCAGCTCAGTGGCAATCTTGACGGCCTCTTCGCCAGTCGGGCGCGAACGCTTGAGCACGACGAAGGCGCAGATGGCTTCGCCGGTCATGTCGTCGGGGCGGCCCACCACGGCCGCTTCGGCCACCAGCGGGTTGGCCACGAGCGCCGACTCGATCTCCATCGTGCCCATGCGGTGGCCCGACACGTTCAGCACGTCGTCGATGCGGCCCATGATGGTGAAGTAGCCGGTGTCCTTGTCGCGGATCGAGCCATCGCCGGCCAGGTAGAGCTTGCCGCCGAGCTCTTCGGGGAAGTAGCTCTTCCTGAAGCGCTCCGGATCGCCCCAGATGGTGCGGATCATGGCCGGCCACGGGCGCTTGACCACCAGGATGCCGCCGTTGCCGTTGGGCACGTCATGGCCGGTCTCGTCGACGATGGCGGCCATGATGCCCGGCAGCGGCAGCGTGCACGAGCCCGGCACCAGCGGCGTCGCGCCCGGCAGCGGCGTGATCATGTGGCCGCCGGTCTCGGTCTGCCAGAAGGTGTCGACGATCGGGCAGCGCTCGTTGCCGATGTTCTTGTAGTACCACATCCACGCTTCCGGATTGATCGGCTCGCCCACGGTGCCCAGCAGGCGCAGGCTGGACAGGTCGTATTGCTTCGGGTGGATCTTGTCGTCGGCCTCGGCGGCCTTGATCAGCGAGCGGATCGCGGTCGGCGCGGTGTAGAAGATGCTGACCTTGTGGCGCGCGATCATGTCCCAGAAGCGGCCGGCGTTCGGGTAGGTCGGCACGCCCTCGAACACCACCTGGGTGGCGCCGGCGGCGAGCGGGCCGTAGGCGATATAGGTGTGGCCGGTGACCCAGCCGATGTCGGCGGTACACCAGAACAGGTCGTCGGGCTTGATGTCGAAGCTCCACTTCATCGTCATCAGCGCCCACAGCAGGTAACCGCCGGTGCTGTGCTGCACGCCCTTGGGCTTGCCGGTGGAGCCGGACGTGTAGAGCACGAACAGCGGGTGTTCAGCGCTGACCGGCTCGGCCTCGCAGGTATCCGGCTGGCCGGCGCTGACATCTTCCATCCAGCGGTCGCGGCCTTCGGTCCAGGCAACCTTGCCGCCAGTGCGGCGGTAGACGATCACGTTCCTGACGGCCTCGCAGCCGCCCAGCGCCAGCGCATCGTCGGCAATCGCCTTCAGCGGCAGGGCCTTGCCGCCGCGCATCTGCTCGTCGGCGGTAATCAGCGCCACCGCGCCCACGTCCACCAGCCGCTCCTGCAGCGACTTGGCCGAGAAGCCGCCGAACACGACCGAGTGCGTGGCGCCCAGGCGCGCGCAGGCCTGCATCGCGACCACGCCTTCGACCGACATCGGCATGTAGATCACCACGCGGTCGCCCTTCTTGATGCCGAGCGCCTTCAGGCCGTTGGCAAAGCGGCACACCTTGCCGTGCAGCTCGCGGTAGGTGACGCGGGTCACGGTGCCGTCGTCGGCCTCGAACACGATCGCGACCTTGTCCGCATTGCCGTTCTGCAGATTGCGGTCCAGGCAGTTGTAAGAGGCGTTGAGCTCGCCGTCTTCGAACCACTTGTAGAACGGTGCGTTGCTTTCGTCCAGCACCTTGGTGAAGGGCTTGGTCCAGTGCAGCAACTCGCGCGCATGGCGCGCCCAGAAGCCTTCATAGTCGCGCTCGGCTTCGTCGCACAGCGCCTGGTAGGCCTCCATGCTGGGGATCGCGGCCTGGCTGGCGAAGCCTTCAGGCGGGTTGAACACGCGATGCTCTTGCATCACCGATTCGATGGCGGACATAGGCTTGTCTCCTGATTTTGGAATGGCTTTGGCTGCCAAGTTACGCCCGACGGCTTACTTAAACCTGACGGTGGGCCTGGGGGTGTGCCTGCAACTTGTTGCAATGCAGCGGGAAAAGTCCCCGCACGCGTTGCGAAAGTGCAGCCTTCTCCATTAGGCTAGCACAGCTATAATGCCGCGAGTTCCATACCTGAATGCGGCGCTTACCCTTGCCGCTCCCGCCGGCTCAGCATCTGCCGCGCCAAAGCGCCGCGGCGCCCTGCCGGACGACCAAGGCCGTACCCGTGCCCGCCAATCCTTCAGCATTCTCCCCGGTCTACGCCCTCTTCCTGATCGCCTCGATGGCGCTGGTCGGCAGCAATGTCGGACTCGGCAAATCGATCATCGCGCATGTGCCGGTGCTGCTGTTCGCGCTGCTGCGCTTTGTCATCGCCATCGTCTGCCTGGCGCCGTGGTACCGGCCCGCGCGCATGCGCCGGGTCTCGCGCGGGGAATGGCTGAACCTGTTCCTGCAGGCGTTCTTCGGCACCTTCCTGTTTACGCTGCTGATGCTCAATGGCGTGCGGCTGACCAGCGCCATGGCTGCCGGCGTGATCACCAGCACCATCCCCGCCACCGTGGCGATCCTGTCGTGGCTGCTGCTGCGCGAGCGGCTGTCGCGGCGCACGGTGGCGTCGGTGCTGCTGGCGATGACCGGCATCGCGGTGCTGAACATCGCCCGGGGCGATGCGCACGGTGCCGGCAGCGGCAGCCAGGCATGGCTGGGCAACCTGATGATCATGGGCGCGGTGGTGTGCGAGTCGATCTACGTAATCCTGTCTCGCCGGCTCACGCAGACCCTGGCCGCGATCGAGATCTGCGCCTACACGCACCTGATCGGCGGGCTGCTGATGCTGCCGCTGGGGCTGGTCCCGCTGCTGAGCTTCGATGCCGCCACGGTGCCGGCGCAGACCTGGCTGATGCTGCTGTGGTACGCGCTCTCGGCCAGCGTGTTCTCGTTCTGGCTGTGGATGAAGGGCATCCGCCATGTGCCGGCGCAGCTGGCGGGGGTGTTCACCTCGGTGCTGCCGGTGGCGGCTGCCACCTACGGCATCGTCTTCCTGGGCGAGCAGCCGGGCTGGCCGCATGGGGTGGCGCTGGCGTGCGTGCTGGCCGGGATCGTGCTGGCCAGCTGGCCGGGGCGGATCGCGCGCGGCGCGTGGCGCGGCAAGGCGGCCGGCGCCGATCCTGGCGCCGCGGGTTGAGCCACGCCGGCGACGAACGGTAACGGTATTCGGTTACGGTCGGTAACGCCGTCCGGTCATCGGCGCTTGGTACAATCCACGCCGATTTTCAACTCGCCGACACCGCCCGCCCATGGCCTCCAATCCCATCACCGCCAAGCCGCAGACCCTGCGGCCGATCCCGAGCATCATCTTCGCGTCGCGCTGGCTGCAGTTGCCGCTTTACCTGGGCCTGATCGTTGCCCAGGGCGTCTATGTCTACCACTTCCTGGTCGAAGTCTGGCACCTGCTGGCGCATGTGACCGAGTTCGACGAGAGCAAGATCATGCTGGTGGTGCTGGGCCTGATTGACGTGGTGATGATTTCCAACCTGCTGATCATGGTGATCGTGGGCGGCTATGAGACCTTCGTGTCGCGACTGGGCATCGACAACCACCCGGACGAGCCGGAATGGCTGGACCACGTCAACGCCGGCGTGCTCAAGGTCAAGCTGTCGATGGCGCTGATCGGGATTTCGTCAATCCACCTGCTCAAGACCTTCATCGATGCCGAGCAGCGCACGACGCATACCATCATGTGGCAGGTGGCCATCCATATTGCCTTCCTGCTGTCGGCGGTCGCCATGGCCTGGGTGGATCGGATGGTGACGCATCCGGTCGGCGCACATGATAAGCATTAATCACATTAACGCGCCATCGGACACCTAGTCCCAGCCAGACCGCGGCCATGTGCCGCGGTTTTTGCTTTTGGGCCCGCCCCCACGCAACTAGCGGCGTTTGCCGCACATTATCGGCTGTGGACGGATGTATGCAGCCGGGCAGACCGCCGCGGCTCAGTGTATGATTTGCGGCTGTGTTTCACCGCTGCCCACCCCCACAAAATGACTGTCATCAAGCAAGAAGACCTCATCCAGAGCGTCGCCGACTCCCTGCAGTACATCAGCTACTACCACCCGATGGACTACATCACCAGCCTGGGCCGCGCCTATGAGCTGGAGCAGAGCCCGGCGGCCAAGGACGCGATTGCGCAGATCCTGACCAACAGCCGCATGTGCGCAGAGGGCAAGCGCCCGATCTGCCAGGACACCGGCATCGTCACGGTCTTCGTCAAGGTGGGCATGGACGTGCGCTGGGATGGCGCCACCATGGGCCTGACCGACATGATCAACGAGGGTGTGCGCCGCGGCTACACGCACCCCGACAACGTGCTGCGCGCGTCGATCGTCAGCCCGCCCGAAGGCGGCCGCAAGAACACCAAGGACAACACCCCGGCCGTGATCCACTACGAAGTGGTGCCGGGCAACACCGTCGACATCCAGGTCGCGGCCAAGGGCGGCGGCTCGGAGAACAAGTCCAAGTTCGTGATGCTGAACCCGTCCGATTCGATCGTCGACTGGGTGCTGAAGACCGTGCCGACCATGGGCGCCGGCTGGTGCCCGCCGGGCATGCTGGGCATCGGCATCGGCGGCACCGCCGAGAAGGCCATGGTGATGGCCAAGGAATCACTGATGGAGTCCATCGACATCCAGGACATCATCGCCCGCGGCCCGAAGGACTGGGTTGAGGAACTGCGCGTCGAGCTGTACGAGAAGGTCAACGCGCTCGGCATCGGCGCGCAAGGCCTGGGCGGCCTGGCCACCGTGCTGGACGTCAAGATCATGGCCTGCCCGACGCACGCCGCGTCCAAGCCGGTCGCGATGATCCCCAACTGCGCCGCCACCCGCCACGTGCACTTCACGCTGGACGGCAGCGGCCCGGCCAGGCTGGAAGCGCCTGACCTGTCGCAATGGCCGAAGGTCGAGTGGGCCCCGAACACCGAGACCTCCAAGCGCGTCGACCTGAACACGCTGACGCCGGAAGAAGTCGCCTCGTGGAAGCCGGGCCAGACCCTGCTGCTCAACGGCAAGATGCTGACCGGCCGCGACGCCGCGCACAAGCGCATCGCCGACATGCTGGCCAAGGGCGAGAAGCTGCCGGTGGACTTCAAGAACCGCGTGATCTACTACGTCGGCCCGGTCGATCCGGTGCGCGACGAGGCCGTTGGCCCGGCCGGCCCCACCACCGCCACGCGCATGGACAAGTTCACCGAGATGATGCTGGCCGAAACCGGCCTGATCTCGATGATCGGCAAGGCCGAGCGCGGCCCGGTGGCGATCGAGGCCATCAAGAAGCACAAGTCGGCCTACCTGATGGCCGTGGGCGGCGCCGCCTACCTGGTGGCCAAGGCGATCAAGGAGGCCAAGGTGGTCGGCTTCGAAGACCTCGGCATGGAAGCGATCTACGAGTTCGACGTCAAGGACATGCCGGTGACGGTTGCGGTGGACAGCGAAGGCACCTCGGTGCACAAGACTGGCCCGGCCGAATGGCAAGCCAAGATCGGCAAGATCCCGGTCGCCGCGCTGTAAGCAAGGCAACGCGGTAGAATCTGCCGTCGCGCTCGAAGAAAGCCGGGTTCCGACCCGGCTTTTTTCTGCCCAATTTTCTGTTGCCCTCCCCTCCCGTGAACCCCGCACCTATCGGCGTCTTCGATTCCGGCCTCGGCGGCCTGTCCGTGCTGCGCGAGATCCGCGCACTGCTGCCGCATGAATCGCTGCTGTACCTGGCCGATTCGAAATACGCGCCGTACGGCGAGAAGCCCGAGAAGTTTGTCGAAGCGCGCACCCTGCAGGCCTGCGAATGGCTGATCGCCCAGGGCTGCAAGGCGCTAGTGATCGCCTGCAACACGGCCACCGGCCATGCCGTGGAGCTGCTGCGCAAGCAACTGCCGCTTCCGATCATCGGCGTGGAACCGGGCCTGAAGCCGGCCGCCGCGGCCAGCCGCAGCAAAGTGGTGGGCGTGCTGGCGACCGCCAATACGCTCAGGAGCGCCAAGTTCGCGCGGCTGCTGGCGTCGCTGGATGGCGAAAGCCGTTTTATCTGCGAAGCCGGCCTTGGCCTGGTGTCGCTGATCGAGCAAGGCGATGTCGACGGCCCCGCCGTGCGCGAGCGCCTCGATGCCTACCTCACGCCCATGCTCGAAGCCGGCGCCGACACGCTGGTGCTGGGCTGCACCCACTACCCTTTCCTCTCCGGCACCATCCGCGCGATGGTGGGCGACCAGCTGGCGCTGGTAGACACCGGCAGCGCGATTGCGCGCCAGCTCGCGCGCAAACTCGCTGAGCACGGCATGGCCGCCGCGCCCGATGCCGTGCCGCACGACCGCTTTGCCTCCACCAAGGACGCCGCGCACCTGCGTGCCATGGCAGCCACGCTGCTGCAGGTGCAAGCCGATGCGGAGACGGTGGTAATCGAACCGGCGCCAGCGTTCTAGCCGGCGCCTTCTTCCCTACTGCAGAAAGCCCAGCGGCCGGTGCTCCCGCACCTCGGGCTTGATGGCATGCTCCTGGCGCAGCTGCGCCAGGAATTCATCCGGCATCAGCGCCTCGCCCAACAGCACGCACTGGCGCTTGACCGTGGCGAAGTCGCCCGGCGTCAGGCAATCCATCATATCCAGCTCACGGCGCATGCTGTCGGTCAGGCCGGCGGCGTCGCCGTCAAGCGCCTCGTCGACAAACATCGCCACGCGCTGCGCGGGCTTGAGCGCCAGGAAGCGGATCTTGAACGAGAAGCGGCGCAGCGCGGCCTCGTCGATGCGGTCGAACAGGTTGGTGGTGCAGATAAAGATGCCGTTGAAGCGCTCCATGCCCTGCAGCATCTCGTTGACCTCGGAGATCTCATAGTTGCGCACCGCCTGCTGGCGGCTCTGCATGAAGCTGTCGGCCTCGTCCAGCAGCAGCACCGCCCCATCCTCTTCGGCGCGCGCAAACATGGCGGCGATCTGCTGCTCGGTCTCGCCCACATATTTGCTCATCAGGTCGGAGGCGCGGCGGATCATCAGCGGCAGGTCCAGCTCGGCCGCGATATGCTCGGCCAGCGCGGTCTTGCCGGTGCCGGGCGGGCCGTAGAAGCACAGCGTGCCGCGCTGGCGCACGCGCAGCGCGTCGACGATCTTGACCACCTCGTAGCGGGTTTCCAGGTGCAGGTTCTCCAGCCGGTAGTGCGTGACCACCGGCCGCGCCTCGGCCTCGGGGCGCAGCCCCATGGCGCGGTCGGCGTGTTCCAGCTGGCGCAGGATCAGCGCTTCCACCGGCTCTTCCACGTCGGGCCGTGCCAGCTCGACGAAGCGCGCGGCCGACTGCACCTGTGCCGGCGTCAGCGTCTTGCGCCCGGCCAGCCCGGTGATAAAGGCGTCGCTGACATCCAGCCCGCCCAGGTGCTTGCGGATGATGTTCTCGCGCACCAGCGGCGGCGGGATCTTCAGCTCCAGGTGGAACTGGAAACGGCGCAGGTAGGCCGGGTCGATCTGCCGGATCGAGTTGGAGATCCAGATCACCGGCACCGGGTTCTGCTCGAGCGTCTGGTTGACCCAGGCCTTGCCGTTGACCGAGGCGCGCGTGTCTTCCTGGCCGAACAGGCTCATCAGCTCGCGAGCGCTGCCGGGGAAGACGTCTTCCACCTCGTCGAACAGCAGCGCGGTATGGGCACGCCCGCGCAGGAAGGCCTGCGACACCTGCAGCGAGCGGTAGCGGTCCTTGCCCGACAGGCTGTTGCCGTCGCGGTCCAGGCAATCGACTTCGTACAGCTCGCAGCCCGCCTCGCGCGCGAGCAGCCGCGCAAACTCGGTCTTGCCGGTGCCGGGCGGGCCATAGATCAGCACGTTGACGCCGCTGGCGTGCTGGCGCGTGGCATTGCTCAGCAGCGCGCACAGGTAGCGCGCGTCGGTCTCGACATGGGGATAGTCGGCGGTGGTCAGCGTGGGCGGCGCGGCCGGGCGGGTGAAGACCGCCATCATCTCGGCCTCGTTGGCGTAATTGCCCAGCAGCACGTGCAGCAGCCGGTCGGACAGCCGCATCAGGTCGCCCAGGTCGGTCACGCTGTTTTCCGGCAGCGGCTGCTCGATCAGGTTCAGCGTCTCCAGCCGCGAGCCGGGCCGCAGCGAGGCGGCAACGTCGGCCGCGCCGGCGCCGGTCAGCCCGGCCAGGATCTGGAACGCTTCCTGGCTGTGCGCCACCTTGCAGTCGACCATCACCGCGCGCAGGTCGCGCTTGTACTTGGCCAGCGCCGCGTACAGCAGCAGCTTGCGCTCGTGCTCGGGCAGGTCCAGCACACGGCTGAGCATGTCGATATTGCGCACCAGCAGCACGCGCTCGCCTTCCAGCCGCTGGGCGATGGCAGCTGCCGAAGCGTCGAACACGGCGAACATGTCCTTGGCGTGGTGCTTGACGTACTCGTCCAGGTAATAGAACAGCGCGCTTTCATCAAATGCGCTGTTCCACTGGCCGTGGCGGTCCAGGAATTCCTCAGGGGTCAGGCGGGCGGTGCCCTTCCACGCGGGCATGTCGGCGCAGCGCGCGGCCAGGAAGCGCTGCACGCGCAGCACCACGCCGTACGGCCAGACCATCTCCTGCGCGCTGACGGTCAGGACATCGTTGATATTGCTGCGCAGGTTGAAGCGCGGGCCCAGTGCGCAGACCACGCGCAGGGCAAACTGGGCGCACATCCAGTCCAATGCTGAGCTGGACGATGTGCCAGGCATGGAGCGCAGAATCGTCGATCGGTCATCTTCAGCAAAACGTGTGAAGTCCATGGACGGGTCCCCGAGCGCGCTGTGCGCGATGGCGGGGCCGCGACCGGCGCACCGCCACGTCTGCAGTTTCTTCCTATGCTAGCGCGCTTTGGTGCCAACCGCGCATCCCCGTGCGCAACGGGCGCCGGCGATTGTGGCCTGGGGCACCGAAGCGCAGCAAAGTGCCAGAGCGCGTCAGCGCGCGAGCACCACTACATCACCTCCCGAAATGCTGCTTGGACTTGCCGGTATAACGTGCCGGGGCAGAAAATTCCAGTTGCGACGCACAAATCACAACAAATAAGAATCATTATCGTTTATACTGGCCAGCTGACACGCTGCCCCAGAGTGGCGCTCCCACGGCAACCCAGTTGAAGGAGCGTTTATCATGGAATTGCTGCTTAGCCTGCTGGTCGGTTGCGGCATCTCGCTGATCCTGTTTTATCGCAAGTGACGGCGCACAGCGCCGCTGCGGTGCCGCCGCTGGCAGACTTTTGTTGTTGACACATGTTCGACCAACGCTTCCTCAAGATTACGCTCGCCGTACTGCTGTTCCACGTCGGCCTGCTCTACCTGATCCAAAGCGGCCTGGGCCGCAAGCTGACCGAGGCGGTGATCTCGCCGGAAATCGTCGCGCGCATCATCCCGCTGGAGCCTCCCAAGCAGGAAGCCCCGCCGGAGCCGCCCAAACCCAAGCCCAAGCAGGAAACCCCGCCCAAGCAGGTGAAGGTGACCACGCCCAAGCCCACCCCGCCGCAGCCCAAGCCAACCCCGCAGCCGGTAGCCAACCTGCCTCCGACGCCGAACGCGCCCGAGGCCCCGCCCGCGCCGCCGGCACCCCCGGCACCGGCCGCTGAGCTCGCTCCGGCACCGGTATCCGCCGCGCCGCGCGCAGTCGGCATCGGCGAAATCCAGTGCACGCCGCCGCAACCGAAGTATCCTTCCCAGTCACGCCGCATGGGCGAGACCGGCAAGGCCGTGGTGCGCCTGACCACCGACGAAAGCGGCAAGGTCGTGAAGACTTCCGTCGTATCCTCGAGCGGTTCGTCGCGCCTGGACCAGGCCGCGGTGGAAGCGGTGCAGTCCATGCGCTGCAAGCCTTACCTGGACAACGGCCGCGCCGTCGCCGTCACGGCGCAGCAGCCGATCGGCTTCGAACTGAACTGACCGCCCCAGATTTCCGATCTCTGATCTGACCTAAACCAAGCGAACTCACCAGGAACCAACACATGCAGGACCTCGGACTCTCCCACCTCTGGACGCAAGGCGACTTCGTCATGCGTGCGACCGCGATCATTCTGCTGATCATGTCGCTCGCCTCATGGATCGTGATCCTTACCAAGGCGTGGGATCTGGTGCGCCTGAAGAAGATGGCGCACGGCGCGGAAAAGCGCTTCTGGCACTCGGACGATTTCGACCACGCGCTCGAAACCCTGGGCGCCAGCGATGCCAACCCGTTCCGCACGCTGGCCATCGCCGGCAAGGAAGCCGCCCAGCATCATCGCGCCAGCCAGCCGCAACTGCACGACGTGATGGACATCTCCGACTGGCTGACCCGCTCGCTCAAGAGCTCCATCGATGATTCGGTGGCACACATGCAGTCGGGTCTGGCAGTGCTGGCCTCGGTGGGCTCGACCGCACCGTTCGTCGGCCTGTTCGGCACCGTGTGGGGCATCTACCACGCGCTGATCGGCATCGGCGCCTCGGGCGTGCCGACCATCGACAAGGTTGCCGGCCCCGTGGGCGAGGCGCTGATCATGACCGCCTTTGGCCTGGCCGTGGCGATTCCCGCCGTGCTGGGCTATAACGCCCTTACCCGCGGCAACAAGTCGGTGATCTCGAAGCTCAACCGCTTTGCCCACGACCTGCACGCCTACTTCGTCACCGGCGCGCGCGTGCGCCCCACCGGCGCCCGAACCGAAGACGGCACCGTGCGCCTGGCCGCGGCACAGCGCTAAACCGCTAGCAAGGAAGTCATCATGGCATTCGGTACTCTCGACAGCGACGACGACGAGGTGATGAGCGAGATCAACATGACGCCGCTGGTCGACGTCATGCTGGTGCTGCTGATCATCTTCATCATCACCATCCCCGTGATCAACCACGCGGTGAAGATCGACCTGCCGCGCGCCACCAACACCCCGAACGACCCGAAGCCGCAGAGCATCAACGTCTCGATCGACGCCAGTGGCAAGGTCTTCTGGAACCAGGTGGAAGTGGACCAGGCCACGCTGGAAAGCAATATCGCGCTGGCCGCGCAGCAGCAGCCGCAGCCTGAGCTGCACCTGCGCGCGGACCGCGAGGTGCGCTACGAGCGCGTGGCCGAGGTCATGGCCGCCGCGCAGCACGGCGGCCTGGGCAAGATCGGCTTTATCACCGAACCCAAGCAGTAAGCGGGCGCCACCAGGCGCTCCGGAACGACAAAGGGCACCTCAGGGTGCCCTTTGCCGTTGATGCCGCCGATTCATGCGACCAGCGTGCGCTGCGTCGTCTCCGCGGCCCTTCCCCGCCGCTCATGGTCGTTCCGCGAATCTTGGTCGGAAGCTATTGTAATGATAACAATTCTCATTTAAGATCCTTCCATCGACTGCGCCGTGACCGGCGCGCCCTTATTGCAGAACGGAGCCAGAAGATGAGCACACTTTCCCTGCCGCTGTCGCAACCGCGTGAAGTCACCCGCCGCCGGCTGTCGCTGCGCCGCGTCGAGGTCGCCGCGCAACCGCGCCGCGAGGCCAGCGCGAAGGCAGCACCGTCGACCATCGCATCCGTGAAGTCCGCGGTGGCGGCCCTGCCCGCCCGGCTGGAGGCACTGGTGCGTGACAGCCTGTCGCCGGCACCTGCCGGCGAGCCGGTGGCCCTGGACGCCATCATGCACGGCGCCAGCACCCTGCCGATCCTGCACAACGGTGAGGTCTACACGCTGCGCGTCACGCGCTACGGCAAGCTGATCCTGACGAAATGACGCGGCCCTGGGGCGCGATACCGCAAGGTTGAAGCCAGAGGGAAGCGATCGAGACCCGCGTTGGGCGCGGGTGCCACGTACGTGGCAGTAAAGACTTTTGTGGGGACCACCTCGGAACGAGGTGTTGGGCAGTAGCCAGGTACTGGTGTCGCGGGCGGGATTCAGACCCCACGCCGGACCGGCCGTACCCAGCCATGCCCTCTTTTATGCCGCCCCGCAGGCCATGCCTGCGGGGCATTTTCATGCGCCGGCACAGTGGTCGGCGCAGGGCTTTACAGGCCCAGCGCAGCGATGCCGGCACGCGCGATCTGCGCGTCTTCGGTCGACTTCACGCCCGACACGCCCACGGCACCGACCACCTGATCGTTGCAGACGATGGGCACGCCGCCCTCCAGCATGCCTTGCAGCACCGGCGCCGTCATGAACGAGTAGCGGCCGTTGTTGATCATGTCTTCGTAGACCTTCGACTCACGACGGCCCAGCGACGAGGTGCGGGCTTTCTCGCCGGCAATGTAGGCCGAGATCGGCGCGGCACCATCCAGGCGCTGCATCGCCAGCATATGGCCGCCATCGTCCACCACGACGATCGACACGGCCCATTGATGATTCTTTGCCTCGGTTTCCGCTGCGGCCATGATCTTCTTCACGTCGTCTGCCGTCAGAACCGTCTTTTGCTGCATGCCACTCTCCTGGTCATTCATTTGGTTGAGGCCGAAGTATAGCGCCGCGCCCCGGCCATCGTCATGACAGGCGCCCCGTTGCGGTGCGCCGGGGCACGGGCAAAAACAAGAATGGCCCGCGTTCAGCGGGCCATTCATCATGCACGGACTACAGCGATTCAGGCGCCATCCGTGAACGGATCCGGCTTGCCCATGCGTGCGCCGTCGGTAAACGGATCGGGCTTGCCGATGCGCGCGCCATCGGTGAACGGATCAGGCTTGCCGAGGCGGGCACCGTCGGTGAACGGATCCACCTTGCCCATCTTGGCACCATCGGTGTACGGGTCCGTCTTGCCGACCCTGGAGCCGTCCAGGTATGGATCGACCTTGCCGACGGCGGCAAATGCGGAGGTGGAAAGCGCGCCCAGCGCGGCCAGCGCTGCGACGGCAGCAACGGCTTGTGTGATCTTCATGGATATTCCCCTTGCTATTCTTTGGTTGGCGGAGGCACCGTGCAGCACTTTGGGGCGCCGTCATCACGATGTCACGATAACAGTTTAGGGGGAAACCCTGATATCGATAGAGGTGATGCTTTGAGCAGTCTGTTCAAATAATTTGACTACTCTCAGCAAGGGGGCGAATTTCCGGGAACTGGCTCCAGCGCCTCATGTCGCAGTGCGGCAGGAAAAAGGAAGGGGCCCCCGGAGGGCCCCTTCTCTTTCAAAAAGCTTGCGTAGATCGAACGACGATCAGTCGTCGCGCCAACGGCCGTGACCATGACCATGGCCACGATGGTATCCCGGCGGGCCATAGTAGCCGCGGTGGCCGCCGTAATAACGCGGCGGGCCGTAGTAGCCAGGACCGTAATAGACCGGACGCGGACGTACCACCACCGGCGGCGGGCCGTAATAGACCGGCGCAGGCGCCACCACGACAGGCGGCGGTGCATAGTAAGCCGGGGCTGGCGGATAGTAGGCCGGTGCGCCAACCACTACGCCCGGCACCCCAATTGCCACGCCGACGCTCACATGGGCCATTGCGGCCCCAGAAGCAAGCCCGGCTGCGACACCGAATGCTGCGAGCCACCAACGTTTCATATCCGCCTCTCAAAGTGAGATTTCTCTTACTCCGTATTGTAGGGCTTCGGAATTTTCCAGGTGCAACGGCGAGGTCGACATTGTTACCAGCCGTAACAGTGGCGTCACTTTTTCGCGCTTGCATCCGGGATGCGGAGCCACCACAATACCGGGCTTGCCGTGCGGCCGTGGAGAAATTGGTAGACTCAGCAGACTTAAAATCTGCCGCCTTTCCAGGCTTACGGGTTCGAGTCCCGTCGGCCGCACCAGGGCGTACAGCCGCCCACCCCTTCCGCTACCGGCCCCAAACAAAAAAAGGGGGCCATCGCCCCCCTCTTCTGATGCCTTCAGGTCCGCGCGCGTCAGGCCATCGCGTAGCACATCAGCGCACCCACCCCCATCAGGAACACGAACAGCAAACCGGCCAGCGCCAGCGGCTTGCGTCCGGCGCGCATCAGGTCGCCGATGCGGGTGTGCAGGCCGATCGCCAGCATCGCGCAGGCCAGCAGCCAGTTGTCCAGCGCGATCAGCGGCGCCTTCCAGGCAGTGGGCACGGTGCCGGCCGAGTTGACCGCCATCACTGCGACAAACCCCACCGCGAACCACGGCACCGACTTCAGGATCCCACGCAGGCGGCTGCCGCCGGCAGTGCCTTGCTCCGCTTGCGCACCGCCCTGCGGCCACAGCGCCATCACCAGCAGCAGCGGACCCAACGCCAGCACGCGCACCATCTTGGCCACCACGGCAGCGTCGGCGGTCGGCTCGCTGATCATCTTGCCGGCGGCGATCACCTGGGCCACCTCGTGCAGCGTCGCGCCGGTGAAAATACCGAACATGCGCTCGCTGACGGCCCAGTGCCAGTGGCCGGTCGCCAGTTCGTACAGATAGGGATAAAGCAGCATGCCGACGGTGCCGAACAGCACCACCGTCGCCACCGCCACGGCGGTCTGCTTGTCGTCGGTGCGCACCACCGACGATACGGCGATGGCCGCGGCGGCACCGCAGATGGCGCTGCCGGAGCTGACCAGGATCGCTTCGCGGCGGCTCAGGCCGAAGAACCTCGTACCCACCCAGGTGCCGAACAGCAGCGTGGCCACCAGCATGGTCAGCGGCACCACGATGCCCGGCAGGCCCAGCGCGACGATCGAGGCAAAGGTCAGCCGCAGACCGTACAGCGCCACGCCCAGGCGCAGCAGGTAGTGGCGTGCGACCTGCATGCCGGGTGCCAGCGGCGCCAGCCAGTGGCGCGGCAGCGTATTGGCCGCGACCATGCCGGCGCACATGGCCAGCGTCAGCGCGCTGAGCCCGTAGCGCGCCACGGCCGGATGCTCGGCCAGCGCAATCGCCAGCCAGGCAATGCCGCCCAGCGGGACCAGCGTCAGCAGACGCTGCGACCACGGCGGCGGCAATGCCGGCGCGGCGGCCGGGGTGGTGCGGGGGGCGGAGACGGAGGACATGGCAGGCTCGGGTCGTGTTCTTTAGTGACTCAAGCGTACTGGCACCCCGCTAACCCGTAAAACGGGTAATATCGTTATGCGTTATTGATTATATCGATATGAACCACCGCCCCGACCCGCGGCCTGAACACCGCCCCCTGCGCCTGACGCTGCGCCAGCTGTCCGTCTTCGTCGCCGTGGCCCAGCATGGCAGCACCATGGCGGCGGCGCAGGCACTCGCAATGTCGCAGTCGGCCGTCAGCGCCTCGCTGGCCGAGCTGGAGCGCGCGCTCGACAGCCCGCTGTTTGACCGCGTGGCCCGCCGGCTCAGCATCAACGAGACCGGACGCCAGTTTTTCCCGCGCGCGCTGTCGCTGCTGGACCAGGCCCAGGAACTGGAGCGCTTTGCCACCCAGACCGGCGTGCAGCTGCGCATCGCGGCCAGCAATACCATTGGCAGCTACATCCTGCCGCCGCTGCTGGCGGGCTTCCGCCATTCGCGCAGCGGACCGTGCACGCTGGACCTGCGCATCGGCAATACCCGCGAAGTGCTGCAATCTTTGCTGCAGTTCGACGCCGATATCGGCCTGGTCGAAGGCGCCAGCCATGAGCGCGACCTGCGCAGCGTGCGCTGGTGCGATGACGAGATGGTGGTGGTGGTCGGCCCCTCGCATCCGCTTGCGGCCGTGCCGCATGACCTGGTGGCGCTGCGCGATGCCGAGTGGATCGTGCGCGAGCCCGGCTCGGGCACGCGTGAGGTCATCGAGGAACGGCTGGTGCCGCTGCTGGGCGAGTTGCGCTTCGCGCTGGAGCTGGGCAACGCCGAAGCCATCAAGCGTGCCGTGATGAGCGGCTTCGGCGTCAGCTGCCTGTCGCTGCATGTGGTGCGCGACGAACTGGAACGCGGCACGCTGGTGGCGATCCGCGATGGCCTGCCACGCATCGTTCGGCCGCTGCAGCTGGTGGTGCACCAGGACAAGTTCCCGACCCAGGGGC
Source organism: Cupriavidus sp. GW821-FHT07C08 (assembly GCF_059419025.1). Lineage (NCBI taxonomy): Bacteria > Pseudomonadati > Pseudomonadota > Betaproteobacteria > Burkholderiales > Burkholderiaceae > Cupriavidus > Cupriavidus sp. GW821-FHT07C08. The sequence continues at coordinate 96,670 of NZ_JBWKQZ010000034.1, forward strand.
TGCTGGCCTTTACCGAATATCTGCGCACCATGGCGCCGCGGATCGGCGGCTGAGCCGCACCTGGGCTCCGGTCAGGCCGGCTGCGGATCCGTGCCGCGATTGCGCCGCGCCGTGTACAGGTCGAGCAGGTGGAACAGCACCGGATTGAGCATGATCGACAGCAGCGCCCCGGCCAGGATCAGCGCCTGGCCGCGCTCGGGCAGGATCTTCAGGTAGACGCCAAGGCTGGCGAGAATGAACGAGAACTCGCCGATCTGCGCCAGGCTCACGGCAATGGTCATGCCGGTCTGCCCGGAATGCCCGAAAGCACGCACGATGGCCAGCGCCGCCAGCGACTTGCCCACCACGATGATAAACACCGTCGCCAGCACGCCCCACGGGTCGTTGACCAGCACCATCGGGTCGAACAGCATGCCCACGGATACGAAGAAAAGCACGGCGAAGGCATCGCGCAGCGGCAGCGACTCTTCAGCCGCACGATGGCTGAACTCGGACTCCGCCAGCACCATGCCGGCAAAGAACGCGCCCAGCGCGAACGAGACGCCAAAGAGCGCGTAGGCGCCGTAGGCCACGCCCAGCGCCGTTGCCAGCACGCCCAGGCGGAACATCTCGCGGTTGCCGGTCCAGACGATGCGCTCCAGCATCCACGGGATAAAGCGCCGGCCGATCACCAGCATCACCGCGACGAAGGCGGCCACCTTGCCCAGCGTCGCGAAGATCGCGAGCACCACGTCGCCGGTAGCCGGCGCGGCCTCGCCCGATGTTTCGCCCGAGGTTACGCCGGAAGCCGCCAGCAGACCTGCCATCGCTGGCAGCAGCACCAGGGCCAGCACCATCGCCAGGTCTTCCACGATCAGCCAGCCGACCGCGATGCGGCCCTGCGGCGACTCCACCAGGTCGCGCTCCTGCAAGGCCTTGAGCAGCACCACAGTGCTGGCCACCGACAGCGCCAGCCCGTACACCAGCCCCTGCCCCCATGACCAGCCGAAGCCCCAGGCCACCAGCATGCCCATCAGCGTGGCGATGCCAATCTGCACCACCGCCCCCGGAATGGCGATGCGCTTGACCGCCATCAGGTCCTTGATCGAAAAGTGCAGTCCCACGCCGAACATCAGCAGGATCACGCCAAGCTCGGCCAACTCCGGCGCCAGGGCCTGGTCGGCGGTATAGCCGGGCGTATGCGGACCGACCACGATGCCCGCGCACAGGTAGCCGATCAACGGCGGCAGGCGCAGCCGGCTGGCGATGGCGCCAAGTATAAAGGCCAGGACGATACCGCCGACGATGGTACTGATAAGCGGGGTGGCGTGATGCATGCGTGCGGGATTCCTCGTGTCAGGGGCTGAACGGCTAACCCGCTCCCTGCCCTGGCAACCGCGACAGCGCATCCGGCGCGCACCAGCGGTCAGCGCGGGAAAGTCGCCGCAACAATCGGCAGCAGCATCGGAACGGGAAGAACGGGAAGTGCCGCAGCGGCCCCGGATACGCCGGCGGCGCGTCACGGATCGGGGATGGCGATTGACATGCGGCCCCGCTATCGATCACGCGGAGCCCCCCGAAAAGCGTACGACAGGAGTAATGTAACATGCCCGCCACCTGCCCGAGGCGCGGAGATGGCGGACGAGCCGGTGCCTGCTTGCCTGAACGCGAGGTGAGGAACTGGCCCGGAAAACAAAAACGGCGCCGCGAGGCGCCGTTCTGCATGCAACTGGAGGCGGAGGTCGGAATCGAACCGGCGTACACGGCTTTGCAGGCCGCTGCATAACCACTCTGCCACCCCGCCAGGTGACGTGCTGCTGGATTGTATCCGCATTCAGCCGATGCTGCCGGAGCGCAGCTTCCGGCAATGTCTTGCGGCGATTCAACCCAAACAAAAAGGGAAGCGGTGCTTCCCTTTGGGGATTGGAGCGGGAGACGAGTCTCGAACTCGCGACCTCAACCTTGGCAAGGTTGCGCTCTACCAACTGAGCTACTCCCGCAC
>NZ_JBWKQZ010000034.1:98748-103949 GCF_059419025.1 Cupriavidus sp. GW821-FHT07C08
TTGGAGCGGGAGACGAGTCTCGAACTCGCGACCTCAACCTTGGCAAGGTTGCGCTCTACCAACTGAGCTACTCCCGCAGGGGCACTACCAAAATCCAAATAAGGTGTTTTATGCCGCAACACGCTGTTATCTCACAACATCTTGCGCTAAACCAACCTTATCTCGCTGCTTTCGTTTGCGTCGTCAGCAACGAGAATGAGATTATGCAAAGAACTGCTCTCGTCGTCAACACCTTTTCAAAAATTCTTTTCACTTTTGCGCGCCGGCGCGCGCCACCATCCCGCTGCGCTCGCGGATCTGCGGCCAGGCGAGCTTCATGTAATAGAACATCGACCACAGCGTCAGCACTGCCGCCACGTAGATCATCCACGTGCCGAGCAGGTGGGCATCGAAGCCGAGCAGGCGGTCGCTGTACAGCAGCAGCGGGATCGCCACCATCTGCACCGTGGTCTTGAGCTTGCCGAGGAAGTTCACCGCGACGCTCTTGGAAGCGCCGATCTGCGCCATCCATTCACGCAGCGCCGAAATGGTGATCTCGCGCCCGATGATCACCAGCGCGATCAGGTCCGTGACCCGGCCCAGCGCCAGCAGCGAAAGCAGCGCCGCCGTCACCATCAGCTTGTCGGCGACCGGGTCCAGGAAGGCGCCGAACGACGAGGTCTGGTTCCAGCGCCGCGCAAGGAACCCGTCCAGCCAGTCCGTGACCGCGGCAATGATGAAAAACGACGCCGCCGTCAGGTTCTTGGCATGCATCGGCAGCCACGCGTCGGGCAGGTAGAACACGCCTACCACCAGTGGAATCATGGCGACACGAAGCCAGGTCAGCAGGATCGGGAAATTGAAGGGCATGGAACTCGGGCGGCGGGGGACGGTAACCAATCTTGCGATTGTCGCCGATTTCCGGACCAATCGACCATCATTGGCCAATTTCCCGCCCCGCACCGCCCCGCGGCCCCGCGCGCTCAGTGCAACTGCCGGTAGATCTCTTCGGCCAGGCCGCGTGAAATGCCCTCGACGCTGGCCAGCTCGTCGATGCTGGCGGCCATCACGCCGCGCAGCCCGCCAAAGCGGGTCAGCAGCTTCTGGCGCCGGCGCGCGCCGATGCCCTCGATCTCTTCCAGGCGCGAGGTGGTGCGCGTCTTGGCGCGGCGCGCGCGCATGCCGGTGATGGCAAAGCGGTGCGCCTCGTCGCGGATCTGCGCCACCAGCATCAGCGCGGCGCTGCCCTGCCCCAGCTCCAGCGAGGGGCGGCCATCGGCGAACACCAGCGTCTCCAGGCCGACCTTGCGGCCCTCGCCCTTGGCCACGCCGACCAGCAGGCCGATATCCAGCCCAAGCTCTTCGAACACCTGCCGCGCCACCTCGACCTGGCCCTTGCCGCCGTCGATCAGCACGATCTGCGGCACCTGCGCCGCGGCCTCCATGCCGCCGTCTTCCTGGATCTGCTCGACCAGCTTCTGGTAGCGCCGCGTCAGCACCTGGCGCATGGCCGCGTAGTCATCGCCCGGGATGATGTCCTGGATGTTGTAGCGGCGGTATTCACTGTTCTGCATGTCGTGGTGGTGGTACACCACGCACGATGCCTGGGTGGCCTCCCCAGCGGTATGGCTGATATCGAAGCACTCCGCGCGCAGCAGCGCCAGGTCTTCCAGATCCAGCCCGATGGTTTCGGCCAGCGCGCGCGTGCGCGCCTCCTGGCTGCCCTGCTCGGCCAGCCGGCGCGACAGCGCCAGCGCCGCGCCCTGCTGCGCCATCTCCAGCCAGACCTTGCGCTGGCCCTGCGGCTGGCGCACCAGCGTGACCTTGCGCCCGGCGTGCAGCGTCAGCGCCTCGAGCACCGTGGCATCGTCCGGCGCATGGCTGACGACGATGATAGGCGGCGCCGGCTGCTCCAGGTAGTGCTGCACCATGAAGGCCGACAGCACCCGCGTGGCGATGCGGTCGACGGTCAGCGGCAGCGCGGCTGCGGCGCTGTCCGCCCCATCCTCACGCTCCTCGGCGCGTTCATCGGCATCCTCGACGATCATCGCCGCTTCGTCGGCATGGGCCGGGAAGTAGGCCTTGTCGCCCAGATGGCGGCTGCCGCGCACCATGGCCAGGTTGACGCAGGCACGCCCGCCCTCCACCGCCACGGCCAGCACGTCGATGTCGCGCGCCTGCCCGCCCACTTCTTCCACCGCCTGGCGCTTGAGCACGGTCGACAGCGCCGCGATCTGGTCGCGCACGGCCGCGGCCTGCTCGAACTCCAGCCGCTCGGCGTGCTGCTCCATCTTGCCCTGCAGGCCTTCCAGCACTTCGGTCTGGCGGCCTTGCAGGAAGCGCGCCGCGTTGGCGACATCGCGCGCATAGTCTTCTTCGCTGATGGCGTTGACGCACGGCCCGGTGCAGCGGTGGATCTGGTGCAGCAGGCACGGCCGCGTACGGTTGTTGAAGACGGTGTCCTCGCAGGTGCGCAACTGGAACACCTTCTGCAGGATCTGCATGCTCTCGCGCACCGCGTAGGCGCTCGGGAACGGTCCAAAGTACTGGTGCTTGCGGTCGGTGGCGCCGCGGTAGTACGCCATGCGCGGGAAGCGGTGCCCGGTCAGCTTCAGGAACGGGTACGACTTGTCGTCGCGGAACAGGATGTTGTAGCGCGGCGCCAGCGCCTTGATCAGGTTGTTCTCGAGCAGCAGCGCCTCGGCCTCGGTGCGCACCACGGTGGTATCGATGCGGGCAATGCGCGCCACCATCATCGCAATGCGCGGCGACAACTGGGTCTTGTTGAAATAGCTCGATACCCGCTTCTTCAGGTCACGCGCCTTGCCCACGTACAGCACATTGCCGGCCGCGTCGAAATAGCGGTACACGCCCGGCAGGCCAGGCAGGCGGGAAATGACCGGGCGCGGATCGAATGGCTCCGGCGGCGCTTCAACAGACGCCTCGGCAGTCACCTCGGTTGGCTGGGGGGCCGGCGTTTCGGGCGGCATTTCGGCCGGAACTTCGTCGGCGGGTTTCGGGGAATCGGGTTGCTGGTCGGACATTGGGGACGGTGACCGCTACACGGCCTGCGCGCATCAAAACGGCATGGCCTCTAAAATCGCAAGTTTAGAGCAATTCAGCGCGCGCCCCACCCGCGCGCCCGTCACCTGTCATGCCTATCCGCTCCTGGGACATCTTCTGCACCGTGATCGACAACTTCGGCGACATCGGCGTCTGCTGGCGGCTGGCCCGCCAACTCGCGCAGGAGCATGGGCACGCGGTGCGGCTGTGGGTCGATGACCTCGCCAGCTTCGCGCGGCTGGCGCCGGAACTCGATACCGGCGCCACCGTGCAGCGCCTGGCGGGCGTGGAAATTCGTCCGTGGCGGCCGGGTGGCGATAGCCACGTGGATGACACCGCCGGGGCCGAGCCACACGATGCCGTCATCGAAGCCTTCGCCTGCGATGTGCCGCAAGCCTTCCTGGCCCGCATGGCCGCGCGTGACCCCAAACCCGCCTGGATCAACCTGGAATACCTGAGCGCCGAGCCGTGGGTACGGGAGCACCATGCGATGCCTTCACCCCATCCGCGGCTGCCGCTAGTGAAGCATTTCTTCTTCCCCGGCTTCGAGCCGGGCACCGGCGGCCTGCTGCGGGAATCGATGCTGGGCGCGCAGCGCGCCGCCTTCCTCGGCGGCACGGCCGCCCAGGCGGCCTTGTGGCACCGGCTGAGCGTGACACCCCGGCCCGATGCGCTGCGCGTGAGCCTGTTTGCCTACCGCAACCCGGCCCTGCCCGCGCTGCTGGAGCAATGGCGCGATGCCGCCGAGGCGGTCCATTGCCTGGTGCCCGCAGGCCTGGCCGCGGACCAGGTCGCCGAATGGCTGGGCGCCCCGCTGCGGATTGGCGACCCGGTGGAACGCGGCAGCCTGTGCGTGCAGCTGATCCCTTTCGTACGCCAGGAGCACTTTGACGAACTGCTGTGGGCCTGCGACCTGAACTTCGTGCGCGGCGAGGATTCCTTCGTGCGCGCGCAATGGGCGGCGCGGCCGCTGGTGTGGCATATCTACCCGCAGGACGATGCCGCGCACCGGGTCAAGCTGGACGCCTGGCTCGACCTGTTCGGCCAGGGCGGCGTGGCGCCGGAAGCAGCGGCCGCGCTGACGGACTTCTGGCACGCCTGGAACGGCTATGGCAATGCCGTGGACTGGCCGCGCCTGCGTGCGCACCTGCCGGCACTTGCCGCAATCGCACCGCGCTGGGAGCGGCGCATGCAGCATCCCGGCGATCTTGCCGCCAACCTGGTGGCGCTTTGCGAAAATCAGGTAAAATGATCGGTTGATTCAAATGGCGACCGGGCCGGAGAACCAGGGCCTTTCCCAGGCGTCAGACCGACACTGGGCGAAGACCTGAATGCAAGCTGAGCACGGGGTCGCGAGCGCGTGAACGCCTCTCGTTGGGGCTCACAGGCTCACCGCAGGTGATGCCGGCAGCGCGCCTTCGCCATTCCAAATTCCTACTTTCTATTTCAGGAAAACAGTTCAGATGAAAATCGCACAGGAACTCCGCGTCGGTAACGTGTTCATGATCGGCGGCGATCCGATGGTCGTGCAGAAGGCCGAATACAACAAGTCGGGCCGCAACGCCGCTGTGGTCAAGATGAAGTACAAGAACCTGCTGACGGACGCACCGGGCGAGTCGGTGTTCAAGGCCGACGACAAGTTCGAAGTCGTGGTGCTCGAGCGCCGCGAATGCACCTACTCGTACTTCGCTGACCCGATGTACGTGTTCATGGACGCCGACTACAACCAGTACGAAGTCGAGAAGGACAGCATGGGCGACTCGCTGAACTACCTCGAAGACGGCATGAACGTCGAAGTGGTGTTCTACAACGACAAGGCCATCTCGGTTGAAATGCCGACCACGCTGGTCCGCGAAATCGTCTACACCGAGCCGGCCGTCAAGGGCGACACCTCGTCGGGCAAGGTGCTCAAGGGCGCCAAGATCAACACCGGCTTCGAGCTGCAAGTGCCGCTGTTCTGCAACATCGGCGACAAGATCGAAATCGACACCCGCACCGGCGAATACCGCAGCCGCGCCAACTAAGGCGCTCGCTTCGCCCCGCCTCAGCGCGGGGCCGGTCAACAAAAATGGCAGCCTCGGCTGTAATGCCGTTCAGTTAAGAGCTGAACGGCATTTTTGTATGTAGCGTCAGAGGAAGTTGTAAACGCTGCGCCGAAG
>NZ_JBWKQZ010000035.1:0-103029 GCF_059419025.1 Cupriavidus sp. GW821-FHT07C08
GTCCCCTTTTTCATTCTGAAACGGGTTCTTAATCTTCCGGCTGGTCGAGGCGGTCGCACTGCACGTTCATCGCCCGGCACACCGCGCACCATGACGGCCGCGAGCCGGGCTTGACGCCGCAGTGGGCGGCCTCGTCACGCGTGCCGGCCTGGCTGTCGGGCGTGCTGACCTGCACTGGCACGGCCACCTTGCGCGCCCGGTAGCCATTGGCGCAGGCTTTTGCCACCGCCGCATCCAGCGTCTGCAGGCCAACCGGCTTGACGATCACGGCATTCATGCCCGCCGCCAGTGCCGCGGCGTGGTCCGCCGCGACGGCGCTCGCCGTGCAGCCGATTACCGGCACGCCGGTGCGGTCATCCTTGCGCGCGCGCACCGCCCGTGCGAATGCCAGGCCGTCCATGACCGGCATGGCGCAGTCGCACACGATCACGTCGAAGCTGGCCCGGTCCAGCCTGGCCAGCGCTTCGCGGCCATCACAGGCGGTGCTCACGCGGTGGCCCAGGTGTTCCAGCTGGCGCTGCAGCAGCAACCGGTTTGGCGCATGGTCGTCGACCACCAGGACGTTGACCCGGCGCCGTGCGCAGCCCGCCGTGGGCGGCGGCACCGGCTCGGGCAGTTCCGTGGCCACGGCAAGCGTCAGCGGCAGCGTCACCATGACGCGCGTGCCCTGGCCCGGCTGGCTGGACAGCGAGATCTGGCCTCCCATCGCGCTGGCCAGGCGCTGGCAGATTGCCAGCCCCAGCCCGGTGCCGCCGGCATGGGGGCGGATGCGGTCATGCACCTGTTCGAAGGGTTCAAACATCCGCGCCTGCGCGTCGGCGGGAATCCCGATGCCGGTGTCGGAGACAGTCAGCATGACCTGCTGCACGCCGTCGCGAGGCGCCAGCGCGTCAAGCCTGACGTGGATCGTGCCGCTGTCGGTGAAGCGCACCGCATTGGACACCAGGTTGGCCAGGATCTGACGGAAACGCAGGGCATCGACCTGGTGCAGTGGCGCGACGGCGGTGCCGATGCCGCTGGTCAGTGGCAGGCCCTTCTGCGCCGCCACCGGTCCGAAGATCAGCAGCGTATCCTTGACCAGACCGGGCAGCGAAACGGGTGCCGGGTGGATGCTGAACTTGCCGGCCTCCATCTTGGACAGGTCCAGGATGTCGTCGATCAGCGCCAGCAGGCCCAGCGCCGACTTGTGCGCGGTGACCAGCTGCAGGCGTTCCTGCTCGGCCAGCTGGCAGCGCGCCAGGGTCAGCTCCAGCATGCCGGTGATGGCGTTCATCGGGGTGCGGATCTCATGGCTGACCGAGGCCAGGAAGGTGGACTTGGCGCGGTTGGCGGGCGCCAGCTCGGCCAGCATGTCGTGGCGTTCGGTCAGGTCGACGCAGCCGCCGGCCAGGCCCTTGACGGTGCCATCGGCGCCGCGCAGCGGTGTCATCCAGTTCAGCACGTGGTGGGTGCGCCCGCCCAGGCGCAGGCAGCGGTCCTTGTGCAGCGGGGTGCCGTCTTCGATCACCTTGTGGTAGTCGCGAACCACCTCGGCCATGTCGATGGCGATGGGATGCACCCGGACCGACGCCTCCAGCGGCTGCCCGCGCAACGTGTCGCGCGTGGCGCCGACCAGTTCTTCATAGCTGCGGTTGCAGGTGATGAGCCGCAGCGAGGCATCGCGCAGGTAGACGGGCTGGGGAATGCCGTCGAGCAGCGCCGACTGGATCGCGATGTTGTCCTTCAGCGCAATCTCCGCAGCCCGGCGCCGGCGCACCTCGCGGTACAGCACGAAGATCCATGCCAGCAGGCATGGCGTCAGCAGGCAGAGCAGTCCGGTCGTCCACCCCAGCACCCGCCAATGCGCCTGTGGCCTTGCGTGCGATGGTGGGGCGCTGCCGGGCGCTGGCGTGCGGATCACCGGTGGCGGGGCTGGTTGCAGGGCAGGTGCCTCGGGCGAGGCGACAGGCATGCCAGCCAGGGATGGCACCGTGGCGGGCGCTGGCGCGGGCTCTGCCCTCGGTTGGGCAGCGGCACTGACCGATACGCCGACGAGCAGCAGAGCGGCGCATGCCAGCCGCCAGGCGCGCGTGAAGCGGTGCGCGCAAGCGGTGGCCGAGGGTGATTCGATAGGGACGGGCGGACGAATAGACAAACGGGGCGCCAAAATACAATGAAAACGTGGCAGCCACCGCTGCGCGGTTGGCGTAGCGGTGACTGGCTTGTTTTCACTCTATGGGCTCAGCCTCCTTATCTCATTAAGACGAATCTGAGATTGAGGGTGAAATTTCCGGATCACGCGCTATTGATGCCTGTCACGTCACATATCGAAGACAATCCCGGTCAGCACCTCACCGGCCGGCACGCCGGAATCAGTCAGGCACGCACGCGGCAGCATCGGGAAACCCGATGGCAGCGGGCTGGTCGAAAGCGTTTGGATACCGCCGGCCATTGTCCGGCGACGTGGTCTTTCATGCCGTGGCGGCAGCCTTATTTATGATTGGCGTTGCGCAACTGCCATGGCCCGCATTACGCCAGGCTTGCAAAACCCCGGCCGGGTTTTCGGAAGATGCAGTCCCTCGCTCGGAAATTTCCGGCGCCCTCCAGCCCAAATGCTGAGCAAAATGATGTGCCCGGGCACCCGGACATCGAGGGCGCCTGCTATGGAGTTCAAGTTGTGACCACAATCCTGATCGTCGACGACCATCCGCCCATGCGGGTGGTGCTAAAGACGCACTTTTCCCAAGTGCTGGGCATCACCCATGTGCTTGAGGCCGACAACGGCCAGGCCGCCATCGAGATCGTGCGGCAGTACACCCCCGACGTGGTGATCCTGGACCTGGACATCCCGAAGATCAACGGGCTGGACGTGATCCCCCGCCTCAAGGCCTGCCACCCCGCCGTGCGCATCCTGGTCATTTCCGGCCAGGACCAGAACACCTTTGCCCCGCGCGCGCGCCAGGCCGGCACGCATGGCTTTGTCAGCAAGACCCAGGACCTGGCCGAAATCGTGCGCTGCACCGAGTCCGTGCTGGCCGGCTATACGGTGATGCCGGAAATCAACCATGGCAACAACGCCGGCCACGCCGACGAAGCCGCGCGCCTGGCCAGCCTTTCCGACAAGGAACTGGTGGTCATGCAGATGCTTGCCAAGGGCATGTCGAACAAGGAAATCGGCGAAACCCTGTTTATCTCCAACAAGACGGTCAGCACGCACAAGACCCGGGTCATGGAAAAACTCGGGGCAAGATCGATTGTCGATGTCATCGACTTTGCGCGGCGCCACCATATCGCGATTGGCTAGCATGCTGCCCGTCATTCGTCTCGCATCGCGAGGCTGCGCATGACCGGCGCGTTGCTGCTTGCCACGCCCGGTGACACGCGCTGGGTCGCCAGCGTTGCGCCGATCCTGCGCGATCTCGGCTTTGAGGTGCATACCGACACGCCCGCGCCGAACGCCGCCGCAGACATCGGCCTGGTGATTGCCGGCGCCGCCACCGGGATCCCCGACACCCTGTTGCGTGCCTGGCGTGCCACCGGTCCGGTCTGCGCCGTGGTGCTGCCGGCCACTGCGGTGCCGGTACCCGGCGCGGACGAGGGTGTGATCGCCTGCCTGCGCGAACCGGTGACCGAAGCGGCCACCGTCGCCATGCTGGCCCGGCAACGCTACCTGGCGCTGTCCCCGCGCGAGGCTGCTGGCATCGCGCCAGCCATCGCGGCGCAGACCTTCGGCAACCGCGCCTTTGCCGCTGAACTGGTGCACGCCCTGGTCACCGCGACCCAGGCTGACCTGGCGCAGCTGCGCGCCGCGGACGGTGCGCTCGACACGGTGCGCAGCGTCGCCCACCGGCTCAAGGCATCTGCCCACTACGTCGGCTGCCACGGCTTGCGTGCTTTCGCCCAGCGCCTGGAGCACGCCGCCGGCGACGGCGATTCCGCCAACGCTGCTGCGCTGGCCGCGATCGTGGCGCCGACGGTGGCGCGGCTGCTCAGCCTGCTCGCGGCGCTGCCATCGGAAAAATAAGACTGAGGCGGTAGCCGGCAGGTCCGGTGCGGGAATACACCGGATTGGCCCGGTGCGGTCGGTTGATTATGCTCGGATATATCAGGGCGCCGATTTTCAATATTCTGGAATTAATGGCGCCGATTAATGCGGTGCGGATTTATATGACGGCACGGGCGCCGGATTTTAATTTCGGCGGGACGGTAGTTTGACGATATTTTCCGGGAGCGGGCATGGGTCAGATCATGGCGTCAATGCCGGAGTCGGCGTTCTATTTCCACCTGGCGGCGGTGACGATGCTGCTGATGGGACTGGCGGTGTACCGCGCGATGTCGTACGTGATGGCCACCCCGGACGGGCGCAAGGCCCGCGCGCAGCGGCTGGCACGGGTCACCGCGGGGCGGCTGCTGGCGCTCGGTGGTATCTGGACCGCCATTGCCTATGGCCACGGCGCCTGGGAGCGAGCCGGCGCGCATAACTGCCGGCTCCTGCCGTCGTTGGATGCCGCTGCGCGGTACGCAGCGGAATACTGCTATCTGGGCCGGGAGCGGGTGCTGCTGCGCATCTACGGCGTGGAGCGCAACCGCGTGCTGGCCCAGCGCACCTTCAACAGCAGCGGGCCGGTGCGGCTGAGTTGGGACGGCCAGGCCGTGGTCTTCGATGCCGCGGCGCCTGGCAAGGCAGGGCGCCTGGCGCTGCCGCCCACGCTGGGCGACCGGTTGCTCGCGCGGCTGCCCTGATCCGGCGCTTCACAACCAGTCCGCGTGCATGCGCGCCAGCAAGGCGTCCAGCCCGGCCGGGGCTGGCAGGCGCGCCATCAGCCAGCGCACCGCTGCGGACAAGTCCTGGCCGTCATAGTCCGGTGCAAAGCTGTGCAGCGTGGCGCCGTGCAGGAAACAGCGCAGCGCCAGCCATTCCGGCTCTGGCGGCGCGTCCGGCGGCTGGCCGAACAGCATCTGCGGCACGGCCTCCAGCGGTGCGCGCACGGCCGTGGCCAGGCGCGCGTCGCCACGCGTTGCCATCCACACCTCCAGTATGGCCAGCGAGGTATGCCGCTGTGGGCGGGTCGCCAGGACATGCAGCATCAGGTGCAGGCGCAGCGAAGGGCTGAGCGGGCCCAGCGCGGCCAGGCGCGCCGCCTCGCGCTCCAGCAGCCAGGTGAGCATGGCTGGCAGCAGGTCATAGCGGCCTTCGGGAAAATGGTGCCGCAGGGAGCCGCGGCTGCTGCCGGCCAGCTCGCACACGCGCGCTTCTGAGAAGGCCGCATAGCCTTGCTCGACGAGCAAGGCCACGGCGGCGTCGATCAGGGACTGGCGGGTGCTGGCGCTGCGTTCGGCTTGGGTGGACATCTGTCGGATTGTAGCAATGGCCAGAGCGCAGCCTGGCGCGCGGGCAGCGTGGGCGTGCCTTGATCCGCGTCGATGAGCGCCGGTACAAGGGCGACCAGTACGGCGCGGCACAATCCGTTCGTGTACTTCCACCCCGCGCTGAGCGGCTTCAGTGGGGCGCCGCCGTCGGGATGTCGGCGCTGCAGCTGGGCGTCGCTTCGTCGTGCGAATGCGGCGCCAGCGCGCCCGGTATGCGCTGGCTGTCCAGGCCCTTGCCTTGCAGCCACTGCGCGGTGGTGGCCGCGGAGCGGTCGATCAGCTCGCCGCATTTGGAGTAGTCGTAGGGCGAGATATCGAGCGGGCACAGCGGCGGCACCACGCTGATCTGCGCGCGGTCGGCGAAGTGCTGCAGGTCGTTCACGAGCTGGCGCGCCACCAGCAGCGAGAGCGCGTTGAACGCATGTTCCAGCGCGCCGCGCGGCGGGCGGCGCTCGGCGCAGGTGAAGCCCGCGGGCAGCACAATCACGCGCGTGGCACCTAGTGCGATCGCGGTGGACACCGGAGTGTTGTTGGCCACGCCGCCGTCGATCAGCGTGCGGCCCTCGAACTGCACCGGCGGGAACACGCCTGGGATGGCCGCGCTGGCCAGCACCGCGTCGACGATGCTGCCGCTGGACAGCAAGACCTCGTCGCCGCTGTGCATGTCGGTGGCCACCACATGCAACGGCAGTTCCGCCGCTTCCAGCCGCCGCGGCCCGAAGTGCTGCGCCAGCAGCGCGCGCAGCCCGGCCGCCTCCACCAGGTGACCGCGATTGCCGCCGAACATGCTCAAGACACTGCGCCAGCTCCACGGCAGGATGTCCGAGCGCCGGATGCTGCGCCACAGCTCGTCAAGCCGGCCGGCGCCGGCCACGCCCGGATTGCAGGCGAAGTAGGCGCCGTTGATGGCGCCGGCCGAGGCGCCGATCACGATATCGGGCATTACGCCCCACGCCACCAGTTCGCGCAGCATGCCGACCTGGATTGCACCCAGGCTGCCGCCGCCGGCAAATACGAAGGCTGTCTTGTCCATGGCTGCGCCGGTCTCCCTTTCTAGTCTGCTGTCCTGAGCAAAGCATAGCCGACACCCGGGTCATCGGGCAGGTCGGCGGCAGGTTGTCTGCCGCGCTACGGTCTGAGCCAGTGGTTCGCCTTCGCGAGGCAATAACGCAATTAACCGCCAGAAATTTCCACCAACCACCAGTGCTGGCTGGCAGCGGGGTGGTCTGTACCGTCAGATAAGGCGCAGGCGGGGTGTCAGTCGAGAAACTCGTCCACGGGGATGCCAAGTTGCCCGGCCATGTGTTCGACCAGGCTTTGCAGCTTCGCCACCTTCTCGGTCAGGGCCTGCTGCTCAGCGCGCAGCTGTTCGAGTTCGCCTGGCGAGGCCGTGGCGCCGCCCGTGGTGCGTTCGGCATCGTCGGCGGCCGCTGCGGCGCTCACTTCGCCGCTCAGCAGGTGCATCCAGCGATTTTCGCGTGCGCCTGGCGCGCGCGGCAACCGGACAACAAAGGGCGGCGCATGGCTGGCCAGTTCGTCAAGGAAGGCCTCGACCGACGAGATATCGGCAAAGCCGTGCAGGCGCGCGGTATTCAGGCGCAGCTCCGCCGCGGTCTGCGGGCCGCGCAGCAGCAGCAGCGCCAGCAGCGCGACGGACTGGCTGGGCACGGCCAGCACGCGCTGCATATTGTGCTCGAAGCGCGGCACGCGGCTGCTGCTGCCTTCAAAGACCAGGCTCAGGCCCTTGAGGCCATCGATGGCTTCAAGGATTTCGGCCTCGCTGACGTTCATCACCGGGGCGCGGGCGGTCTTCTGGTTGCAGCCCGAGGCCAGCGCATTGAGCGACAGCGGGTAGGTGTCGGGCACGGTGTGCTGCTTTTCGACCAGCACGCCGAGCACGCGGCCTTCGACGGGCGTCAGGGGGCGCAATGCCGGACGGGCGGGACGGTCGCCAGTCTGGCTGGCGTCGGATTCATGGTTTGATTGCATCAAGACTGGTTTATTGCTGAAGGTGACGGCGAATGCCGACACGCCGAGGCGCTCATTCAATCCCAAGCCGGCACAATCCGCAACTGCGCCGTGCGGTTCTCGCATTCTGCGCCGTGCGGTCTACTATCGATAGGCCGCGCCGCGGCAGCGGGAAACATGCGTCCGGGTGGGCGCGGGTCCAGACGGGGAGGGAGCATGGCGATTTCGCAGTCGGAAGCAATGGAACCTGATGCAGATACCGGCCCTGAGGCTGGCGGCGGCCTGGAGGCGCCGTATTCCACGCTGGAGTCGCGCTCGCACCAGATGTTCCCGCAGCTCAGTGCGGACGACATGGAGCGCGTGCGGCGCTTCGGCACGCCGCAGAAATGGCGCGCGGGCGAGAAGCTCTTTTCAATCGGCGAGACGGGCCGGGGCATGTACCTGATCATCAGTGGCCGCGTGCGGCTCATGCGGCGCGACGGCCTCGGGCGCGAACACCAGATCACCGAGCAGGGACCCGGCCACTTCCTGGCCGAGGTCGGCACGCTCAGCGGCCGCCCGGCGCTGGTCGACGGCGTGGCCGTGACCGATACCCAGGGCTATTCAATCACACCAGAGCGGCTGCGCGCCCTGCTGGTGGCCGAGGCCGAACTGGGCGAGCGCATCATGCGCGCGCTGATCCTGCGCCGCGTGGGGCTGATCGAATTCGGCAGCGGGCCGGTGCTGGTCGGCCACGGCACCGAGCCGCAGCTGGTCGCACTGCAGGCCTTCCTGCGGCGCAACGGCTACCCGCATACGGTCATCGATATCGACGCAGAACGTGACTGCTCATTGCTGCTCGACTACGCCAGCGCGCCCGCCAGCGACTTCCCGCTGGTGATCTGCGCCGACGGCCGCGTGCTGCGCGCGCCGGACGAAGGGCAGCTGGCTTCGTGCCTGGGGCTGTTGCCGGAGTTCGATCCGGCCCACGTCTATGACGTGGTGGTGGTCGGCGCCGGGCCGGCCGGGCTGGCCACGGCCGTGTATGCCGCGTCCGAAGGCTTGTCGGTGGCGGTGATCGATTGCCGCTCGCCGGGCGGGCAGGCGGGCGCGAGTGCCCGGATCGAGAACTATCTTGGCTTTCCCACCGGCATCTCCGGGCAGGCGTTGGCCGGGCGCGCGTTCGTGCAGGCGCTGAAGTTCGGCGCGCATATCGCCATCCCGCTGGAGGTCAAGGCATTGCATTGTGGCGCGGACCCGATCCGGCTGGAGCTGGCCGATGGCCGCATGATCCCGACCCATACCGTGGTGATCGCCACCGGTGCGCAGTACCGGCGCCCGGACATCGCCGCGCTGGAGCATTTTGAAGGGCGCGGCGTGTACTACTGGGCCTCGCCGGTGGAGGCCAAGCTGTGCAAGAACGAGCCGGCGATGCTGGTGGGCGGCGGCAATTCGGCGGGGCAGGCAGCGGTCTACCTGGCCTCGCACGCGGCGCACGTGCATATGCTGGTGCGCGGGCCGGGGCTGGCCGCCACCATGTCACGCTACCTGATCGACCGTATCGGTTCGCTGCCCAACATCACGCTGCACACGCACGCGCAGATCAGCGCGCTGGCGGGGGAAGGGTGGCTCAGTTCGGTGCGCTACGAATGCCCGGCGGAAAGCCCGGCCCCGGTCACGATGGACGTGCGGCACCTGTTCCTGTTTATCGGTGCCGATCCCAATGCGTCGTGGCTGCGCACCTGCAATGTCGAGGTCGATGACAAGGGCTTCGTGCGCACCGGCGGCGGCGAGCTTGGCTGCGCGTCGGCGGTGCCGTATCCGCTGCAGACCAGCGTGCCGGGCGTGTTTGCCATCGGCGATGTGCGGGCGGGGTCGACCAAGCGGGTCGCCGCGGCGGTGGGTGAGGGCGCGGCGGTGGTGGCGCAGATCCACGACTACCTGGCTCGGGTGCAGGCAGCCGTGGCGCGCTGAGCGCGCGCCACTCAGGCTTGCGCCTCGCGCTCCAGCAGTTCGCGCTTGCGCGCCACGCCCCAGCGGTAGCCCGACAGGTTGCCGTCGCTGCGCACCACGCGATGGCAGGGAATGGCCACCGCCAGGTGGTTGGCGGCGCAGGCCTGCGCCACCGCGCGCACCGCACGCGGCGCGCCGATGCGGGCCGCGATCTCGGCATAGCTGGCGGTGCTGCCCGCGGGGATCTCCTGCAGGGCCTGCCATACACGTTGCTGGAACGCGGTGCCGCGCACATCCAGCGGCAGCGCCAGGCCGATCGACGGTGCCTCGATAAAGCCCACCACTTGCGCCACCAGTTGCTCGAACTGCGCATCGCCGCCGATCAGGTTGGCGCGCGGGAACTGGTCCTGCAGGTCCTGCAGCAGCGTTTGCGGATCGTCGCCCAGCAGGATCGCGCAGACACCGCGCTCGCTCTGGGCCACCAGGATCGCGCCCAGCGAGCACTGGCCGATGGCAAAGCGGATATCGGTGTCGGCCCCGCCCGCGCGGTAGCGCGACGGGGTCATGCCCAGCACCGCGTCCGAGGTCTCGTAGAAGCGGCTGTTGGAGCCGAAGCCGGCGTCGTAGATCGCCTCGGTCACGGAGTCGCTGGTGCCCAGTTGCTCGCGCAGCTTCCTGGCGCGATGCGCGGCGGCATAGGCGCGCGGCGTCAGGCCGGTGGCGGCCTTGAAGAGGCGGTGGAAGTGATAGGGGCTGACGCCCGCCGCACTGGCAAGTTCGGGCAGCGTGGGCAGGGTGTCGGCGGCCTCGATGCGGCGGCAGGCGTCGGCCACGATGGCTGCATGCTGGGCCGCCAGCGCAGGCGCGGCGGCACGGCGGCTGGGCCGGTAGCCGGCCGCTTCGGCCGCGGCGGCGTTATCGAAGAACTCGACATTGGCCGGATGCGGCAGGCGCGACGGACTGCTCGGCAGGCAGTACACGCCGGTGGTCTTGACCGCATAGACAAAGGCACCGTCGGCGCCCGGATCGCGCGCCAGCACGCGGGCCCAGCGCGGGTCGCGTTCGATGGTGCTGGCTTCCGGTTGCTGTGTGGAACGGGTCATGGAATACCTCACGTGGCGTCGTGGAAGATGATGCCCAGCGTGTAGCGCTGGCCCGCGTGCAGCCGGCTGACGCCGTGCCGCAGGTTCACGCGGTAGCTGCCGCGGCTGCCCTGCACCGGGCGCTGGCTGACGGCGAATACCACCGCGTCACCCTGGTGCAGCGTCACCACCTCGGCCCGCGACTGCATGCGCGGCCGCTGCTCGGTCATCACGAACTCTCCGCCGGTAAAGTCGCGGCCCGGCTCGGACAGCAGGATGGCGACTTGCAGCGGGAATACGTGCTCGCCATACAGGTCCTGGTGCAGGCAGTTGTAGTCGCCCAGGCCGTAGCGCAGCAGCAATGGCGTCGGGCGCAACTGGCCGGCGTCGTGGCAGCGGGCAAGATAGTCGGCGTGCGCGGCGGGATAACGCACATCGATGCCCATGGCGGCGTTCCAGCGGTTGGCCACCGGCACCAGGTGCGGATACAGGGCCGTGCGCAATGCGGCCACGGTGTCGGGCAGGGGGTAGCGGAAGTACTTGTACTCGCCCTGGCCAAAGCCGTGCCGGCGCATTTCGATGCGAGAGCGGTACAGCGCGTCCTGCGCATAGCCGGCGGCAAGCGCGTCGCATTCGGCTGCCGACAGCAGACCGCGGATGGCGGCGCAGCCGTAGTCGTCGAGTTCGCGTGCAATGGCCGCCCAGTCGGCGCCATCGACGCAGGTGGCGATATCGGCTCCGTGCCCATGCCCCCGCGCCGTGCCGCGCGCCGGCGGTATTGGCCTGCGCGGCCCTGCCGCGGCCATTTCGGGGCGTTGTATCTGGCTGGTGCTCACCGCGGGTCTCCTGTCTCTCGCTTGCATGGTGCCAACTTTAGGCCGCCCGCGTGCGCCTCGCACTCCGGGTCTTGCTTTTGAATTCTGCCCGGCAGCGTGCCTTGACAAGACAGATCTGTCTATCAATAATGAGACAGGTCTGTATCATAACGAGCAGGCTGTTCTTCCCACCTGATCCACCCTGTTTCAGCAAAGGAGTCTTCGCATGTCCGCACAAGCCGAAATCCGTCCACCGTTGCCCCCATTCACCCATGAATCCGCCATTGCCAAGGTCCGTGCAGCCGAGGACGGCTGGAACAGCCGCGACCCCGAGCGCGTGGCGCTGGCCTATACCGTCGACAGCGCCTGGCGCAACCGTGCGGAATTCGTCAACGGCCGCGCCGACATCGTCGCCTTCCTGCAGCGCAAGTGGCAGAAGGAGCTGGATTACCGGCTGATCAAGGAGCTGTGGGCGCACGACGGCAACCGCATCGCCGTGCGCTTTGCCTACGAATGGCACGACGATTCCGGCAACTGGTACCGGTCATACGGCAATGAGAACTGGGAGTTCGATGAGGCGGGGCTGATGCGCAGGCGCTTTGCCTGCATCAACGATGCGCCGATCAAGGCGGCGGACCGCAAGTTCCACTGGCCGCTGGGCCGGCGGCCGGATGAACATGCGGGGTTGAGTGAACTGGGGTTGTAAGGCTGTTGGGTATCAGTACGGCGATATTCGCTGAACACTGCAAGCCAGCTCCCTCTCCCGCGCGTGGGAGAGGGAGCGAACAATCGGGCTTGGTAGAACAGCCTTACTGCATCTTGTCCAGGTTCCCGATCCGCACCAGCATCTCGGTGAACATCTGCATATCCAGGTTCAGGTCGGCCACTTCCTTGTACTCGCGCGCATTGTGCGCGGTGTACTTCTTGCCCGGCATGGCCGGCCCGAAGTTGATGGCATTGGGCATCAGCTTGGCGGTGGTACTACCGGCGGTGGAAACCGGCTTGGCTTCCAGCCCGGTGGTATCGCCAAAGATGTTCAGCAGCGTGGACAGCCACGCGCCCTTGGGATCGCGTGCCATCCAGTTGCCCTGGTCGTACTTGATCTCGACCGGGCCATGGGTGGCGGCCCAGCCGAAAATACGCTTGGTGATCTTGCCGCCCAGCTCGTCCGGGGTGCGGCCGCGCGGCATGCGCACGTTGGTGACCACGTCGACATATTCGCCGCGTTCGCGCACCAGCGTTGGCGACATGGTCAGCGGGCCCATGAACGGGTCGCGGTAGGCCACCTCCATCCTGGTGCCGAGGTAGTCCAGCCCGTACAGGTCGTTCAGGTAGCGGACCGCGTTCAGGTAATGGTTCTCGGCAAATTGCACGCCGCTGGCCTGCAGGAACAGCGCCAGCCGCGGCAGCGGGTTGACCCCTTCCTCCGGGCGCGATCCGTGCGCCGAGACGCCGGTGACCTTGACTTCCACGTCGTTGCCGGCGCGCTTCACTTCGATGGAGAACTTGCCGCGCGGGGTGTGGCGGTGCAGGAATTCAGCGCGCGCCTGTTCCAGCGTGGCAGCCACGGCGGCAGCATCGCCGCCGGCAATGCGCGCGGTGGCGGTCTCGGGGATGGCGTTGGCCGAGGCCGCGCCGCGCATGGCAACGATGGCCGGTCCCTTGTAGTCGGGCTTGCCCTGCGCGCTCTTGCCGTCCGCCGCCTTGATGCCGAAGGACACGGTCAGCGTGCCCGCGCCTTTTTCCGCCACCACCGCGGGGTATTTGCTGTCGAGCACGACGTTGTACTCGGGCAGGGTGGTGTGCTGGCGGTAGTACTTCATGCCGTCGCCGCCGGTTTCCTCGGTGGTCTCGATCATCAGGCGGATGGTGCGCTCCAGCGGCACGCCGCTTTCCTTGACGGTCTTCATGGCATACATGACCGCGGCGATCGAGCCCTTGTCGTCGATGGTGCCGCGCCCGTACAGCGTGTCGCCCACGCGCGTCATGCGGAACGGATCCAGTTTGGTGCCGTCCTCCAGCACCCATTCCTCGGCCACCGCAGGCACCACGTCGGCGTGGGTCAGGATGCCGAAGGTGTCCTTGGCGCCGCCGGGCAGCGTGACCTCGAAGACCCGGTTGTCGACATTGCGGTAGGCCAGCCCGAAGTCACGCGCCATGGCCTCGATCATCTTGCCGAAGTCGATGATGGCGGGGTTCTCGTGCTGCGGGATCTTCTCGTCGCGCACGGTACGCAGCGCCACCATCCTGCCGATGGCGTCGATCACCGCGGCCTCGTTGTGGACGCGGTTGTAGACGCCCAGCAGGCGGCCGATATTAGCCAGGTTGTCGCCGGCCAGCGGCGACCGGGCTTGCCACGCCGCCACGGCCGGCGCCACCGAAGGCTCGGCTTTGGCCGCGGCGGCCATGAATGCCTGCAGGTCGGCGTGGGCTGCCGTTCGGGTGCCGGAGACCAGCGCATCCAGGGCCGGTTTCTTCAGGGTTTGCGCCTGCGCGGGGTGCGCCAGCATCAGTGACAGCGCGAGCATCGGGGCCCATCGGCGGAGAGACGGCAGGCGGCAAGGTCGGGTCATTGCGGACAAAACGGGAGTCTGAGTGGATGCCGCATGATAGGGCACTCGCCGGTATTTGCCGAAAAAATATGCTCTTGCGTGCGCGCGGATGAGGTGCCATTGCCGGCGCAATAGGGAGCGGCTATGCCGGATTAATAGCGTAAGACAATCGTCGCGGTTAAAACGATGAATTGTACAAATCACATCCCGGTCGACAGAATGGGGCCTTCGCTGCAACCCGCAGCCGAAACCAACCCGATCCAGACCAAGGAGTGAACTGATGCTGCAATCCCGTGAAGGCCAACGCGTTCCCAATGTCGCTTTCCGCATGCGTGAAGACAACGAGTGGAAGACCGTCACCACCGGCGAGCTGTTCAACGGCAAGACCGTGGTCGTGTTCTCGCTGCCGGGCGCCTTCACGCCGACCTGCTCGTCGACCCACCTGCCGCGCTATAACGAGCTGGCGCCGGTGTTCGCGAAGCACGGCGTGGACGACATCCTGTGCGTGTCCGTCAACGACACCTTCGTGATGAACGAGTGGGCCAAGGACCAGGAGTCCGAGAACATCACCATGATCCCCGACGGCAACGGTGAATTCACCGAAGGCATGGGCATGCTGGTGGACAAGGCCGACCTGGGCTTCGGCAAGCGCAGCTGGCGCTATGCGATGCTGGTCAAGGACGGCGTGGTGCAGAAGATGTTCATCGAGCCGGAAGAGCCGGGCGACCCGTTCAAGGTCTCCGACGCCGACACCATGCTGGCCCACATCGCCCCGAATGCGCGCAAGCCGGACCAGGTGGTGGTGTTCTCCAAGGTCGGCTGCTCGTTCTGCGCCAAGGCCAAGCAACTGCTGGACGACAACGGCTTCGACTATATCGACGTGCCGCTGGACAACAAGGTGCGCGGCAAGGTGCTGGGCGCCGTGTCGGGCGAGATGACCGCACCGCAGGTCTTTATCAACGGCAAGCTCATCGGCGGCGCCGAGGCGCTGCAGCAGTACCTGGGCAAGTAAGCCGATTCCCCTTCCATCCCCCATCCGGGGACCGGCAGTCGCCGGACCCGATGGGGTCGCCTTGCCCGACGGCATGGCGGCCCCATCCAGCCCGCTGATTGACTTCAGTTTGACGCCATCAAGACAAAGGAATTGACCGCCATGACCACCATCCAGACCGACGTCGCCGTGATCGGCGCAGGCACCGCCGGCCTTGCCGCCTACCGTGCCGCGATTGCCGCGGGCAAGCGCGCCGTGATCATCGAAGGCGGCCCGTACGGCACCACCTGCGCCCGGGTGGGCTGCATGCCCTCCAAGCTGTTGATCGCTGCCGCCGAGGCCGCGCATGAACTGCGCCACACCGCACCGTTCGGCGTGCATGTGGATGGCCAGGTCCGCATTGACGGCCGCGAGGTGATGGCCCGCGTGCGCAGCGAGCGCGACCGCTTTGTCGGCTTTGTGGTGCGCGGCGTGGAGAGCATCCCCGAAGCCGACCGCATCTGCGGCTATGCCCGCTTTATCGACAACACCACGCTGGAAGTGGATGGGCACACCATTGTGCGTGCCAGCCGCGTGGTCATCGCCACCGGCTCCACGCCGATGCTGCCGGCGCCGTTCCAGGTGTTCGGCGACCGCCTGATCGTCAATGACGATGTGTTCGCCTGGGAAGACCTGCCCGCCAGCGTGGTGGTGTTCGGCCCCGGCGTGATCGGGCTGGAACTGGGCCAGGCCTTGTCTCGCCTCGGCGTGCGGGTGCGCGTGTTCGGCGTCAGCGGCTCGCTCGGCCCGCTGACGGATCCCGTGATCCGCGCCTACGCGGCGAAGACCTTCAACGGCGAGTTCTATCTCGATCCGGACGCCAAGGTGACCGACATGGCCCGCGACGGCGACCAGGTGGTGGTGACCTACCTGGACCGCGAAGGCCGCAGCGTGACTGAGCGCTTCGACTATGCGCTGGTCGCCACCGGCCGCGTGCCCAATGTGCGCGGCCTGGGCCTGGAGCATGCCGGCCTGGCGCTGGATGCGCGCGGCGTGCCGCTGTTCGATGCGCGCACGCTCCAGTGCGGCAATGCGCCGGTGTTCATCGCCGGCGACGCCAACAACATCCTGCCGCTGCTGCACGAGGCCGCGGACGAGGGCAAGGCCGCGGGCGAGAACGCCGCCAGCTATCCGCAGGTGAAGCCGCTGGCCCGCCGCGCGCCGATCGCGGTGGTGTTCACTGACCCGCAGATCGCGATGGTTGGCCAGCGTTACGCCGACCTGGCCGAAGGCACGTTCGTGACCGGCGAGGTCAGCTTCGAGGACCAGGGCCGCAGCCGCGTGATGCTGAAGAACCGCGGCCTGATGCACATCTATGCCGACAAGGCCTCGGGCCGCTTCCTGGGCGCGGAATGGACCGGCCCGCGTGCCGAGAACATCGCCCACTTGCTGGCGTGGTCGTACCAGCAGGGCCTGACCATCGGGCAGATGCTGGATATGCCGTTCTACCACCCGGTGGTGGAAGAGGGCCTGCGTACGGCGCTGCGCGATGCGGCGGCAAAGCTTGAAGCCTGAGCGGGCCCGGTTTGCTAGACAGGTCTGTCTGTCATAGTATCGATCTATAGAGGCCGGGCGGCACAGGGTGCTGTCCGGCCGCTCCCATTACCGACTCCGCAGCCAACATGGCCACGCCCTCCGCCCGCGACCGCATCCTCGACACCGCTGCCCGCCTGTTCTACCAGGAGGGCTACCGCGCCACCGGCATCGACAAGATCATTGCCGAATCCGGCGTCGCCAAGATGTCGCTCTACCGCCATTTCGCCTCCAAGAACGAGCTGATCTCGGCGTTCCTGGCGCGCCGCCATGATGAGTGGATGACGTGGTTCCGGCAGGACGTGGAAGCCCGGCTGGCCGCGCGCCCGCACCTGGACGTGATTGCCGACGCGCTGGCGGACTGGTTCAGCCGCGACTTCCGTGGCTGCGCCTTTATCAACGTCGTGGCCGAGGCGGGCGGCGACGCGCGCGCGGCGGAGCAGGCCGTGGCGCACAAGGCCGAGCTGGCAGCATTCGTCGCCGACATCGCCGCGCGCCTGGGCCTGGACCAGCCGCAAGCGGTGGCCGAGGAAGCCATGCTGTGCATCGAAGGCATGATCGTGCGCTACCAGATGCAGCCGGATGCGGCGGTGATCGAGGCGGGGCGGCGGTTGCTGGGCCGGCTGCAGGCCGGCTGATTGGCTTGGGGGCTGGGCACTGAGGCTGAGGACTGCCCGACGCTTCTTTCGTCTGGCTTAGCGCCGCGGCAGCATCCGGTGCGATCTGGCGTAATCGCGCAGTGCGTCGTTCATCAGCGTTTGCCAGCCGGTGCCGGTTGCCTTGTAGGCGTCCAGGACATCGGGATCGATCCGCAAGGTCTGGTTGACCTTGCGCTCGCCGGCCGGCTTGGCCGGCCTGCCACGGCGTTTCACCAGCTCATCGGCTTTTTCTTTTCCCACTACCTGCTCGAGTACCTTGCGCGCCGAGCGCATCCGCTTGATTTGCTCGGTCGGCAACGACACCGCATCGGGGTCTCCGGCAATGCCGCGCGCAATGGCGGCATCCTCTGCGGGCGTCGGCATGGTGAGGTCAGGTTTCCTGTTCATAGTCTCGCACCTCTCGGGAGTTGGCTTTACGCAGACTGATTACCCGTAGCGTGTTGCCGCGTATGGTGAATACCAGGCAATACAGGCGCCGGCCAATCGGCCAATATGCGATGTAGCGGGTTTCGCCATATGGCTTGCGGTCATCGATCTCCAGCAGGGCGCTACCAAAGTCCATCAATCCCGCGGCGGCCAGTGACAACCCGTGTTGACGTTGGTTGATAGCGTCCTTCGCCAAGTCAAGCTCGATCTCCATTCGGATTTACTGTAGCAGCAAGAAATAGGGTGGTGCAATATTTTTATGCTACAGCGTTAATCCTGACATCGTAGTAAAGCGGAAAACTGATCACTCTGCAGCAGACAGCCCAGGCGCCCGTAGCAAATGTCTCGCTTCTGACACATTGAGGCTACAATTCTGCTGTAAGTGCGAATTATTCGTATTCGCAATAATAATTTTCCACTTGCCGCGCCGCGCCTGCGGGGTAGTTACCTTCCGATCCCTGAGTGATGCATCTCCACCCGACCAAGCGGGCGAAGCCGCGCTTTGCCTGCCCCGCGCTTGTCACAACGCGCGGCCTTTCGCTGACCACCCTTGTGCTGAGCCTGCAGGCCGGCGGCGTGTTTGCCCAATCCGGCGAAGTGCCTGCGCCGGCAACGGCCAGCGCTGCGGCTGAACTGCCGTCCGTCACGGTCCGCGCCAGCAGCGACGACGAAACTGCCGCCGGCCCGGTCCATGGCTTCGTGGCAAAACGCAGCGCCACCGCCACCAAGACCGACACGCCGGTGATGGAGACGCCCCAGTCGATCACCGTCATCACCCGCGACCGGATGGAGGCGCAGGGCGCGCACAGCGTGCAGCAGGCCATCGGCTACAGCGCCGGGGTCTATGCCGGCCCGTACGGCAACGATGCGCGTGGCGACTGGGGCAAGTTCCGCGGCACGGATTTCACGCAGTATCGCGACGGGCTGCTGAACCAGGTCGGCTTCTACAACAACGTGCGGCCCGATGTGTATGCGCTGGAACGCATTGACGTGCTGCGCGGGCCGTCGTCGATGCTGTTCGGGCAGGGCGCGGTCGGCGGCATCCTGAACCTGGTCAGCAAGCGCCCGCAGCCTGAAGCGGCGCGCGAGATCGGGGTGCAGTTCGGCAACTACAACCGCAAGCAGGTGCAGGCCGACCTGACCGGCCCCCTCGATGCGGACGGCAAGTGGTTGTACCGTCTGGTGGCGCTGGCGCGCGACAGCGACACGCAGGTGGACTACGTCAAGGACAACCGCTACCTGATCGCGCCTTCGCTGACGTGGCGCCCGAGCCAGGACACCTCGCTCACGCTGCTGGCCAACTTCCAGCGCGATGAAAGCGGGACCTCGGTCGGCTTCTTCCCCTGGCGGGGCACGCTGCAGGCCAACCCGGCCGGCCAGATCCCCGATCACCTGTTTATCAGCGAGCCCGGCTTCGACCGCTACAACGCCGAGCAGGCGTCGGTGGGCTATGAGTTCCAGCACAGGTTCAACGAAACCGTGACGGTGCGGCAGAACCTGCGCTATTCGCACAGCACGGTGGACTACCGCAGCATCTACGCGACCGGCTTCAACGGCGCCGGCCACGGCTGGGTGCCGGGCAGCGATACGCTGATGCGCCGCACGGTCTACCTGAACCAGCCCACGCTGAACTCGTTCGCGGTCGATACCCAGGCGCAGACCAACTTCCGCACCGGCCCGGTCCAGCACACGCTGCTGACCGGTGTCGACTACCAGCACGCCGAAATCACGGGGCGCGCCGGGGTGGGGGGCACGGCCGCACCGCTCAATGTGTTCAACCCGGTCTACGGCAATTTCACCCTGCCGGGCACGCGCGACCTGAACCCCGCCACGCAGGCGCAGACCGGCCTGTATGTGCAGGACCAGCTGTCGTGGAACAAGTGGCTGCTGATGCTGGGGCTGCGCTATGACTGGTCGCGCGCCGCGCAGGACAACACGCCTTCGGCCAGCCGCAACGACAGCGAGCTGACCAAGCGTGCCGGCCTGATGTACCGCTCGGACATCGGCCTCAACCCGTACGTCAGCTATTCCGAGTCGTTCCAGGGGCTGGCCGGCTTCAACAAGGCCAACCAGGCCTTCAAGCCGCTGCGCGGTTCGCAGTGGGAGGCGGGGATCAAGTACCAGCCGCCGGGCAAGAACGCCACGCTGACCATCGCCGCATTCGATATGCGCGAGAAGAACCGCAAGACCGCCGGCGTGGTCAACGGCATTCCCGATTCGGTGCAGGTGGGCGAGGCGCGTACGCGCGGCATCGAGGTGGAGGCACTGGCCTCGCTGTTCAGCCGGCTGGACCTGATCGCAACCTATACCTACCTGGATGCGCGCGTGATCGACGGCACGCCGGCCGAGGTGGGCAAGAAGCTGGCGAGCACGCCGTCGAACATGGCGTCGCTGTGGGCCAACTACCGCTTCAGGCTGTTTGGCGTGCCGGGCTTCGTCGCCGGCGGCGGGATGCGCTATATCGGTCCCAGCTATGACGGCGCCGACCAGAACCGGGTGGGCGGCGTGACGCTCTACGACGCGATGATCGCCTATGACCACGGCCCGCTGCGTGTCTCGCTGAATGCCAACAACCTGTTCGACAAGCAATTCCTGACCACCTGCCTGGCGCGCGGTGACTGCTACTTCGGCGCGCGCCGCACGGTGGTGGGCAGCGTTACCTACCGCTTCTGAGCCGCCTTGCGTGGGAGCGAGCCCGCGGCCATGGCGGCGAAAGCGGCGCGCTTACTCCGAGTCGGGGATTGGCGCTCCCTGCACTTTGGGCGCCGGTTCGGCCCGCATGGCGTCCGCGGGCAAGAGGGTCAGGAAGGTGCGCGCGACCTCGGGATCGCGGCAGGCGAGCCAGTCGTCCCACTGTTCACGCGGCACGACGACCACTGACCGTTTTTCATCGCCCGGCTTGTGAAAGCGCTGCATCACCGGGTGCTGGGCCGAGTTGATGGTCAGCATGGTGAAGGACAGCGACTGGTCCGGCCAGCTGCGCCACAGGCCCGCGATGCCGAAGGCCGGCTCGCCGGGTAGCCAGACGCGCCACCGCACCGGCTTGCCGGACGTGCCGCCGGGCACTGCATCTTCGGGATACGCAAACTCATAGAACGCCGTGGCCGGCACCAGACACAACTGGCCCTGGCGCCAGTAGCGCGCAAAGGCGGGGCGCTCGCCCACGGTCTCGCTGCGGGCATTGGTGGTGTCAAAGCGCCGTGCGCCGGGCGGGATGCGCGGGCGCGGCACCATGCCGAACGAGGCCAGTGCGCCACTGCGCGCGCCATCGTCGGCGGCGCGCACGATCGGCGCCGCGTAGTCCGGATAGGTTTCAGCCTTGTACATCCCCGGCGGCGGTTCCACGCCGAAGATTTCGCGCAGGATCCGACGCTGGACCGGGGCGTAGTTGGTGCACATGCGCTGTCTCCAGGCGGTGATGCCCGTATCGTCGGCGCCGGGCGGTGCCGCGTCAAGGTGCGTCGGGGGTGCCTCCGGGCTCACGGCAGGGATGGCAAAAACCGTCAGCCGGGCTGGCGGAATCGGTTATTGCCTGCTCCCCGGGCGCTCGCGCACACTCTTGCGGCAGCCGCTGCGCGCCGCCACGCCGCGCGCAGCGGCCACCTACCAAAAGGCACAAGCCGGAATACAGGAGACACCATGCGCGACTACGCTCAAGCCTTCGACGGATTTTCCTATGACGACGCCGTGGCACGGCAGCTGCAGGGCAGCCTCGAGGCAATGAACGCCTGCGTCGAATGCTGCGACCGGCACGCGCTGCCCGGCCGTATCGCGCTGTTCTGGGAAGGGCGCGACGGCAATTCGCGCAGCTGGACCTTTACCGAGCTGCAGGCACTGTCCGCGCAGTTTGCCGGTTTCCTGAAGGCGCAGGGCGTGCAGCCGGGCGACCGCGTGGCGGGCCTGCTGCCGCGCAATGCGGAATTGCTGGTGACGATTCTCGGCACCTGGCGCGCCGGCGCGGTGTACCAGCCGCTGTTCACGGCCTTCGGCCCCAAGGCCATCGAGCACCGGCTCAATGCGTCGGGCGCGAAGGTGGTGGTCACCGATGGCGCCAACCGCCCCAAGCTGGATGACGTGGATGGCTGTCCCGCCATCGTCACCGTGGCCGGCGACAAGGGCCGCGGCCTGGTGCGCGGCGACTTCAGCTTCTGGGCCGAGCTGGAACGCCAGCCGGCGTCGTTCGAGCCGGTGCCGCGCCGGGGCGACGACCCCTTCCTGATGATGTTCACCTCCGGCACCACCGGCCCGGCCAAGCCGCTGCTGGTGCCGCTCAAGGCCATCGCCGCGTTTGCCGGCTATATGCGCGACGCGGTCGACCTGCGCGCGGAAGATGCTTTCTGGAACCTGGCCGATCCGGGCTGGGCCTACGGCCTGTATTACGCGGTCACGGGCCCGCTGGCGCTGGGCCATCCCACCACCTTTTATGATGGCCCGTTCACCGTGGAGAGCACATGCCGTGTGATCCGCAAGTACGGCATCACCAACCTGGCCGGCTCGCCCACGGCATACCGGCTGCTGATCGCCGCGGGCGAGGCCGTGTCAGGCCCGCTGCGCGGGCGGCTGCGCGCCGTCAGCAGCGCGGGCGAGCCGCTCAATCCGGAAGTGATCCGCTGGTTCGCCAGCGAGCTGGGCGTGACCATCCACGACCACTACGGCCAGACCGAGCTGGGCATGGTGCTGTGCAACCACCATGCGCTGGCGCATCCGGTGCGCATGGGCGCGGCCGGCTTTGCCAGCCCTGGGCACCGCGTGGTGGTGGTGGACGATGAACAGCGTGAACTGCCGCCGGGCCAGCCGGGCACGCTGGCGCTGGACCTGAAGCGCTCGCCGATGTGCTGGTTCGGCGGCTATCACGGCACGTCCACCAGCGGGTTTGCCGGCGGCTACTACCTGACCGGCGATTCCGCCGAGCTGAATGACGACGGCAGCATCAGCTTCATCGGCCGGGCCGACGACGTCATCACCACCTCGGGCTACCGCGTGGGCCCGTTCGACGTGGAAAGCGCGCTGATCGAACACCCGGCCGTGGTCGAGGCCGCGGTGATCGGCAAGCCCGATCCGGAGCGCACCGAGCTGATCAAGGCCTTTGTCGTGCTGGACCCGCAATATCGCGCCGCGCCGGAACTGGCCGAGGCGCTGCGCCAGCACGTGCGCAAGCGCCTGGCCGCCCATGCCTACCCGCGCGAGATCGAGTTCGTCGCCGAACTGCCCAAGACCCCCAGCGGCAAGGTCCAGCGCTTTATCCTGCGCAACCAGGAAGTGGCCCGCGCGCGCGAGGCAGCCGCTGCCTGAGACCCGAGACGTTCCCGGACCGCTTCCTATAATGAGGAAGCGGTTGCCAGGGCCCCGGGGGTGAAGGAGCCTGCGGCGCCGCGCCAGGCGCGCCTGCAGGCAGGGGCGCGCGTCTTCCATCTCCAGACCAATCGGGCGAGGCGAACAAAATGCAGAGTAGCGAAGCGGTGCTGACGCAGGCGCGCGCAGCCTTGGCGCATGTGCCTTATCAGGGTCATGTCCTCCATCCCACCATCCAGTTGCGGCTTTCTGACGGCGCGCTGATCCTGGAAGGCGAGGTGGCCGATATCGTCGACAAGACCCGGGCCGCGGCGACGGTGCGGCGCGTGGACGGCGTAACCAGCGTGATTGATCACCTGCGCGTGGCCGACGGCGGCATGCAGGTCGGCGACGGCGAACTGCGCGACGCGGTGTGCGAGCGCCTGCTCAATGCCATCGATTTCCGCAATTGCAAGATCTGCGCGCGCGTCAAGGGCAAGCCCGAGGCCATGCGCGAAGCCGTGGGCGAACGCAGCGGCTGGATTGAAGTGGAAGTGCACGACGGCGTGGTCACGCTGTGGGGGCAAGTGATCAGCCTGTCGCACATGCGCCTGGCAGGTGTGCTGGCCTGGTGGTCGCGCGGCTGCCGCTGTGTGGTCAATGAACTGGTGGTGGCGCCCGCCGAAGCCGACCGCGATGATGAAATCACCGAGGCACTGATGCTGGTGCTGGAGACCGATCCCTTCGTCGATGCCGGCCAGGTCAGCGTGCATACCGAGAACCGCGTGGTGACGCTGGAAGGCTGCGTCACCAGCGAGGACACGCGGCGCCAGGCCGAGCGCGACGCATGGTACGTGCAGGGCGTGGAGAACGTGGTCAACCACATCGCCTTGCGCACCTGAGCGCTGCCCTGGGCGCGGTCACTCCCCGGTGCCGCGCCGTACTGCCGCATCTTCCATGCGCCAGTAGCGCCGCCGCGCCCGCAGTGCAAAGCGGGCGCGATAGTCTGACATCGACATGCCCGTGGTGCGCTGGAACAGCCGCCGGAACGCGGCGGCGTCGCTGTAGCCGCAGGCTTCGGCAATGCCCTGCGTGCCGTGCAGCGTGACTTCCAGCAGCATGCGCGCGCGCTCCACGCGCAGCGTGTGCAGGTAGTCCAGCGGGCTCAGCCCGGTGACCTGACGGAAATGCCGCAGCAGCGTGCGTTCGCTGACCGCGGCCGCCTGGGCCACCGCGGCCAGCTTGTAGGGCTCGGACACATGTTCCTGCAGCCATTGGATGGCGCGATACACCGGGCTGTCGGCGGTGCGGCTGAGCCAGCGTTGCGACACCAGCGCCGGCACGCTGCGCTGGCGCTCGGGCTGGAACAGCATCAGCCGCGACGCCGCCTGTGCCAGGTCCGGGTCGTGCAGGTGGCCCAGCACGCGCAGCATGAATTCCACCTGCAGCGCCGGCGCCACGCACGAGAACACACGCTGGTGCACGCTCATGGCCTGGTCGCTGCCCAGGTCGCAATGCGGATACTGGCGCATCATCCAGCTCTGGTACATCCACGGCGCGCCGGTCCTGGCGCCGTCGAGCAGCCCCAGCTGCAGCGGAAAGACCATCCCCGACGAACACGCCGCGATCCAGCCGCCGGCCTGCGCATGGCGTTCCACCAGGCGCAGCGCCGCGGCATCGCGCTGCACGATCTCGCCCAGCTGCAGCGCATTGCTGGCCAGCAGGGCCGGGATCACCAGCAGCGTGCGGCGCTCCGCGGCCCGTGCGCGCCGGGTGGAGGACACCAGCCCCGGCAGGTCCGCCGCCAGCGTGCGCCCGTTGCTGCCGCACAGCTGCCAGCTCAGCGTGGGCGCGGCGTCGGGCCGCTGCAGGCTGGCGACGCCGGCCACGGTGCGGAGCACGTCGAGCGTGGTGAACAGGCTGCCCGGCATGGCTTGCGGCAGCCATAGCAGGCGGACATGCAGCGGGATGTTCTGTGACGGCGGCTCGATGGCGGCGGGCATGCCTGGGGGCGTGGTCGGGTGCATGGCGCGAAGAGTTGGCAGGATGCCGTGGCGGGATCGGCATCCGGATTGGCGATATTGATCCTCCCCTAAGGTTCTGGCAAGGGCTAGCATCGTGCCGTTGTGCCGCGGCGCCGCCCGTGCGCCGGGGCATGGCACCAACAAGACCAATCCGAGGAGATTCCATGCCGTTTTCCGTTCGCCACGTTGCCGTTGCCGCCGCCCTGACGCTTGCCGGGGCCGGTACCCTGGCCAGTGCCGCCCAGCCCGATGCCGCGCTGCTGTCCGCCGCGCAGTCGGCCCAGCCCGCGCTGGTGCAGTCGCTCAAGGAGATGGTGACGATCGAATCCGGCAGCGCCAACGCGAAGGGGCTGGCGCAGATGGCCGGCTATACCGAGAAGCGCCTGCAGGCGCTGGGCGCGAAGGTTGAACGCATGCCCGTCACCAAGGGCCCGGGCACCATGGTCAAGGCCACCTTCACCGGTACCGGCAAGCGCCGCATCATGCTGATCGCCCACATGGACACGGTGTACCCGGAAAACACGCTGGCCACGCAGCCCATCCGCGAGGAAGGCAACCGGCTCTACGGGCCGGGCATTGCCGACGACAAGGGCGGCATCGCCGTGATCCTGCATTCGCTGGAGATCCTGAAGAACCAGGGCTGGCGCGACTACGCGCAGATCACGGTGCTGTTCAACCCTGACGAAGAGGTCGGCTCGGTCGGCTCCGGCGAAGCCATTGCCGCGCTGGCCGCGCAGCACGACGTGGTGCTGTCGTGCGAGCCCACCGCGGCCAAGGATGTGGTCAAGGCCGAGTCGCTGCTGCTGGGTGCCTCTGGCACTGCCACTGCCACCATGCAGGTCAAGGGCCGCGCATCCCACGCCGGCGCCGCGCCGGAGCGCGGCCGCAATGCGCTGATCGAACTCGCCCACCAGCTGCAGCAGACGCGCGACACCGCCAGCCTGGTGCCGGGCTCGCAGCTGAACTGGACCCAGGCGCAGGCCGGCACGGTGCGCAACCAGATCCCGGAAAGCGCTGTCGCCTACGGCGATGTGCGCACCACCGCGGCCGGCGCCGCCGAGAAGCTGAAGGTGGCGCTGCAGGACAAGGTCAAGTCCGGCCAGCTGGTGCCGGAGACGCAGACCACGGTGACGATGGAAGAGGGCCGTCCGCCGTTCGTGGCCGACGCGCGCGGCCGCGCGCTGGCCAAGCGCGCGCAGGAGATCTACGCTGAGCTGGACGGCCGCACGCTGGCCCTGGCCGAAGGCACCGGCGGCGCCACTGACGCCAGCTATGCCGCGCGCTCGGGCAAGCCCGCGGTAGTGGAAAGCTTCGGGCTGGCCGGCTTCGGCTATCACGCCCGCGACGAGTACATCGAACTGGACTCGATCGTGCCGCGCCTGTACCTGATGACCCGCATCCTGCAGGATATCGGGCGCAACTGAGGCGGCGCCGCCAGGCCTGCGTTGCCAGCGCCTGGTTGCCTCTCCCGGCAAGCCTGCTACAGTGTCATGGCTGCCCGCATGCGGCGGCCATGACAAAAGAGAGATTGCAGGGGGAGACGGAGATGAACCGCAAAGGCTTGCTGGATGCGGCCACGGTATTGGAAGACCTGGCCGCCGGCCGTACGCCCGCACCCGCGCAGGTGGCCGCCGGCGCCGCCGCGCTGGAAAGAATCCATGCCGATTACCCGGCCTGGCGCGACGTTGGCGATGCCTTGTTTGGCCTGAAGGCGCTGGCCGGCGGCAGCGGCATGGCGCTGGACACCAAGGGGCGCCAGCGCGCCGGCCGGCTGGCCGATGTGGTGCGCAGCCTGCTCGACCAGATCTGACCGGCCGCGCTCCCGGGAACCCGTTCTACAGCATCGACTCGATCGGCAGAATCGACATGAACCAGATGCTTAGCCGGCGCCACCAGCTGGTGTTCGGCTCGGTGTCGTGGCGGATGACTTCGTCGTCGCGCCGTTCCAGCCAGTACAGCTTGCCGGTTTCATCTAGCCTGACCTGGTAGGCCGCGCTCGGCACCACGCTGGCAAAGGTGGATTCGATCCGGCCAGCCAGCTCCGGGCTGTCGATGACGAAGCCCAGTTCGGTGTTGATCGTGGCCGAGCGCGGGTCGAAATTGAACGAGCCCACGAAGACCCGGGTGCCATCGACGGCAAAGGTCTTGGCGTGCAGGCTGGAGCCCGAGCTGCCGAAGGGCCCGGCGCGCTCTTCCTTCTTGCCGGGCGCGGCCGAGCGCCGCAGCTCATACAGGTCCACGCCGGCTTCCAGCAGCGCCTTGCGCCGCTTGGCATAGCCCGAATGCACGGCGGTCACGTCGGTGGCTTCCAGCGCATTGGTCAGCACTCGCACTGCCACGCCGCGCTTTGCCATGTCGGCGAAATAGGACGTGCCGCCAGTCGACGGCACGAAGTAGGGCGAGACCAGGTCAAGCTCGCGCTGCGGATCGCCCAGGATTTCACGCAGCTGGTGCGCCACCAGGGTGTTGCGCGACGCCTCGCCGAGCGCCTTGGCGGGGTTGTCGCTGACCATGCGCGTTTTTGCCCACTGGAACTGCAGCTTGCCGTCCAGCATCCGCTGCACGTCGGGCAGGTCGCGCACCGCGGTCAGGTAGGCGGTGGCAGCCGGGTTCTGCTCGACGGCGCGGGCATTGCTGGCCAGCGCCTGCAGCCGTTCGACGCTGACCGGCGGCACCAGCCGGTCCACCGGGTAGGCCGACGCACTGGACCAGTAGCGGTCGAAATCGTGCGCCACGTCGCCGGCGGCGGGACCGACGGCGATCACGTCGAGGTCGGCAAACAGCACGCCATTGGTGGCGCCGAAGTATTCGTCGCCGATATTGCGCCCGCCGATGATGGTGGCGACGCCATCGGCGGTGAAGGACTTGTTGTGCATGCGCCGGTTCAGGCGCCGGAAATCCGTGAGGAAATTGAGCGTCTTGGGGTGGCGGATCACAAACGGGTTGAAGATCCGCACCTCGACCTGCGGATGCGCGTCCATGGCCGCCAGCAATTCGTCCATGCCGGCGATGCCGTTGTCGTCCAGCAGCAGGCGCACGCGCACGCCGCGGTCGGCGGCTTCATGCAACGTTTCCAGCAACAGGGTGCCGGTCAGGTCGTCGCGCCAGATGTAGTACTGGACGTCAAGCGTGCGCTGCGCGGTGCGCGCCAGATGCACGCGCGCGGCAAAGGCGGCGTAGGCATTCTCGAGCGGATGGATGCCGCTCAGGCCCGGATGGCGCGCCACTTCGCCAGCCACCGCCTGGCCCAGCGGCGTGGCCTGGGATTCGGCGGGCGTCAGCGCAGAGGACTCGGTGCGGTGATCCAGCGGCGGCAAGGCGCAGCCGCCGAGCAGGGCGGCGCAGCACAGCAGTAGCGAATTCGCGCGCAGTCGGCGGTGGGGGGCGAACGCGGCGTCTGTCGGCGATGGCATGGCGGTCTTGGCGGTCTTGGCGGACCCCTCGCGGGGCCCGGTCGTTACGGCAATGCCGTCATGTTGCCATGCCGTGGAGGCAGCGAGTGATTGTCGCTGCCGAGTGAGAACACCGGCGGGTTTGTCAAAGCCCGCCGGCCGTTTGTGACGCGATCACGAAGCCGCCACCACCCCGCAAGCAATCCGCCCGCCCGCATTCCCGGTCGGCTGCGTCTTGTAGTCGTCCGGATCCTTGTGCACTACCACCGCGCGCCCGATCACGCCGTTGGCGCCCGTGCCAACGGTCAGGTCCGGCAGCAGCATGCTGACGCGCACGTTGCCGTTGGCGTCCGCGGTGACGTTGTTCATGTCGCCGGCGTGGTGGTCGGGCATGGTCATCTGGCCGTGGGGCTTACCGGTCGGGTTGAAATGGCCGCCCGCGCTCATCGCGTCAGGCGCCGAGCAGTCGCCCTTCTCATGGACGTGGAAGCCGTGCACGGAGCTGGGCGGCAGGCCGGTGATCGCGGCGGTCATCATCACGCCGCCCGGCTGCTGCTGGAAGTTCACGGTGCCGGCGGTATTGGTGCCGCTCTTGGGCTGGAGCGTGGCCGTCGCCCTGGCGCTGGTGCTGGTGCTGGCGCTGGCGCTGGTGCTGGTGCCGGACGCGCTGGCTGCAGACGAGGAGCTCTTGCCGGAGCCGGCGCAGCCGGCCAGTGCAACGGTCGCGGCAATGCAGGCTGCGAGGGGGGTAAGCACTTGTTTCATCGGACTCCTCTTCTTGTCGTGATTTCGGAAGAAACAGTATAGGCTGGCCGGCGCCAGGCCGATTTCCGGTTTTGTCCTACGCCGCACCAGACTGACGCCACTAGCCTATCACGCCATCACGCCGCGACCGCCAGCCGCTGCTGTGCCGCACCAAAGTGCGGGTGGCGCGAGAACAGGTCCGCCGCCCAGTTGACGAACACCCGCACCTTGGCCGACAGGTGCCGGTTCTGCGGATACATCGCCGAGATCGGAAGTTCTTCGGTCTGCCAGTCGGTCATGATCTCCACCAGCCGGCCGCTGGCCACATAGGGCTCGGCCATGGCGCGCGAGACCCGTGCCACGCCGTGGCCTTCCAGCGCGCAGCCCATGTAGACATCGGCATCATTGGTGGAAATGGCTGATGGCAGCAGCACCTCGCTGCGCTCCATGCCGCGCGCCATGGGCCACGGCATCTCACGGCCGGTGCGGTTGGACAGGAAATTGACCGCCTTGTGCTGGGCCAGCTCGGCCAGGTCGTGCGGGGTGCCGAAGCGGTTCAGGTAGATCGGCGAGGCGTAGAACGCCAGTTGCACATGGCCGATGCGGCGGGCCACCATCGATTCCTCCACCGGCGTGCCCACGCGCAGCACCACGTCCACGCCTTCCTGCAGCAGGTCGATCGGCTTGCCGTTGATGGTCAGGTCCAGCTTCAGGTCCGGGTAGGCCTGGAAGAATTCATGCAGGTGGGGCACCAGCACCAGCTGCGCCAGCCCCGCGGTGGTGTCCACCGAGAGCGTGCCGCGCGGCGAGTTGTTCTGCCGCGTCAGCGACTGCTCGGCCTCCTCGACATCGGCCAGGATGCGCACGCAACGTTCGTAATAGGCCGCGCCGTCGTTGGTCACGCTGATGCGGCGCGTGGTCCGGTGCAGCAGCTTGACGCCCAGGTGGGTTTCCAGGTTCTGGATCAGGCGGGTCAGCGTGGCCTTGGGCAAGTCCATCGATTCCGCGGCGCGCGCAAAGCTGCCGACGTCCACGACCCGGGTGAATGCCTGCATTGATACGAGACGGTCCATGATGAGGTTCCGACGATAGATCCGAACGGCGTGCCGCGCGCGCTTGTGACGCACGTGGCCATGCTGGTTGTTATTGTGGGAGTCTGCCGGCTGGCTGCTACTGCGACTGCGCGCTGGCTGGGCGCGGGTTCCGGCATGGATTCTGATCGGGCGCGCAGCGGCCTGGCAGACCGCCGCGCGTGCCGAGAGCCGCAGTGAATCACAAAATCCAAGACCTTGTCATGCGTGGGGATATGCAGTTTCAGTGGCATGACGAGGCGGTTTGCGATTATTCCAATCCCGGAACAGTGCATTGGCGATCTCTCGCTTTATCCCATCCTCGTCAATCACCATAATCCGTTGCATCGCAACACTCAAGCGCATTGTTTCTTTCGTGCGCCAATGCCATGTCCCAGAAGCCAGGCCAACGCCCTGATGCAGCCAGCGCCGCCACTGCCCCCACGGCAGCCGGGCAGGGGCAGGCGCGCGTGGCTGAGCATACGGTGACCAGCGACGGGCGCGAGATCCTGGTGCGGGTGTGCTACCCGGCGGGCTATCCGGCGCCGGGCGCCGAGGGCGCGGCGCTGCTGCCCTGGCTGGTGTACCTGCATGCCGGCGGCTTCGTCGAAGGCGGCCTGGAACACGCATGCAAGCTGGTGCAGGACCTGGCCACCACGGTGCCGGCGGTGGTGGTAACGCCCGCGTATTCGCTGGCGCCGGATCATCCGTTCCCGGCGGCGCCGGAGGACGCGCACAGCACGGTGCAGTGGGTGCTGCGCAATGCCCGGCGGCTGAAGCTGGACAAGACCCGCTTTGCGCTGGTGGGCGAGGAAGCCGGGGGCAACCTGGCAATCGCGCTGGCGCAGATGCTGCGCGACCGTGGCACCGCGCAACCGCGCGGGCAATGGCTGATCCGCCCGGTGACGGACCCGTGCCTGCAGCACGCCTCTTGCGCGGGGTTCGACGGCGGGCAGGTGCCGATGGACACCCTGCGACGCCTGGCCGACAACTATCGCGACTACCTGCCGACGCCGGCGGATACGGTGCATCCGTATGCCGCCCCGGCGCTGGCCTCGCGCCTGGCCGGGCTGCCGCCCACGCTGGTCCAGGTGGCTGAATACGACGCGCTGCGTGCCGAGGGCGAAGCCTTCGCCGGGCGCCTGGCCAAGGCCGGTGTCCCGGCCCAGGCCATGATCATGCCCGGCGCCTGCGGCGACGGCGTGGAAGAGGCCCATGACAGCTGTCAGGCATGGGTCGACGAAGGTGCGCGGTTCCTGCGGCGATGTCTGGCCGCGGCCGACGATACCTCATCCCTGACTGAACGCCGCGCTGACGCCAACGCCAGCCGGCCTGGAGCCAAGCCCGCCGGCTGAGCCGCTCCAGACAACCGCCAGCCGGCTCTGTTTCGGCCAGAGCCAGGACCGCCGCAATACGCAAGCGGTCCTAAGTCCGACCATCAGTTTGGCCATGGTTCCGGTCCGCCCACGCGGACCGGCAGGCGGCGTTCGGCCATTTGCTTTTCCGGTTGAAGAAAACCCGATCCAGGAGTTTGAGAAATGCAGCAGCAGAAACGACGTACTTTGATTGCCCTCGCCATCGTCGTGGTGCTGGGCGCCGGCGTGGCCGGCTCGATCTTGCGCCCGTGGCATAGCGGTGAAGCCCATGCCAACACCCCGCCGCCCGCGCCTGCGATTGAAGTGGCCGCTGTGGTCGGCCAGACCATCACCGAGTGGGACGAGTTCTCCGGACGGATCGAGGCCGTGGAGCGCGTCGAGATCCGCCCGCGCGTCGGCGGCACCATTGACGCCGTGCACTTCCGCGAGGGCGCGCTGGTGAAGAAGGGCGATCCGCTCTTCACGATTGACCCGCGTCCTTATGCCGCGGAAGTGGCCCGTGCCGACGCCGCGCTGGCCGCGGCGCAGGTGCGTGCTGCCCATGCGCAGAGCGAACAGACGCGCGCCCAGCGGCTGCTGGATGACAACGCCATCTCGAAGCGCGAGTTCGACGAGCGCATCAACGCTGCCCGCGAAACCGGCGCCAACGTGCGCGCCGCGCAGGCGCAACTGGAAACCGCGCGCCTGAACCTGGCCTACACCCGCATCACCGCGCCGGTGGCCGGGCGCGTGTCGCGCGCCGAGATCACCGTCGGCAATCTGGTGGCACCGGGCGCGGCCTCGCCGGCGCTGACCACGGTGGTGTCGGTGTCGCCGGTCTATGCCAGCTTCGAGATCGACGAGCAGAGCTACCTGCGCTACACCGCGCCGGGTGCCGGCGGTGGCCAGCCCAACCTGCCGGTCTACCTGGGCCTGGCCAACGAGGACGGCAATCCGCATGAGGGCAAGATCCAGTCGGTCGACAACCGCCTGGACCCGCGCAGCGGCACCATCCGCGTACGCGCGGTGTTCCAGAACGAAGACGGGCGCCTGCTGCCGGGCCTGTACGCCAAGGTCAAGCTGGGCGGCGGCGCGCCTCATGCGGCGGTGCTGGTCAATGACCGCGCCGTCGGCACCGACCAGGGCAAGAAGTTCGTGCTGGTGGTCGACAAGACCAACAAGCTGGTCTACCGCGAAGTGGAACTGGGGCCCAACCATGACGGCCTGCGCGTGGTGCGCAAGGGCCTGAAGCCGGGCGAGACCATCGTCGTCAATGGCCTGCAGCGCGTGCGCCCGGGCGACACGGTCCAGCCCAAGCCGGTGGCCATGGCCTTCCGCAGCGAACTGGAACCGCGCGGCACCACGCCCGACCGCAAGCAGGCCGCCAGCGGCAAGGCCAGTGCCGAAGGCGACGACGGCAAGCCCGTGATCTGATCCCCGGACCCGAGCAACCAGCACAGCCAGACAACTCCAGCGCTCCCCGTATGTGGATGGCGCCCGCTTCGGCGGGCCGCCAGGGGAGCCGCTACGCCAACGCAGGCAGAGACCAAGATGAATCTCTCTAAATTCTTTATCGACCGCCCCATCTTCGCGGGGGTGCTGTCGGTGCTGATCTTCCTGATTGGCGCCATATCGATGTTCAAGTTACCGATCTCGGAGTACCCGGAAGTGGTGCCGCCGTCGGTGGTGGTGCGCGCGCAGTTTCCGGGCGCCAACCCCAAGGTGATTGCCGAGACCGTGGCTTCGCCGCTGGAAGAGCAGATCAACGGCGTCGAGGACATGCTGTACATGTCTTCGCAGTCCAACAGCGACGGCCTGCTCACGCTGACCGTGACCTTCAAGCTCGGCACCGACCCGGACAAGGCCCAGCAGCTGGTGCAGAACCGCGTCTCGCAGGCCGAGCCGCGCCTGCCGGAAGACGTGCGCCGGCTGGGCATCACCACGGTCAAGAGCTCGCCGGACCTGACCATGGTGGTCCACCTGGTCTCGCCCAACGACCGCTATGACATGACCTACCTGCGCAATTACGCGGTGATCAACGTCAAGGACCGGCTGGCGCGCCTGCAGGGCGTGGGCCAGGTGCAGCTGTTCGGCTCGGGCGACTACGCCATGCGCGTCTGGCTGAACCCCGAGAAGATGGCCGAGCGCCAGCTTGCCACCAGCGACGTGGTCAAGGCCATCCGCGAGCAGAACGTTCAGGTGGCGGCCGGCGTGATCGGCCAGTCGCCGGCGCTGCCGGGCGCGGACCTGCAGCTGTCGGTCAATGCGCAGGGCCGCCTGAGCACGGTGGAGGAGTTCGGCGACATCGTCGTGCGCACTTCCGCCGACGGTGCCGTCACCTACCTGAAGGACGTTGCCCGCATCGAGCTGGGCGCGTCGGAATACGCGCTGCGCTCGCTGCTGGACAACAAGCCGGCGGTGGCCATCCCCATCTTCCAGGCGCCGGGCTCCAACGCCATCCAGATCTCGGATGACGTGCGCAAGACCATGGAAGAGCTGAAGCAGAACTTCCCGGACGGGATCGACTACAGCATCGTCTATGACCCCACGCAGTTCGTGCGCCACTCGATCGAGGCGGTGACGCATACGCTGTTCGAGGCCATCGCGCTGGTGGTGCTGGTGGTGATCCTGTTCCTGCAGACCTGGCGCGCGTCGATCATCCCGCTGCTGGCGGTGCCGGTGTCGATCGTCGGTACCTTCGGGCTGATGCATGCGTTCGGCTTCTCGATCAACGCGCTGTCGCTGTTCGGGCTGGTGCTGGCCATCGGTATCGTGGTGGACGATGCGATCGTGGTGGTGGAGAACGTCGAGCGCAATATCGAAGAGGGGCTGACGCCGAAGGAAGCCACCTACAAGGCCATGCGCGAAGTCAGCGGCCCCATCATCGCCATCGCGCTGACGCTGATCGCCGTGTTCGTGCCGCTGGCCTTCATGACGGGCCTGACCGGCCAGTTCTACAAGCAGTTTGCGCTGACCATCTCGATCTCGACCATCATCTCGGCGTTCAACTCGCTGACGCTGTCGCCGGCGCTGTCGGCACTGCTGCTCAAGAGCCATGATGCGCCCAAGGACTGGCTGTCGCGCTGGATGGACCGCGTATTCGGCGGCTTCTTCAAGCGCTTCAACCGCTTCTTCGGCCGCAGCGCTGAAAGCTATGGCCGTGGCGTGAAGGGCGTGATCCGCCGCAAGGGCTCGGTATTCGGGATCTACGCGGTGATGCTGGCGCTGACCTGGGGCGTGTTCCAGCT
The DNA here is from genome assembly GCF_059419025.1 of Cupriavidus sp. GW821-FHT07C08. NCBI lineage: Bacteria > Pseudomonadati > Pseudomonadota > Betaproteobacteria > Burkholderiales > Burkholderiaceae > Cupriavidus > Cupriavidus sp. GW821-FHT07C08. Next base: position 34,451 of record NZ_JBWKQZ010000035.1, read on the forward strand.
GGTGCCCAAGGGCTTTGTGCCGGCGCAGGACAAGCAGTACCTGGTGGGCTTTGCCAAGCTGCCGGACGGCGCCACGCTGGACCGCACCGAGGACGTGATCCGCAAGATGAGCGACATCGCGCTCAAGCATCCGGGCGTGGAATCGGCGGTGGCCTTCCCGGGCCTGTCGATCAACGGCTTCACCAACAGCCCGAGCGCCGGCATCGTGTTCGCCACGCTCAAGCCGTTCGAGGAGCGCAAGACCAAGGAGCTGTCCGGCGCGGCGATCGCGGCCGACCTGAACCAGAAGTACGCGGCCGTCCAGGATGCCTTTATCGCGGTGTTCCCGCCGCCGCCCGTGCAGGGCCTGGGCACCATCGGCGGCTTCAAGCTGATGATCGAGGACCGTGCCGCGCTTGGCTATGACGCGCTGTTCGAGGCCACCAACGCGTTTGCTAACAAGGCGCGCGCCACGCCCGAGCTGACCGGCATCTTCAGCAACTACCAGGTCAACGTGCCGCAGCTCGACGTCAAGCTGGACCGCGTCAAGGCCAAGCAGCTGGGCGTGCCGGTGACCGAGGTGTTCGACACGCTGCAGACCTACCTGGGCTCGGCCTATGTCAACGACTTCAACAAGTTCGGCCGGACCTACCAGGTCAAGGTGCAGGCAGACGCGCCGTTCCGCGCCCATGCCGAGGACATCCTGCAGCTGAAGACGCGCAACGCCGCCGGCGACATGGTGCCGCTGTCGTCGCTGGTGCAGGTCAAGCAAGGCTTTGGTCCGGACAGCGTGGTGCGCTACAACGGCTTTACCGCCGCTGACATGAACGGCGGGCCCGCGCCCGGGTTCTCGTCGGGCCAGGCCCAGGCCGCGGCTGAGCGCATTGCCGCCGAGACGCTGCCCAAGGGCATGAAGTTCGAATGGACCGAGCTGACCTACCAGGACATCCTGGCCGGCAATGCGGGGGTGTGGATCTTCCCGCTGTGCGTGCTGCTGGTGTTCCTGGTGCTGGCTGCCCAGTATGAAAGCCTGACGCTGCCGCTGGCGGTGATCCTGATCGTGCCGATGAGCCTGCTGGCGGCGATGACCGGGGTGTGGCTCACGCGTGGGGACAACAACATCTTCACGCAGATCGGTTTCATCGTGCTGGTGGGCTTGTCAGCGAAGAACGCGATCCTGATCGTGGAGTTTGCGCGCGAGCTGGAGCATCACGGCCGCACCGTGGTGCAGGCCGCGATCGAAGCCAGCCGCCTGCGCCTGCGCCCGATCCTGATGACCTCGTTCGCTTTCATCATGGGCGTGGTACCGCTGGTGATTTCCACCGGCGCCGGCTCCGAGATGCGCCATGCCATGGGCGTGGCGGTGTTCGCGGGCATGCTCGGCGTGACCTTCTTCGGGCTGTTCCTGACGCCGGTGTTCTATGTGGCGCTGCGCCTGCTGGCCACGCGCGGCCAGCGCCGCGCGGCCACGCAAGAGCAAAGCGCGCAACTGACTGCATCGGCTGAATAATGGTGATCAACATGAATGCCCCTGCATTTTTGACAACAAACTGGCTGCCTAAGCTGCCTAAGCTGCCTAAGCTGGCGACATTGGCCGCAGCGCTGGTCCTTGCGGGTTGCTCGCTGGCCCCGACTTACAAGGTGCCCGAAACGGCCACCGTGCCGGCCTTCAAGGAGGCCGAGGCCGCCCAGGCCGAAGGCGCGCAATGGAAGACCGCAACGCCGGCCGAAGGCCAGCATCGCGGCGAATGGTGGAAGATCTTCGGCGATGCCGAACTGGACCGCCTGATCGACGCGGCTGGCAGTTCCAACCAGGATCTGGCGATTGCCGCTGCCCGCCTGAAGCAGGCACGCGCCTTCACAGGCGCCACTGAGGCGGACCTCTACCCGCAACTGAGCGTCGGGCTGGACCCGACGCGCAGCCAGCCGTCGGCGGCCTCGCAGGGTCTGCCCGACGGCACGCGGGTGTCGCCGCAGACGGTGCTGAAGGCACGCGCCTTCGCCAGCTATGAGCTCGACCTGTTCGGCCGCGTCGCGTCCAGCGTCAACGCCGCCCGCGCCGAAGGCGAGGCCGCGGAGGACCTGTACCGCTCGGTGCAACTGGCGCTGCAGGCCGACGTGGCGCAGGCGTACTTTGCGCTGCGCACGCTGGACAGCGAGCGCGACCTGCTCAACGCCACCATCAGGCTGCGCGAGGACGCGTTGTCGCTGCTGAAGAAGCGCTATGACGCCGGTGAAACCACCGACCTCGATCCCGCCCGTGCCGAAGCTGAACTCGGCACCGCGCGCGCGGACCTGGCCGGCATCGAGCGCCGCCGCGCCAACCAGGAGCATGCGCTGGCGGTGCTGACCGGCGTGCCGCCGGCGGCATTCTCGCTGCCGGCGCGCCCGTTCGACGCCGCGCCGATCGCGGTTCCCGCCGGGCTGCCGTCCGAACTGCTGGAGCGCCGTCCCGACATCGCCGCGGCGGAACGCCAGATGGCCGCGGCCAACGCGCGCATCGGCGTGGCCAAGGCGGCGTTCTTCCCGCGCATCACGCTGACCGGGCTGTTCGGCTTTGAATCGGCGGACCTGTCGAACCTGTTCAAGTGGTCGTCGCGCACCTGGATGCTGGGGCCGCTGATCGGCTCCACCATCGCACAGACCGTGTTCGATGGCGGCCGCAACAGCGCCAACCTCGCTGGTGCCCGTGCCGCGCACGAGGAAACCGTGGCCGGCTACCGGCAGACCGTGCTGGTGGCGTTCCGCGAGGTGGAAGACAGCCTGGCGGACGTGCGCTGGCTCAGCCAGCAGGCCGGCGCGCTGGACGGCGCACTTGGCGGCGCCCGGCGCGCGGCGCGGATCTCGCGCAGCCGCTATGACGCCGGCGCGGTCGATTACCTGACGGTGATCGATGCCGACCGCACCGTGCTGCAGTCGCAGCGCGAGGCCAACCAGGTGGCTGGCCTGCGGGCTGCGGCAACGGTGTCGCTGATCCGCCGGCTGGGCGGTGGCTGGGGCCCGCTGCCGGAGACGGTGGCGGCTGTGCCGGCGCCGGCGGCCGGGGTCGCGCCGGCCTCCCAGGCACGCTGAGCCAGGGCGGGACTGGCGCGATGCTTCCCAGTCACTACACTGGAAGCATCGCGCCATGCGTACGGGATGCCACGGGTGCGCCCCGGATGCGTCCTGTCCCGCCGCCATGCTTGTTCGACACAGGAAACCGTTCTGGGGACTGATCTTCGCCGCGATCACCGTGGGCATGCTGCTGGCGCCGCTGCCCTGGTCCGACCGCACCGCCATCCATGACGAGGTGGTGATTGCCCGCCCGCCAGGCCAGGTGTTCGACTACGTGTCGACGCCGCGGCACTGGCCAGAATGGCATCCGGCCTCGCTTGGGGTGGCGGGAGCGACCGATCATCCGCTGGGGCAGGGCGAGCGCGTGACCGAGACCTTCATGGTCGCGCAGCGCGGTGGCGCGGTGGTCTGGACCGTTATCGAAAGCCAGCGGCCGCGCACGTGGTCGATCGAGGGCGTGGCCGACGGGCGCAGGGTCGGCACCATCACCTACCGGCTTACGCCCGCCATGACGCCGTCGCTGACCCCGTCAGCCGAACGCACGCGCATAGAGCGGGAGTTCCGCTACCGGTCGCCTACGCTGCTCTTTGCGCTGATCAACCGCCTGATGCTGCGCGAGCGCGTCCAGGCCGAGTCCACCGAAGCCGTGCGCCGGCTCAAGGCGCTGCTGGAGGCGCCCGCTGCCGCCATCGCCTTGCGCGGGGCACCGATCCGGCCTAAGTTGGAGCCATCCCTCAATGCGTCCAGCGAGGCCCGTATGCCGTTCCAGCTGCAATCGACCGCATTCGCCGCGGGTGGCGAGATCCCCGCAGAGCACACCTGTGAAGGCGCCGATATTTCCCCGCCGCTTGCCTGGACCGGCCTGCCGCCCCGCACGGCCAGTCTGGCGCTGATCGTCGACGATCCCGATGCACCCGACCCCGCCGCGCCGAAGATGACCTGGGTCCACTGGCTGCTCTACAACCTGCCGGCCCATGCCGAGTCGCTGCCGGCGGACATCGGCAAGGCCGGACTGCCCGCCGGCACGCGCGACGGGCTGAACGACTGGCACCGCGCCGGCTATGGCGGCCCATGCCCCCCGATCGGCCGGCACCGCTACTTCTTCAAGCTCTACGCGCTGAATGCGGCGTTGCCGGACCTGGGGATGCCTGACAAGGCGGCGCTGGAGCGGGCGATGCGGGGCCATATCCTGGCCACCGCAGAGTTGATCGGCACTTACCAGAAGCTGCAGCGCTAGGACGCGGTGCGGCCGGAGGCTACATCATGTCGCACCGAATGCTTCGCCTCGATGCCCGTGGGCCGTGGTGGCGGCTGGCGGCGGCCGGGGCGCTGGCACTGCTGGCCGTGGCCGGCCCGCTGCGCGCCCAGCCGCATGAATCCGGCCCGATCACCATCGGCGGTTCGGCGCAGGTGCAGGGGCCGCTGACCGTGCACGGCAAGCTGGTTGTCGCCGGACACGTCTATTCCAGCGGCCCGCTTACCGCCGCGTACTTCACCGGACCCGCCAGCGCGCGGGGGCTGCCGTACGGCGGCGGCTATCTCAAGGTCTTCAACGGCCCGGTGACGGTGCATGGCGACATGGTGGTCAGGGGCGACCTGAGCGTGGCCGGCCCGCTGACCGTGGACGGCCCCATTGCCGCCAGCGGCGGCATCGATGCCGACGGGCCGATGCGCGAGCGCGAATACGGGCGTTGAAAGCGTACCGGCGCTACGCAAGCTGCGGCATTGCCTGCGGGTGTTGCACAATACCGGCTTTGCAATTCTTGCATCGACCGGGGACACCGCATGGCAAAGCAGGGCGCACTGGGCCTGAGGGGCATCGCATTGTTCGAGGCCGCCAAGGGCTTGCTGGTGATCGTGGCCGGCCTGGGCCTGGCCGCACTGCTGCACCGCGACGCCCAGGCGCTGGCGGAAGCCATCATCCAGCGCATTCACGTCAACCCGGCCAGCCGCTATCCCACCATTTTCCTGTCCTTGCTTGCGCATCCCGACAACGCCCGCCTGTGGGCCATCGGCGGCTCTGCCGCGGTCTATGCGCTGATGCGCTTTGCCGAAGCGTACGGGCTCTGGCGCGGGCTTGCATGGGGCAACTGGATCGGGGTGTGGTCCGGCGGCATCTACATTCCGCTGGAGCTGTACGAGGCCCTGGTCCACCCCAGCTGGCTGCATGGCACGCTGGCGGCAGCCAACCTGCTGGTGGTGCTTTACCTGGCGCGGGGGCTGCTGGCGAAGTCGACCACCAGGGGGTCGTGATCTGACGAACGGTAGGGGTCGGGCGCGTAGTGGCCCGGCACCGCAGGCGCACCCGGCGCCGGAGTGTAGGAGAAGGCCGGGGGCTCGTCGGCATTGATATGCCAGGCATGCACGGCCATGACATGCCGGGCCGCGACGGCATCGGCAAGCACATGATCGAGATAGCCGGCCTGGGCTTTGTAGACGTAGCTGTAGGCCGGCTTCCCAGCGAATTTCGCGACCATGTCGGCATAGCCGTGGCGCGCCAGCACGCGCACGGGGTCTTCCATCGCATAGCTGTTCAGGTCGCCGATCACCAGCACGCCCGCGCCGGGCACGCCCGTCGGCGTTGCGCCCAGCCATTCGGCCAGCGCCTGGGCGGCCTGCACGCGCGCGGGATTCCAGCAACCCTGGCCATCGCCCTGGTCGGCCTGCGCGCCGCTGGCTTCGGTGCACGTCTTGGATTTGAAATGATTGACCACGACCGTGACCGGCGCGCCGCCAGCCGTCGCGCGGAAGGTGCCGGCCAGCGGCTGGCGGCTGCGCTCGCCCAGCCAGGTGGTGGCCGCGCGCCCGGCGGGCACGGCGGTGCGGGCGTTGTACAGCAGGCCGACGGCAATGGCATCGCTGCCAAGCGCCGGCGTGCCGGGGTCGAGCACGCGCCAGTCCGGCCCGAGCCGCGCGGCCAGCTGGCGGATCGCGCTGTACTGGCCGTGGCCGTCGTTTTCTACCTCCATCACGCCGATCACGTCCGCATCCAGCCCCCGCAGCGCGGCGAGCAGCTTGGCTTGCTGGCGCGCCAGCGCCTCGGCGCCCTGCGCGCCGCGGTTGCCGGGGGCATCGAAGCCGCCGCCCTGGCCGTCACCGTTGAAGTAGTTCTGCAGGTTGAAGGCGGCCACGCGCAGCGTGGTGGCCGGATGTCGTGGCAGCGCGCCGCGGCGCGGGTTGGTGGCCTGGAACACCGGCGCGTTGGCACCGGGCACGGGCTGCAGGCGCCACTGCCCGTGGCGTTTTTCCAGCACCCCCTGGACGCCGCTGACCGTGTCCCCGGCACGCACCGGATGGTCCGCGGCCAGGCGCGGTGGCGGGTAGGGCACCGCGGCGGGATACTGGCGCGTCGAGCCATCGTCAAGCAACAGCCGGTTGCGGGCGTTGGCGGCGGCGGCTTGCCGCGCGGCGGTGCCAGGCAGTGCCTGTTGCGTCGGTGCGATGGACCGGCCGTCGCTCAGCGCCAAGGTGCCATAGCGACCAAGTTCATGGGTGTCGGCAACCGTCAGCGTCTGCGGCAGGCGCACCAGCATGCCTTCACGCGCGGCAAGACCGGATTCGCCGGCGACCGGCAAGGTCAGCGTCTGCGGCGTCACCGCCATGCCGCGCGCGCACACCGCCAGCGGGCCGGACAGCACCAGCTGCGTCTGCCCGAATTTCTCTTCGACCCTTCCGGACACGCGCACCATGTCGCCGGCGCGTGCCGTGGTGCGCGGCGCATAGACGAACAGGCCTTCCGACACACCGGGCCGGTGCAGGCGTTGCGCGTCCGCGGTCTGCAGGAAGAAGCCGCGCAGGCCGCCATCGCCGCTGAAGTCCGCGGTGACGATGGCCTCTACCTCCACCACGCTGCCCGCGAGCGGTGACGCCGCGGCGGCACCCTGGATCTCGGCAATCGGCGTCGCAGGCGTGCCGCATGGCTGCGATGCAGCATGCGCGCCTGCCAGGCAGGTCAAGGCGAGGGCGGGCAATACGGCCCGGGCGAGGTGGCGCTTGCGCAGAAACAATCGCATGGCGTTATCGGCAGGTAGTGGCAGGGTGGACGATGCTAACCGCCGCGTGTAACGGAATGCTTGCAGCAGGCACGCGGCCCCGCGATCGTGCTAAGGTAGCAGACACCCGCCGGTGCCCCGGCATCCACTCCATTGGTAAAACCGCCATGATCAAGGAAATCGCACAACTCACCATCAAGCCCGGCATGGACAAGCAGCTGGAGCAGGGCGTGAGCCAGGCCACGCCGCTGTTCCTGCGCTCGCGCGGCTGCCACGGCGTGCAGCTGTTCCGCTCGATCGAGCAGCCGGAACACTACACGCTGGTGGTGGAATGGGAGACGGTGGAAGACCATATGGTCCATTTCCGCGAGTCGCCCGAGTTCCAGCAATGGCGCGCCCTGGTGGGCGAAACCTTTGCCGCGCCGCCTAACGTGCACCACGTGGCCAAGGTCCTGTAAGCGCGCACCATGAGCACCCGGCCGGAACGTCCCCGCCATTTCTCGATGCTGCGCGAGCTGCAGCTGGCCGATGTCTTTACGCTGGGCAACGCGGCCTGCGGCATGGGGTCGGTGTTCTTCGCCATGTTCTACGTGGCCGACCAGCAGCTGTCGCATTTCTACACGGCGGCGGCGCTGGCGCCGCTGGCCTTTATCTTCGATGTGCTGGACGGCCGCATCGCGCGCTGGCGCCATGCGCATTCGGCGCTGGGGCGCGAGCTGGATTCGCTGGCCGACGTGATCTCGTTCGGCGTCGGGCCGGCCACGCTGGCCTTTGCCGCCGGCATGCGCGGCGGCTGGGACCTGGCCGTGCTGATCTACTTCGTCTGCTGCGGCGTGAGCCGGCTGGCGCGCTTTAACGTCACCGCCGAATCGCTGGCCGAGGGCAGCGACAGCGGCAAGGTAGCCTACTTCGAAGGTACGCCAATCCCGACCAGCGTGCTGCTGACCGCGGTGCTGGCATGGTGCGCCTGGCAAGGCCAGCTGGGCGGCGAGCTGCCGGGCGGCGCGTGGGTGCTGGGCCCCACGGTGCTGCATCCGCTGGTGCTGCTGTTCGCGCTGTCGGGCACGCTGATGGTCAGCAAGACGCTGCGCATTCCCAAGTTCTGACCGGCCGGCGCCGAGTGCGCCGGCTCGGTGCCGCGACATCAGGAGGGCGTAGCGCCGGATCCCGGCGACAGCGGCTGCCAGGGCTGCATTGCCAGGCCGTCCTCGCGGAACTCCGCGAGTTGCGGCGCCGCCGCGACGAACGCCGGCCATGACTGTGCCGGTCCTGGCTTGCCATCGCGGACGAACCCGACAATGGCGTTCCGGAACGCGGCGCCAACGCGTTCGAATACCGGCTCCGGTACTTCCATGACCATCGGTGCGTCGGCCCACGCCGACCGGTTGCCGAACAGGAATGGCAACTCCATGCAATGCGGGCTCATCAGGCCGGGAACCTGGCTCTGCACGGCAAAGCGATATGGAAACACCGGTATGCCGCAGGCGCTGAAGGCGCCGGCGATCTGCTCCGAGCCGGCCACGAAGACTTTGTAGCTGCTGCCGTCGACCAGTTGCGTGTAGGGCGTGGGGGTGGCACGTGCCGCGGCGAGCCGGTCGTAAATGTGCCCGGCCTGTGCGCCGAAGGCACGGTCGAACCAGGCCCGGACCCTGGCTTCGCTGGCGCCGGCCACCATCGGCTGCGCGCACAGGAACGCCGTGTTTTCCTCAGCCGTGAAACCGAGCAGCGTCGCGTCGACATGCGCGGCCGCGGCCGCGCGCGGCATATCGAAGAGCCAGCCGGGCACCAGACCCTCTTCCTCCACCGGACGGAAGCCAACCGCAATCTCCCCGAAACCTGCGAGTGAGCGCATCAGTTCGCCCTGAGCCGCCAACACCGCGGCAACCGGCATCGAATCAAACCGGAGGCCGTTGGCGTGCGCGCGGAACGCCTCACTGGTGGCACGGGCCTCCTGGGGTGTCTGCGGTGGCAGGGCCGGCAGGCTGAAGAGCAGGTTCCGGCGCAGCAGGCCGCGCGCGGCGGGGCTGATGCCCAGCAGCCAGGCATACCAGGCGCCGGCGGACTGGCCGCCCACCGTCACCGCGGCAGGATCGCCGCCAAGCTCGTGGATATGCCGCTGCACCCACGCCAGGGCGTGGAGCAGGTCGCGTACCGGCCGGTTGCCGCTGGCCGTGTCGCCGCCCTCCACGTAGTGCCCCAGCGCGCCAAGACGATAGTTGACGCTGACCACCACCATGCGGCCTTCACGCGCCAGCCGTTCGCCGTCATACCAGGCTGCCGAGCCGCCGCCAGACATGAAGCCGCCGCCGTGGATGAAGACGAACACCGGCGCTGACTCCGCCTCGGCACTTGCCCAGACACTGAGGACGAAGGCATCCTCGGATTGCGCATTGGCGTCGATGCCGTCGCCCATTACCGCGGCCAGCCGCGACCTGGCCTGCGGGAACACCGCAGCCGGCCCAGTCGCGTCCCGTTCACCCTGCCAGGGTGCGGGTGCCCTGAGTTCTGACAGGCGGCTCGAAGGGGCGATGCGCTCGCCATAGGGTAGCCCCCGGAACACGGCCACGCCATTGCGGATCTCGCCGCGTGCCAGACCACTACTGAGCGAGACAACTGCTGTCTTTTCGTTCCAATTCATCAATTCAGACTCCTGAGGCCCGCATGGCGCGGGACAAGAACAGCGCGATCAGCGCACAGGCCAACACCGTCACGGCCATGCCGGCAATCAACTGGTGCAGCGCCAGGCCATGCTGCACCAGCCAGCCAACCGATCCCGCGCCGGCAAGCGAGCCCAGCCGGCCGGCGCTACTGGCCCAACCCACGCCGATGGAGCGCACCGGCGTGGGATAGGCCATCGCCATGACGGCGTTGACCACGACAATCGGGCCGCTGACCAGGAAGCCGGCGCAGAACACCAGGACGGCATAAGTGGGCGTGGCGGCGGGCGCTGCGATCCACAGCGGCAGTGCTGCACCCAGCAGCCAGGCCGCACCCACGAAGCGCAGCGGCGTCACCCGGCGGATCGTCAGCGCGGCGACCATGGCGCCGGCGAGTCCGCCGGACTGGAACAGCGCGGCCGTGCGCGAGGCCGCCGCCACGCTGGCCCCGCCTTCGCGGATCAGCGTTGGCAGCCAGCTGGCGATCACGTAGAAACTGCCCAGGATCAGGAACATCAGCGCCCATAGCAGCACCGTGGTGCGGACCAGCGCAGGCGAGAATAGGCTGTGCACGCTGCCGTTTGGCTGGCCCGCCTGTGTGCGCGGCGCCAGGAACTGCGTCGCCGCGTCGACCGCGATGCCGAGCCTGGCCAGCGCCTGGCGCACGCGGGCGGACTCGGCGCCGCGGTGGGCGAGGTACATCGGCGATTCCGGTACACGGGCCAGCACGGCGGGCAGGCACAGCAACGGCGCGACCCCGCCCAGCACGAACAGGCCCTCCCAGCCGATGCGCTCAATCAGCAGGCCGGTCAGCAGCCCCGCCAGCGCCGAGCCGAGCAGGAAGCCGCAGAACACCGCGGTCAGCGTCGACGCGCGCCGCCCGGAGGGCAGCACTTCGGCAAGCAGCGCACCGATTGCCGGCATTGCGACGCCGATCCCGATGCCGGTTGCCAGCCGCCATCCGATCAGCTGTGGCAGCGCGGCGCTGAAAGCGCAAGCAATGGATGCCAGGCCAAACAGCGCCGTGCCGGCCGCCAGCACCGGGCGGCGCCCGCGCCTATCGGACCACATGCCGCCGGCCAGGTAGCCGATCAGCAGCCCCAGCATGCCGGCCCCGATCGCCGCCGAGGTCTGCGCGGGGTTGCTGTGGAAGCGCGCAGCGACCTGGGGCGCGACGAAGCCGACGATGGCTGCGTCGAAGCCCTCGAATGCGACGATGGCAAAGCAGATCAGAATGACCAGGCTGCGCCGCCGGTTGGCGGGCGCGCCGTCGAGCACGGCGGCGACGTCGGTCAGGTGGATGCAGGTGGGGGCGTTGTCATGGGTTGTCCTCCGTCAGAACGCATGTTCAACGAATAGCCCGGCAACGGTCTGCTGCTTGCCATCGGCAGGCCCGGCCACGCCGTTGATCCACGCTTTGGCATCGGCGGTGCCGCCAGCGCGCTGGTATGCCGCTTGCACATAGACGCGGGTGCGCTGTGACAGCGAGGTCTCGGCGCGAGCCAGGAATTGGTGTGCATAGCGGTCCTGCAGCACGCCATTGCCCTTCATGTACTGATAGTGGAAGGTCAGCGCGTAGCGCTCGCCGAAGGACTTGGTCGTGCCGACGCCGAAGTTATTGATGACGCCTTCCGTGATGGCGTTCTCAGTGCGCGAGTAGCTGCCCGCAAAGGTCCAGTCGGGCGTTCCCCATTTCAGCCCGCTGCCCAGCGTGCGGATATGGGCATTGCTGGTGGGGGTGCTGCTGTCGATGAAGTCCGTGAAGGCCACCGTGGCACCGAAGCGCCCCGATTCATACAAGGCCCCGGCGCTATAGGAGCTGCCGTCGCGGACCGAGCCGGGGCGTTCACCGAAGGCGTACATGACCCCGAGCTTCAGCGGCCCGAACCGCGTGGTGTACTTGACGGCGTTGGCCAGCGCTTCTCCGTTGGAGCGGTCGTAGTCGGCCGAGCCGCCGCGAACACCGCTATACACACCGCCAAAGTTCTGGAATGGTCCCTGGCCCGCTCCCCACAAGCCGCCGTGCCAGGAACCACTGAAGCCCGCCACGGTGAAATACTCGAACATGAAGTCGCGCATATTGCCGAGGGAGAGATCGCGCAGGCCGCCGCGCAGGCCAACGATCGAATAGGTGTTGAACAGCTGCCCCACCGTGACGCCGTTGTCCAGCAGGTAGCGGCCGGCCAGGCGGAAGTACGCCGAGGTGTCGGCGGCGATGGTCTCGGAGCCGTTGAAGGCCAGGTAGTTGGGACGGGCCGGAGCGGAATCCAGGCCATAGCGGGCCGAGCCGCCGACATTGGACGTATAAGTGATGCCGCCGGCTGCCAGGCCGCTGATGGTCAGGCTATCGGCTTGCGCCGCAGCGGTCACGGCAAACAGCCCGAGGGCAGTAATTGCCCGGGCACCGCGACGGCCCGCCGGACAGCCGGTTGCCGCACGGGTGCAAGCGCCCGTTCCTGCAAACTGCAAAATCATGCGTCTCCTCCGTTCTGCATCGATCGTATCGGCGCCTTGCTCTGCGGCATGGCGGCCTTGCGCAGCCAGCCGTTGCGCCAGGTTGCGCGACGGCTGTACGGTGAACCGATAGTAGTGTCAGGAGGCGGGCTTAAGGCATGACAGTTCCGAGAATTGCCATGCCATGTACGCATGACCCGCCGACAGGGCGCGGCGCGTCCTGCGGCCGCTGATGACGCGGATCGGGAACGCCGGAGATCAGCCGCCGTGCGCCGCGTCGACAGCGTGCCGAAGCGCGACGATAAAGGCGCGGGCGGCGCGCGTGCTGCTGCGGTCGCGGCGCCAGATCGCCGCCATGGGGCCGGGATTCAGGGCGAAGCGCGCGGGTAATACCACGACTTCGCCAAGCGATGCCAGGTGGCGTGCGGTGCTGCTCGCGAGGTGCCAGAGGAATTCGCCGGACAAGACCAGCTCACGGCCAAGCTCAAGCGACAGGGCGCCCAGGATCTCGGGTGGCTCCAGCCCGGCCTCGCGAATCTCGGTATTGATCAGTTCGCGCATAAGGCTGCCAGGCGGCGCGGAAACCCATGGGTAGCGCACGCAATCCGCCATGGTCACTGCCGGCAGCCGCGTCAGCGGATGGCCCGGTGCACAGGCCAGCGCAACGCCATCCTCGCCCAGTTCCACGGTGCGATAGGTCTGACCGTTCAGTGAGCGTGGACTGCGGCTGACCAGCAGGTCGATGGCGCCGGTGTCGAGCCGCTCGATCAGGGTCTCGTGCCTGCCGACCTCTACCGTGATCTGCACGCCGGGGCTGGATTTGCGAAAGGCCAGGATCGCTTCGGCCACCGGCCAGCGGGTGAACATCGAGAAACACCCGATCGCCAGCGTGCCGGCACCGCCGCCGGCGACTGCGGCCAGGTCTGCTTCGGCCTTGTGCATGTCGCTGAGCAGGAGCGCTGCGTAGCGGCACATCACGGCACCAAGCGCAGTACTGACCATGCCTTTGGCGGAGCGTTCGAACAGCTTGCCGCCGACGATGTCTTCCACTTCTGCCACGGCGCGCGACAGTCCGGATTGCGTCATGTGCAGCTGCTCGGCTGCCTTGGACAGGTTGCCAAGGTCCGCCACGGACAGGATGACCTCCAGGTGTCTCGGGCGCAATTTGCCTTTGAATGGCGTCATGGCGGAATCGGGTGGTGGCAGGGGGGGCGGGTGGCCGGACAACAGCCGTGGCGCGCCAGCATGGTAACCCAACCGCTCACGCCGGTTCGGCCAGGTTCGCGGCTGATCCCGCCAGGTGACCGCGGCGCTATGCTGGCCGCGTGATGACCTGCCCGTTGCGCGCCCCGCTGTGCGCGCCGTGCTGCCAGGTAATGGCGCCGTTGACGATCACGGTGTCGATGCCTTCGGCTGGCCGGGTGGGGGTCTCGTAACTGGCGGTATCGCGTACGTTGGCCGCATCGAAAACGACGATGTCGGCATGGTGGCCCACGGCGAGCGTGCCGCGCCGGTGCAGGCCGAAGTTGCGCGCCGTCAGCCCGGTCATTTTCCAGACCGCCGTCTCCAGCGGGAACAGGCCGACCTCGCGGCAGTAGTGCCCCAGTACGCGCGGGAAGGTGCCCCACAGGCGCGGATGCGGGCTGGCGCCGACGGGGATGCCGTCGGAGCCGATCATGGTTTCGTCGAAGGCAAGGATGCGCTGGACGTCGTCCTCGTCCATCTGGAAGTAGATCGCGGTGCCGGGCTGCAGGCGGCGCGCGGCTTCGTCCTTGGGCACGCCCCATTCCCTGGCGATGTCATCGAGATCGCGGCCCGCGCATTCGGGGTGCGGTTCGCTGGCGGCGATCAGCACCCGGCCGTCGAGCATGCCGCGGTCGGTGCGGATCATGGTGGAGCCGGCCGTGTACGGGTAGCAGTCGAGCGACACGCACTGGTGCTTCATGGCCTCGCGGATAAAGGGCAGGGTTACCTGGCTCTTGCCAAAGTTGGCCTGCCTCTGCACCTTGTGGTGCGACACCACCACCGGCACGTCGAGCTCGCGGCCGATGCGGAAGGTCTCGTCGAGCGAGGCCATGACGTGGTCGGACTCGTCGCGCATATGCGTGACGTAGAGCGCCTTGCGGGCGCTGAGCGGCCGGCAGACTTCGATGATCTCCTCGGTCGTTGCCATGGCGGCGGGCGGGTAGAAGGTGCCGGTCGACAGGCCGATCGCGCCGGCTTGCATGGCTTCTTCGACCAGCGCCTGCATGGCGGCGATCTCTCTGGCATCGGCTGGCCGGTCCAGCGCCGCCATGGTGACCGCGCGCAAGGTCGAATGCCCGACCATGGCGGCTACATTGACCGAGCTCGGCATGGTACGCAGCGCGTCGAGGTAGGCGGCGAAGGTGGTGAAGCGGCCTTGCGCCGGTGTGTCGATCAGGCTCAGCGGCATCGGCAAATCCATGTCGGCACGCAGTGGCGCGGCACTGATGCCGCAGTTGCCGGCGATCACGGTGGTGACGCCCTGCGAGACCTTGAATGGCATGGTGGGTTGCGACAGCACCGCCTGGTCATCATGCGTGTGCGCGTCGATGAAGCCAGGGGCGACGATCAGGCCGGTTGCATCCAGCACCCGGTCGGCCGTGTGCCCGCCGAGGTCGCCGATCGCCGCGATGCAGCCATCGCGCACGCCAATATCGGCGCTGAAGCGGGGTGCCTTGCTGCCGTCGATCACGGTGCCGCCGGCGATCAGCAGGTCATAGTGCGTGGCGTGTGCAGATTTGGGCTCGGACATGGGATTCCTTTCCTGGACGGGAGCGTAGCGGTCAGCGGAAATGGCAGGCCACCTGGTGGATGCCGGTGGCGGAGGGACGTTCGGTCAGCAAGGGGGCCTGCTCCTTGCAGCGGGCTTGCGCATGCGGGCAGCGCGTGTGGAAGCGGCAGCCCGCTGGCGGATTGGCCGGGCTGGGCGGATCGCCCTGCAGCAGCAGGCGCCGGGCGGGCTTGCGCGGGTCGGGCACCGGCACGGCGGACAGCAGGATCTCCGTATAGGGATGGCGCGGCGCCGAGAACAAGGTGTCGCGGTCGGCCAACTCGATGATCTGGCCGAGGTACATCACGGCGACCCGGTGGCTGATATGGCGTACCACGGCCAGGTCGTGCGCGACGAACAGGTAGGCGATGCCGAACTCGGCCTGCAGGTCCATCAGCAGGTTAACCACCTGCGCCTGGACGGAGACATCGAGCGCCGATACCGGCTCGTCGCAGACGATCAGCTTTGGGTTCAGTGCCAACGCGCGCGCGATGCCCAGCCGCTGGCGCTGGCCGCCGGAGAACTCGTGCGGGAACTTGCGCACGGCTTCGGGCCGCAGGCCGACCTTGCTGAACAGCCATTGCACGCGCTCGTTGCGCTCGGCACGCGACTGCAGGCCGAAGTTGCGCAGCGGCTCGCCCACGATCTCGCCCGCCGTCAGCCGCGGGCTGAGCGAGGCATAGGGGTCCTGGAAGATGATCTGCAGGTCGCGCCGGCGCTGCCGCATGGCGCTTGCCGGCAGGCCCAGCAGTTCCTCGCCGTCGAGCTGCACCGAGCCTGAAGTCGGCTCGATCAGGCGCAGCACCGACTTGGCAGTGGTGGTCTTGCCGCAGCCGGATTCGCCGACCAGCGAGAGCGTCTCGCCGCGCTCCACGGTGAAGGACACGCCGTCCACAGCCTGGATCGGCGGCCTGCCCGGTGTCAGCCAGCGCCGCGGTGCGAGGTAGTGCTTCTTCAGGCCGTCGACCTTGAGCAGGGGCGTTGGCGTGGCGGAGGTCGTGCTCATGCGATGGCTTCCTGGGCTTGTGGGTTGCATTCGATGCGGCCTTCCTCGACGGCGAAGCAGGCCACCGCATGGTCGCCGCCGTGGCGCGTGAGCTGCGGCAGCTCGCGCGCGCAGCGCGCGTTGGCATGCGCGCAGCGTGCCGCGAAGGCACAGCCGCGGCGCGCTTCCTGTGGCGATGGCACCAGGCCGGGGATCTCGGCCAGGCGCCGGCTGCTGGTGTTCATCGACGGCATCGATGCCATCAGCGCGCGGGTGTAGGGGTGCAGCGGGCGGTCGAACAGCTCAGTGACGCTGGCTTCCTCGACCTTGAGCCCGGCGTACATCACGATCACGCGGTCGCAGCATTCGGCCACCACGCCCAGGTCGTGCGTGATCATCACCACGCCCATGCCCAGTTCCTGCTGCAGGCGGCGGATCAGGTCCAGGATCTGCGCCTGGATGGTCACGTCGAGCGCCGTGGTGGGTTCGTCGGCGATCAGCACCTCGGGATTGCAGGCCAGCGCCAGCGCGATCATCACGCGCTGGCGCATGCCGCCCGAAAGCTGGTGCGGGTACTCGTTGACGCGGCGTTCGGGCTCGGGGATCTGCACCAGTCGCAGCATTTCCACCGCACGCCTGAGCGCTTCGGCGCGGCTCGCGCCCTGGTGCAGCTGCACGGTTTCGGCAATCTGGCGGCCAATCGTCAGCACCGGGTTCAGCGAGGTCATCGGCTCCTGGAAGATCATCGAGACGCGATTGCCGCGGATGCGGCGCATCTCGCGTTCGCTGAGCTGCAACAGGTCCGTGCCGCGCAGCCGCACAGCGCCGCGGATGCGTGCCGGCGGCGTGGGCAGCAGCCGCATGATGGACAGCGCCGTCACGCTCTTGCCGCAGCCTGACTCGCCCACCACGCCCAGCGTCTGGCCGGCGCGCACGGTGTACGAGACGCCGTTGACCGAGCGGGCCGGCCCGGTGAGCGTGTCGAAATGCGTATGGAGGTCCTCCACTTCGAGCAGCGGCTCGCCCGTGGCCGGCGTAACACGGGACATCGCGCGCGACATCGTGATGGTCATGGTAGCGCTCCCGGATTCAGAGTTGCCGCGCCAGGCGCGGATCGAGCGCGTCGCGCAGGCCGTCGCCGAGCAGGTTGATGGCCAGCACCGTCGCGGCCAGCAGGATGCCCGGGTACAGGATGATGTGGAAGGCCACGGCCACGAAATTGCGCCCCTCGGCCATCATGTTGCCCCAGCTCGGCATCTGGGCGGGCACGCCGACGCCGAGGAAAGACAGCGCGGCTTCCGTGAGCACGGCGGTGGCGGCCACGAAAGTGGCCTGCACGATCAGCGGCGCCACCATATTGGGCACCACGTGGCGCACCAGGATCACCGGCAGGCGGGTGCCGACCGCATGCGCCGCCTCGACGTAGAGCTGCTCGCGCAGGGTCAGCGCCAGCGCGCGCACCAGCCGCACCACGCGCGGGACCTCGGGTATGGCGATGGCGATGATCACCGCGCCCAGGCTGGCCTGCGTAACGGCCATCAGCGCGATCGCCAGCAGGATGCCTGGAATTGCCATCAGGCCGTCCATCACGCGCATCACCAGGGAGTCCGCCCGGCGCACGAAGCCTGCGACCAGGCCCAGCAGCACGCCGGACACGGTTGCGAGCAGCCCGACCGACAGGCCCACGATCATGGACACGCGGCCGCCCCAGACCGCGCGGCTGAACACGTCGCGGCCCAGCGCGTCGGTGCCGAACCAGTGCTCGGCCGATGGCGGCTGCATGCGCGCCAGCGGGTCGATGTCCTGCGGGTCGACGGTGGCAATCCAGGGCGCGCCGAGGGAGAGCACGGCGATCACCGCCAGCAGCAGCGCGCCCAGGATCAGCGTGGGGTGCTTGCGTGCCCAGTGCCAGCGCGGCAGCACGAAAGGCGCATGGTCGGGTGCCGGTACGGCAGGTTCGGTCGCGGGCAGGGAAGTGGTCATGTCAGCAGGTCTCGCGGCGAAAGCCATCAGTACTTGATGCGCGGATCGAACAGCCGGTAGCTGAGGTCGATCATCAGGTTGATCAGCACGTAGACACCGGCGGAGACCAGCAGCACGCTCTGGATCACCGGGTAGTCGTGGCGCTGCACCGAGTCGACCACCAGGCGGCCGACCCCCGGGATCGCAAACACGGTCTCGGTCACGACCACGCCGCCGATCAGCAGCGCGATGCCCATGCCGACGGTGGTGGCGATCGGGATCGCCGCGTTGCGCAGCGCGTGGCCCAGCACCGGCAGCACGCCCAGGCCCTTGGCGCGCGCCGTGCGGATGTAGTCCTCGTGCAGGACTTCCAGCACGGTAGCGCGCGTCATGCGCGTCACCAGCGCGATATAGACCAGCGCCAGGTTGACGCAGGGCAGCACCAGGCTGCGCAGCCATGCGCCGGCGCCGTCGGCGAGACGCGCATAGCCCTGCACCGGGAACCACGGCAACTGGATGGCAAAGGCGTAGACCAGCAGGTAGCCGACCAGGAACACCGGCAGCGAGAATGCCAGCACCGCGAACAGCATCACCAGCCGGTCGACCCAGCTGCCGGCGCGGTACGCGGCCAGCGTTCCCAGTGGCACCGCGACTAGCAAGGTCAGCAGCATGGTCAGCGCGGCGACAGAGACGGTCGGCTCCAGCCGCTGCGCCAGCAACCGGGCCACCGGCACCTGGGTGAAGATGGAGGTGCCGAGGTCGCCGGTGGCGAGCCGGCCGAGCCACAGCAGGAACTGCCGCCACAGCGGCTGGTCCAGCCCCAGCACGCCGCGCAGCCTGGCGATGTCGTCAACGGTCGCGAGGTCGCCTGCGATCAGCGCCGCCGGATCGCCCGGCGACAAGTGGATCAGCAGGAAGACCACCACGGCCACCACTGCCATCACGGGCAGCGTCGCGGCCAGGCGTCGGAGCAGGTAGCCCATTGTCGTGTTTCCCCCGGTGGTTCGTGCTTCGTGGTTATTTGTCGAGCATCCAGACCGTGGGCATGCCGGCCCACATCCTGTCGATGCCCTTGAGGCTGGCACGCGCCGCGAAGGCCGCCGAGTACTGGCCGGCGTTCACATAGGGCACCGCCTCATAGGCGCGCTTCTGGAAGGCATCGAGCAGTTCCTTGCGTTTGGCGGGCACGGTCTCGCGGATCCAGGCCGTGCGCAGGGCGTCGAGCGGCTTGTCGCAGGGCCAGCCGGGCAGGCTGGTGCCGCAGGGGGCGCCGAGGTAGGCATTGGTGATCGGGGAATCGGCATCGAACTCGCCCGCGACGGTCACGTACATATTCCAGCCCCCGGCCTCGGGCGCGTCCCGCTTGGCGCGGCGCGCGCCGATGGAGGCCCAGTCCATGTTCTGCATGTCAACGTTCATGCCCATGCTGCGCATGGTCTGTGCCGCCATCAGGGCTTCAGCGTTGAGCTGGGGAACGTCGGTCGGCACCAGCAGCACCACCTTTTCGCCCTTGTAGCCCGCCGCGCCCAGCAACTGCCTGGCACGGGCCGGATCGGCCTTGCGGTACGGTTCGGCGCCGGCAGCGGTATCGTTGGGGCCGCCGCAGATAAAGAAGGTGGCGCAGTAGTTGATGCGCATGTCGAGCGGATAGCCCATGGCCGCGGTGAAGCGTTCCTGGCTGACCGCCTGCAGGAAGGCCTGGCGCACTTTCGGGTTGTTGAATGGCGGATGCAACTGGTTCATCACCAGCACGCCCTGGTAGGCGCCGCCCGAGCCGAGCTTGATGCCGGCGTCGCCGCGCAGCGGGGTGATGTAGTCCGGCGGTACCTGTTCGATCAGGTCGACCTCACCGCGCTTGAGCGCCGCAATGGCGCTGTTGGCGTCCGGCAGGTAGAGCCATTCGACGCGGTCCACGCGGGGCTGCTTGCTGCCGGCAAGACCGCTCGCGGGCTCGCTGCGTGCGACGTAGTGCGGGTTGCGCACGAAAACCGCCTTGTTGCCCGGCACCCATTCGTCGCGCTTGAAGATGAATGGGCCGGAGCCCAGCACCTCGGGCAGCGGCGCGGTGGCGGGCATCCTGGCCAGGCGCTCCGGCAGGATCACCGGCGGAAAGCCAGAGGGCTTGGCCAGCGCATCGAGCACCATGCCAAAGGGCTCCTTGAGCGTCAGCGTGAACGTGCGCGCGTCGACTGCCTTCCACTCGGCGCCAGCTTCGCCCATGGCACGGCCCAGGCTGTCGCGCGCGCCCCAGCGCTGCAGCGAGGCGATCGCGTCCGCCGAGGTAACCGCGCTGCCGTCCGAGAACTTCAGGCCCGGACGCAGCGTGAAGCTCCACTGCCGGCCATCCTTCGAGCTGCTGTACTTCTCGACCATCTGCGGTTGCGGCTTGCCCCTGGCGTCCTGCGCGAACAGCGTGTCGTAGACCATGTAGCCGAAGTTGCGCGTGATGTAGGCCGTGGTGAAGGTCGGATCGAGGATCTTCAGGTCGGCATGCGCCACGACCTTGAGCGTCTTGGTCTGCGCCAGCACGGGCAGGCTGGCGCCTGCCAGGACCAGGGCGCCCGCTGCGAGCGCGGCGGACAGGGGTCGGTTTGGTGTCATTCTGCAGTCTCCGTTTTCGTCGTTGTCGTTGTTGTCGTGATCGCAGCCAGGCGGCCGGCGCTCAGGCCGCGGCGCTGTCCAGAGGCCACTTGGGCCGTTGGATCTTGCGATAGGGCAGGGACGTGAGGTCAAGCGTGACGGCACCCGGGGCGCCTGCGTAGATCACGTGTTGTGCCACTTTCGAGAAGGAGGCGTAGAAGTGCTGCGAGGACTTGACCACGATGATCTGCTTGCGCGCCAGGTCACAGCCCAGCTGGGTGAACATGTCCGTGCCCATGGCCTGGTTCCGCAGCGTGATCAGCACGATGTCGATGCCGTTGGCTTCCACCAGCGCGCAGTCGCCCATCGGCACCGGCGCGTCGGACAGCCCGGTCATCACCATGTCGGGCAGCAGGGCCTTGACCGTGCAGTCCAGGTCCAGCGGGTCGCCGGATAGCGGACTGATCTTGCCACCGATGCGCATCCGCAGGCGTGCGCCCACGCCGGCATCGAAGGCGATGCGCACCGCGATCGGGTCCCACATCGGGCCGACCGCCGCATTGCCGACGCCACGCTCGATCATGCGGCGCAGGATAAAGGTGGAGTCGCTCGCTGCGCCGCCGCCGGGATTGTCGGCGCCGTCGGACAGCACCACCGGCCCGCCATCGAAGGCCAGCGCCTCGTCGAGCGAGGTGTCGATGTCCGGGTAGCGCACCGTGAGCCCGTCGCGCATGGCGATCAGTTCGTCGGCGAGTTGCCGCGCCAGCGCATCGGCCCTGGCCTGGTCGCCATCGGCGTAGACCAGCACCTTGGTGCCCATCGCCGGCACATCGCCCCATGAAAACCCATGCGCCACCGAGATCGACAGCACGCCGTCACGCGCTTCCAGCGACTGGATGCGGTCGATGAAGCCGCGCGCCGGCTCGCGCGAGGTGTGGACCGTGACGATCATCCTGCAATCGACCACCGCCGCCACCGGGCGAATCTTGCCTTCCACCGTGGCCGCGCACAGGTCGACCAGTTCCAGCGCGCGTTCCAGCACGTCGGTATGCGGGTATTCCTTGAAGGCAACCATCACGTCGGCGTACGCCGTCATCTCGGGCGTCAGGTGGCAGTGCGGGTCCAGCTCCGCGCCGATCACCACCTCGGGGCCGACGATGGCGCGCACACGCTGCAGCAGGTCGCCCTCGCAGTCGTCGTAGCCATCGGCCACCATCGCGCCGTGCAGGCCGAGCAGCACCATGTCCACCGGCAGCGCCGCGCGCAGGTCGGTCAACAGTTCCTCGCGCAGGGTTTCGTAGGCATGGCGGGTGGTGGTGCCGCTGGGCTGCGCGCCGGCCACCATGCCTTCGCACAGCTGCCAGCCGCGCTCCTTGCCGCGGATCCGTGCTGCCCACAGCGGGCCCGAGAAAAACGTCATCTGGTCAGGATGCTGGCCGGCCGCGAAGTAGCCGCGATCCCTGAAGGACGACAGGCCGGTGGGCATCGGCGCAAAGGTGTTGGTTTCGGTAGCGAGGGAGGCACTGAAGACACGCACGATGGTTGGCTCCTGGTCAGTCGGGGATTAGCGGTTGGGGGAAGACGCGATTCAGGCGGAAGCGGCCAGGCGGCGCAGGCGCCCCGGCCCAAGCATCTCGGCGCTCAGGCCGAACGACGCGGGATGCGCCGGCACCGGCAGGCCGCGCGCCAGCGCGGCACAGGTCTCGCCCATGGCCGCCGAGGTCTGGATGCCGTAGCCGCCCTGGCCCGCCACCCAGAAGAAGCCCGGCACGGCGTCGTCGAACCCGCCCACCAGGTCGCCGTCGGCGACGAAGGAGCGCAGCCCGGCCCAGGTGCGCGCAGGGCGGCGGATCCTGAGCGAGGTCGCGGTCTCGATGCGGTCGATGGCGAGCGCGATATCCATTTCCTCGGGCTGGACGTCCTGTGGCTCGACCGGGTCGGCATTGGCCGGGGAGCCCAGCAACATGCCGGCATCGGGCTTGATGTACCAGTCTTCGTCAGCGCCGAAGACCATGGGCCAGCCGCTGGTGTCCATCTCCACGGGCGGCGCGAAGACGAAGGCAGAGCGGCGGCGGGGTTCAATCCCCAGCGGCTGCACGCCGGCCAGCCGCGCGATGACGTCGGCCCAGGCGCCGGCGGCGTTGAGTACCACCGGTGCCGCATATACCGCCCCGCCAGCCTCCACGTGCCAGTGGTCCCGCACGCGTGCCATGGCCGTGACTTCGGCATCGCACACCAGCTTGCCGCCGGCCTGGCGCATGCCGCGCAGGTAGCCCTGGTGGATCGCGTCCACATCCATGTCTGCGGCGCCGGGCTCATAAACGCCGCCGGCCAGTTGCTCGGCGCGCAGCGCCGGTGCGCGCTCGCACGCTTGCGCGGCACTCAGCAGGCGGGCGTCGGGATCGACGGCGCGCACCACGTCCCAGTGCGCGTCAAGTAAATGCTGTTGCCCGGGGCCGGCGACCATCAGCGCGCCGCGCGGCGTGAGCAGCGGGTGCGAGGCAAAACCCGGAGGGGGATCCTGCAGGAAGGCGCGGCTTGCCATCGTCAGCGCACGGACCTGCGTGGTGCCGTAGCTTTCCATGAACAACGCCGCCGAGCGGCCGGTCGAGTGGTAGCCAGGCTGGGCTTCGCGTTCGAGCAGGATGACGCGGCCATGGGGCGCGAGCCAGTACGCGACGGAAGCACCGGCAATGCCGCCTCCGATGATGAGATAGTCGGCTGGAATCGGTGAGGCAGCGTGAGTCGGGTGCATGGATCAGGTGGCAGTAGAGCGCCTGCGGGGCGCTCGTGCATTCGGAATGGGAGTGAGTGTAGGCAAGAATTTGCGTATATGCAAATTGCGGATACGCAAATCTTGCGCTAAGGTGGGCGCCAAGGATGAGCCTTGGCGCGGTCTGCTCTGTTAGCATTCCGTCCAAAGGAAAAAAGGACGCAGGCTTGAAACCACACACCGCCCAGAGGCGCGGCAGCGGCATCGGCATCGATGACGACGAGTCGCGCACGCTCGACCGCGAAGCCTTTGGCAAGCGCCTGCGCTCGGCGCGCAAGGCCTTCGGCTGGACGCTGGCGCACCTCGCCGAACTGTCGGGCGTCTCGATCACCACCATCTCGCGTGCGGAGCGCGGGCAACTGGCGCTGGGCTACGAGAATTTTGCTGCGCTGGGCCAGGCGCTGCAGATGGACATGGGCTCGATGTTCGCGGGTGCCGGCACGAAGACCTCACCGTTGCAGGGGCCGGTCGTGACCCGGGCCGGCGCGGGCGTGACCTACCGGGGATCGTCGCTGACCTATGAATTTCTTGGCGCGGAGGCCGTCGGCAAGCAGATGAGCCCGGTGGTCGGCACCGTGCATGCGCGCCGCATAGAGGGCCCCGGTGACTTCTCGCGCCATCCCGGCGAGGAGTTTGTCTATGTGCTCAGCGGCGAGATCGAAATCCACTTCGACAACGGCGAGAAGCTGCGCCTGGCGCGGGGCGACGCGCTGTATTTCGATGCCCGCATGGGCCACGCCTACATCAGCGTAAGCCGGCAGCTCGCCCGGATCGTGGGTGTGACCACCAGCGAAAGCAACTTCATGAAGTCGGCCCAGGCGGCGAAGCCGGAGGCGGTGCCAAAACGGACCGCCGGGCGGTCGCAGGGGAAAGCCGCCGCGACCAGGGGCAAGGGCAAGGGGTGAGGGTCGGCGCGGGCATACCACTGCCTTGCACTTCGTTGGCAAGCCCGGCCCTCACCCCAACCCTCTCCCGCACACGGGAGAGGGAGCGCGCAATCGGTCGTTCAGAACCAGCGGTTTCCCTTCAGGCTTTTCCTTCTTCTTTCTCTTCCGCTTGCTGGTTCACCGACAGCGCCTGCGCCGTGCGGATCAGCAGCGCGCGCGCTTCATCCAGCGTGGGTCCGACATGCCGGTCGATCCTGCGGATATACGGCGACGTCAGCACCGCCATCGCATGGCCCTTGGGGTCGAGGATCGGGCAGCTGATATCCGTGACGCCAAACGACTGCAGGCTGTCGCGCTGCTTGTAGCCCAGCTCCCGGATCGACGCGAAGGTCTGCTCCAGTTCCTCGCGCGGGATCTGCACTTCCCCCTCCACCGCATGGTGTTCGTCCAGCATCTGCTGGCGCCGCGTATCGGTCTGGCAGGCCAGCAGCACGTGGCCTGAGCCGGTATCGATCAGGCTGACGCGCGCTCAAGGTCGGGCGCAACCTGCAGGACGATATCCGGCGCGTGTCCATCGCCCGCGAAGTGCTGGGCCCGGACCGGCACCTGATGATTGATGCCAACCAGGTCTGGGAAGTCGATGAGGCGATCTCCTGGGTGCGCGAGCTGGGTTTCGCCCGGCCGTGGTTTATCGAAGAGCCCACCAGCCCGGATGACGTGGAAGGGCACCGCGCCGTGCGCGCGGGCGTGGCGCCGGTCAAGGTCGCCACTGGCGAGATGTGCCAGAACCGGATCCTCTTCAAGCAGTTCATCACGCGCGGCGCCATCGATGTGGTGCAGATCGACGCCTGCCGGCTGGGCGGCGTCAACGAGATCCTGGCCGTGCTGCTGCTGGCCGCCAAGTATGGCCTGCCGGTATGCCCGCACGCCGGCGGGGTGGGGCTGTGCGAGTACGTGCAGCACCTGTCGATGATCGACTATGTCTGCATCTCGGGCACCCGCGAAGGGCGCGTGATCGAGTATGTCGACCACCTGCACGAGCACTTCGTCGACCCCTGCGTGGTCCGCAACGCGGCCTACATGCCGCCGCAGGCGCCGGGCTTCTCGATCACCATGAAGCCGGCCTCGCTGGCGCTGCACCGCTTCCGGGGCTAGCGATGGCAACCCGTCGCATCGACGCGCACACGCACTTCTGGCGCTACCGGCCCGAGGCGTATCCGTGGATCGGTCCGGACCTGCAGGCCCTGGCGGCCGACCATATGCCGGACGACCTGCTGCCGCACCTGCGCACGCATGGCATGGATGCCGCCATCGCCGTGCAGGCGCGCGCCGGCACCGACGAAACCCGCTTCCTGCTCGAACTGGCCGACCAGTATCCGTGGATTGCCGCGGTGGTGGGCTGGGAAGACCTGCGTGCGCCGGATTTCGCACAACGCCTGCAGCGCTGGGCCGCGGCGCCGAAGCTGCGCGGCTTCCGGCACCAGGTGCAGGACGAGGCCGATGCTTCCCAATACCTTGGCCTGGACGCCGTGACCCATGCCATGGGCCGGCTGCAGTCGCTCGGCTATGCCTATGACGTGCTGGTCTTCAGTCATCAGCTGGATGCGGCCGCCAGGTTCTGCGCACGGCATGACCGGCACTGGCTGGTGCTGGATCACCTTGGCAAGCCCCCGATTGCCGGGGCGGCGCACGGATCGTCCGCGCTTGCGGCGTGGCGCGCGGCGCTGCGGCCACTGCGGCCACTGCCGCATGTGGTCTGCAAGCTGTCCGGGCTGGTCACCGAGGCGGACTGGCGCGCCCGCCTGCAGGCGGCTGACATGACGTGCATCGATGCCTGCCTGGACGTGGCGCTGGACGTATTCGGCCCGGCGCGGCTGATGTTCGGCTCCGACTGGCCGGTCTGCACCCTCGCGGCGCCCTACGGCGGCGTGTACGGCATCGTCAAGCGCTGGGCGGACCTGCGCCTGAGCGCAGAAGAGCAATACGCATTCTGGGGCGGCACGGCGGCACTCTGTTACGGCCTGCAAACCACCTGACAAAGCGGCCTTTCGGGATACACAGACATGGACCTGCATCTGCAAGACAAGATCGTGATCGTCACCGGCGGCGCCAGCGGCATCGGCGCGGCCATTTCGCTGGAACTGGCCAGCGAGGGCGCGGTGCCGGTGATCTGCGGCAAGTCGGCGATGACGCCGGCGTTCCGCGACAGCCTGATGGCGCTGCAGCCGCGCGCGCGTTTCTACCAGTTCGACCTGACCGATGAGCCGGCCTGCCGCGACATGGTGGCCGATGTGGCGATGCGTTTCGGCCGTATCGACGGCCTGGTCAACAACGCCGGTGTCAATGACGGCATCGGCCTCGAGGCAGGGCGCGATGCCTTCGTGCGGTCGCTGGAGCGGAACCTGGTGCACTACTACGTGATGGCGCACTACTGCCTGCCGCACCTGCGCGCCAGCCGCGGCGCCATCGTCAACATCTCGTCCAAGACCGCGCTGACGGGGCAGGGCAATACCAGCGGCTATTGCGCTGCCAAGGGCGCGCAGCTGGCGCTGACGCGCGAATGGGCTGCAGCGCTTGCGGCCGACGGTGTGCGCGTGAATGCGGTCGTGCCGGCCGAGGTGATGACGCCGCTGTACCAGAGCTGGCTGGAGGGATTCGAAGCGCCGCAGGAAAAGCTGGCCGGCATCACCGCACACATTCCGCTGGGCCGCCGCATGACCACTGCCGACGAGATTGCTGCCAGCGCGGTCTTCCTGCTGTCGGCGCGCGCCTCGCATACCACGGGGCAATGGGTCTTCGTCGACGGCGGCTATACCCACCTGGACCGCGCGCTGACGTAAGCCACCCCAACCCCGCGAGGACGACATGCGCTACTGCCTGGCACTGGACCTGAAGGACGACCCGCGGCAAATCGCCGCCTATGAAGCCCATCACCGCCGCATCTGGCCGGAGGTGGCGCAGCACCTGCGCCGCCACGGCGTGACCGGCATGGAGATCTGGCGCCTGGGCACGCGCCTGGTGATGGTGATGGACACCGACGATGCCCGCTACGACCCCGACGCGTTTGCGCGCGCGGGCGAAAGCGATGCCCGCATCCGCGAGTGGGAGGCCTTGATGTGGACCTTCCAGGCACCCACGCCGTGGACGCCGTCTGGCGTGAAGTGGGTGCCGATGACGTGCATCTTTGACCTGCAGCAGTCATAGCAAAGGAGGAAAGGACCGACCCAGGGAGCGACACCGCAAACAAGAAGCAAAAAGACCGAAGGGGGTTGAAAGCCAGGAGCCGGCCGCAACGGCCGCGCATCCGGACGAGGAGACAAGCAGTGAACAACTTGGCAAGAATGATGGCCGGCGCCGCCGTTTTCGGCGTGTGCGCCGCGCCCGCCTGCGCGCAAAGCAATGTGACGCTATACGGCCGCGTGGTGGCCGGCGTCGATGTCCAGACCAATGTGCAGACCCCGGATGGCGGGTCCGGCACGCTCTGGCGCGGCGCTGACAACCAGTGGGGCACCAGCATGTTCGGGCTGCGCGGCAACGAAGACCTGGGTGGCGGGCTTAAGGCCCTGTTCCAGCTGGAATCGGGCTTTGGCGCCATCAAGGGCCGCACCAACGGCGACGCGCTGTTCAACCGGCGCGCGTACGTGGGGGTGCAAGGCGGGTGGGGCACGCTGACCATGGGCAAGAACCAGCCGCTGGCGGATGCGCTGTGGGCGCTGGATCCTACCGGCCAGCAGTTTATCGGCACGGCCACGCTGGTGCGCGGGCGCAACTGGCAGGGCCACAACAACATGGTCTCTTATGAGACCCCAAGCTTCGGCGGCCTGAGCGCGCAGGTGCTGACCGGCCTGGGCGAGGACCCTGGCTCGGCCACGCGGCTGCGCAAGGACATGCTGTCGCTGACCTATACCGCGCCGGCATTTGAATTGCGCGCGATCTACGACGTGGCGCGCGATGCCAGCGGCAAGTACAGCGACCTGTTCACGACCTCGAAGGAACTGACGCTCGGCGGCACGGTGACGATCAGCGCCCTGAAGCTGTTTGCCGGCTATGAAAATCTGTCGGCGCCGGATAGTCCCGCAGGCTCGCCGACCCGGGCCAACCACTACTGGGTCGGCGCCAACTACCAGCTCACGCCCGCGCTGACGCTGATCGGCGCGTTCTACCGGGTGACGGTGAACCAGGGTGGCGGCAACGCCAACCTGTACATGCTTGGCGCCAACTACAGCCTGTCCAAGCGGACGCTGCTCTATGCCAGCGTCGGCACGGTGCAGAACAGCGCCACCGCGAATTTCTCGGTGGAAGCCACCAACAACAACCCGGCACCGGGCCGCAACCAGCTGGGCGCGTACACGGGCATCGCACATTCGTTCTGAAGGGACTGGGAGACAGCAATGCAAAGATCCTTACGACTATGGCAGCTGGGTGCGCTGGCTGCCAGTGCTTCGCTGCTGGCCGCATGCGGTGGCGACTCAGGTGCGGACGGCATGCAATCCGCCACCAGCCCGGCATCCCTGCAGGCGCCTGCAGCAGCCGACGACGTGATGGCGCCTGCCACGGCAACGCGAGAGCAAACGCTGGCGTGGTACAAGGGCGCCAAGTTCGGCATGTTCGTGCATTGGGGCCTGTACAGCCCCATTGCCAAGGGGGAATGGGCGCTGAGCAACCTGCCACAGTTCAACGACGGACAGCAGGCCGGCGTTGACGCCTACAAGGCATACGCCAGCCAGTTCGATCCGGATCCGGCGGCGATCCGCCGGCTGGTTGCGCTGGCCAAGGACACGGGCATGCAGTACATCGTGCTGGTGACACGCCATCATGACGGCTTCAGCCTCTGGAACACGAAGGCCGATGCGTATTCGTCGGATTTCAACAGCCAGAAGCAAGGTGCGCATGTCGACATGGTCAGGCGCTTTGCGCAGGAAACCGAGAAGCAGGGCATCAAGCTGGTGCTGTACTACTCGCTGCTGGACTGGACCCATCCGGACTATCCCGTGGCCAGCTCGCCGCCGGGACAGCCGCACCTGCGGGTCTATGAGAACCAGGCAGGCAACTGGGACCGCTACCGTACCTTCATGAAGACCCAGCTGCGCGAGCTGCTGACACAGTATGGCCAGATTGCCGGGATCTGGTTCGACGGCTACTGGGCGCAGAACGACAAGTCGCTGTGGCAGTTGCCGGACCTGTACGCCACCATCCGCCAGGCGCAACCGGGCACGCTGATCGGCAACAACCACGGCATCGGCCTGAGCAGCGAAGGCGTGGATGACGACCTCACCATCGGCGAGCGCGGCGGTGCCGCGGGCGATGCCGACAAGGCCGGCGAAACTGTCGATACCAGCCAGACCGGCAGCGCGCCGGGAGGGACCTGGGGCTATGTGGAAGGCGCCGGCATCCGGCCGCGCGAGTGGGTATTCGAGCAGCTGATCGGCAGCATCTCGGCGGGCAAGAATTTCGTGCTGAACGTGGGCCCGCGTGCTGACGGCAGCTGGCAGGATGCCCTGGGCACGGAGTTCAGCGCGGTCGGCGCCTGGATGCGCCGCAATGCCGAGGCAGTGTATGGCACCCGAGCGGGCGTGATGGGGCTGGAATCGACACAGCGTACCGGCCCGGACGGCAAGACCTGGCTCTACCTGTTCGTGCGCGATGCCGCGGCCACCCAGATCAGCCTGCCCACCGCGCTGGCCGAAGTGCGCAGCGCCAGCACCCTGACCGGCGCCACCGCGTTGCCGGTGCGCCGCGATGACGCGGCCGGCACCACGCAGATCGATCTGTCGTCGGCAGCACGCACCCCGCGCGAGCCACTGGTGCTCAAGCTCGATGCCACCGTGCCGGTGCTGGTCAACCTGTCGCGCCAGGCCACGGCGACGGCTACCTCGACGTGGTCACGCGATCCCGGCTATGGCCCTGAAATGGCGATCGACGGCAACCCGGCCACGCGCTGGGCGTCCGAGGCGCCCAGCGCGACGCTGACACAGGTCTTTGCCGCACCCGCGTCGGTGCAACTGGTGCAGCTGGCGGAATACCTGGATCCGGGCGAGTCC
Organism: Cupriavidus sp. GW821-FHT07C08; assembly: GCF_059419025.1. Classification (NCBI taxonomy): domain Bacteria; kingdom Pseudomonadati; phylum Pseudomonadota; class Betaproteobacteria; order Burkholderiales; family Burkholderiaceae; genus Cupriavidus; species Cupriavidus sp. GW821-FHT07C08. Next base: position 64,609 of record NZ_JBWKQZ010000035.1, read on the forward strand.
GACTACCGGACCGGCCGCTTCACCGTGGAGGCCAATGTCAACGGGCAGTGGCAGGTGGTGGCCAGCGGCAGCGACATCGGGCAGAACCGCTTCCTGTCGCTGCCCGGCCCGGTAGTGGCCTCGGCGCTGCGCATCAACGTGGTGTCGCGCGACCAGCGGCCGCCGAGCCTGTATTCGTTCGTGGCTTACGCGAAGGGAGGTTGAGGCTGGCACCGAGGCAGCGCAGGACACTAGGCCCGCGCTGCCTCGGTTGCTGCCGCCGTGCGTGTCCGGCTGACCATCAGCGCCAGCAACGCCGCCACCATGCAGGCCGCACCGGCCGCATACAGCGCCGGCGTATACGTCAGCAGCAGCGTACGGCTCATCCCCGCGCCGAACGCCGCCACGGCCGCGCCGATCTGGTGGGCCGCGAAGATCCAGCCGAACACCATCGGCGCGCGCTCGCGCCCGAAGGCGGTGGCCGCCAGCTTGATCGTGGGCGGCACGGTGGCGATCCAGTCCAGGCCGTAGAACATCGCAAAGATCGACAGGCCGTACAGCGTGAAGGTCGAATGCGGCAGCCAGAACAGCGACAGGCCGCGCAGCGCGTAGTACCAGAACAGCAGCTTGCGGCTGTCGTAGCGGTCCGACAGCCAGCCCGACAGGATGGTGCCGACGAAATCGAACGCACCCATCATCGCCAGCGCCGAGGCGGCCGGCACCGGGCTCATGCCGAAGTCGCCGCACAGCGCGATGAAATGGGTCTGGATCAGCCCGTTGGTGCTCAGGCCGCAGATGAAGAAGGTGCTGGCCAGTACCCAGAAGGTCTGGGTACTGGCGGCATCGCGCAGCACCATGAAAGGCCCGCGCAGCGTGAACGGCGTGACGGGTTGTGCGGCGGGCGGCGTGGCTGGAAGGGCCGGGACTTCGCCGAACGCCGCCAGGCCGACATCGGCGGGCCGGTTGCGCATCAGGCCGAACACCAGCGGCGCCAGTGCCGCGCAGGCAGCCAGCACCGGCAGCACTGCCACGCGCCAGCCCATATGCTCGATCAGCCAGGCGGCCACCGGCAGGAAGGCCAGTTGCCCCGTTGCTGCGCTGGCGGTCAGGATGCCGATCACCAGGCCGCGCCGCGCGCTGAACCAGCGGTTGGCGACCACAGCCGCCAGCACCAGCGCGGTCAGTCCGGAGCCGACGCCCAGCATCAGGCCCCAGGCGACAAAGAGCTGCCACAACTCAGTCGACACGGTAGCCAGCGCCATGCCACTGGCAATCAGCGCCAGCGCGGCGCAGACCACGTTGCGCACGCCGAAGCGATCCATCAGCAGCGCCGAGAACGGCGCCATCAGCCCGAACAAAGCAAAGCGAAAGGCCAGGATCGATGAGATCTGGTCGGTGTTCCAACCCATCTCCTGTGTCAGCGGCTTCAGGAACGCACCAGGCAGGCCAAGCGCGGCCGAAGTGGTGAGCATCACCAGGAAGGTCAGGGCGGCGACCAGCCACGAGTAGTGGATGCCGCGCCGGTCGAGCCGGCTGGAAAGGGCTTGCGCGAACATGGGGGTCTCGTTGTCAGGGTCTGGGAGGCGTAGGCAAAGGGCAATGCGAAGCCATCCCCGCTGCGTCTGGCGGCGGGTGTGTTTCAGGCTTGGGAAAACGGAGTTTAGGCGGTGCTGCCCAGCAGTTGGCTCCGCACGGCGTTCAGCATCTCGTCGGAGAGCGGATCGCCGTCGGTGGCACGCGCCAGCGTGAGGGCGCCGACCAGCAGCGCCATGCGCACCAGCGCTTCATCGTGGCGCACCCGCGGGTCATCGGATTCAACGGTCTGTGCCAGGTCGTCCACCATCACGCGCAAGCCTTCCACGTAGGCCTGGCGCACGGGCTTGCCGGCGGGCTCACGGGCCACGTCCACGGCCAGCGCCGAGGCGGCACAGCCCACGCCCGGGTTGGCGCAATGCGCGGCGGTCAGGTAAGGCTCCACCAGGTTGGCCAGCATGGCCTTGCGGTCGCCGTCGGCGCGGGCCAGGCGGCGTTCCCAGCGGGCGGTCGATTCTTCAAACGCGCGCTTGCAGGCCTGCGCGGCCAGCGCGTCCTTGGAGGCGAAGTGGCCATAGAAGCCGCCATGGGTCAGGCCCGCGTCGGCCATTAACTCGGCCACGCTCACGCCATTCAGGCCGCGTTCGCGGAACAGGCGCGACGACGCCTGTTCGATCGCCTCGCGGTTCTTGTCGGTTTGTTCGCGTGATGCGCGTGCCATCTGAAGACCTCTTCGGGATTTCTGCCTTGACCGGAGTTTAGATGATGACCATACTTTATTCAATAGATGATAAGCATCATCTATGAGAAGTCTCCCTTTCGCCGCATTTGTGCCGATATGCTGTCCAGGTGCCGGCTCCCAATCCTCACAGGAGTGATCAGTCATGCAGAACCTATTCGACCTTAACGGCCGCGTTGCCGTCATCACCGGCTCCACGCGCGGCATGGGCCAGGAAATGGCGCGCGCGCTTGGCGGTGCCGGCGCCGCCGTGGTGGTGTCCGGGCGCGATCCAGGCGCGGCGCGCGACGCCGCCAGCCAGCTGGAGGCCGAGGGCATCCGCGCTACCGGCATCGCCTGCGATATCGCCGATGTTGACAGCGTGCGCGCCTTTGCGGAGCAGGCGCTGGCCGCGTACGGGCGCGTCGATGCACTGGTGCTCAATGCCGCCGCGAGCGGCCAGCCCGGGTCGATGCTGAGCCAGGGACCCGAGGTGTTCGATGCTGCCATGTCGGGCAATGTGCGCGGCAACCTGGTGCTGGTGAACGCCCTGGCGCCGCAGATGATCGATCGCCGCGACGGCTCCATCATCTTCATGTCGAGCATTGCCGCCAAGCGTGGCTCTGCCTTCCTGGGGATGTACAGCGTGACCAAGGCCGCCATTGACCAGGCGGTACGCAGCCTGGCGCTGGAGCTGGGGCCGTCCGGCATTAACGTCAACGCAATCAATCCCGGCCCGGTGCGCACCGAGTTCTCCCGCGACGCGCTGTGGGGCGATCCGGAGCGCGAGGCGCGGCTGGCTGCCGGCGTGCCGATGCGGCGCATCGGCGAGGCCAGCGATGTCGCGGGTCTTGCCCTCCTGCTGGCGGCACCGTCCGGGCGCTTTATCAACGGGCAGAGCATCGGCGTGGATGGGGGGCTGTCGGTGCAGTAACCGCGGGAGCGTAGCGCCGGCCAGTGCCCATTGTCATTGGCCGGGCAGGGGGGCGATATGTACATACATATGAACGCGTCTTCAGCACGTTGAAGGGTTTTCCCGTATCGTCTTGACCTGACGATCACCATGCCTTGTGTGCAACCCTTGCACCACCAGTCCCGGCATGGCGGCAACCGGTAAAGACATTGTCCAGCACAGCCCCCCTCCAATCCGCCTCGACCGCGGACGCCGCCATGACTTCGCGCGAGCGCCGCGGCATGGCCGCCATCCTCATCGCCGTCGCCCTTGCCACCCTGGATACCGCGATCGCCAACACGGCGCTGCCGTCGATCGCGGCAGACCTGCGCGCCACGCCGGCCGCGTCGGTGTGGGTGATCAATGCCTACCAGCTGGCCATGGTGTCGACGCTGCTGCCGTTCGCGGCGCTGGGCGGCGTGCTGGGCCACCGGCGCATCTACCTTGGCGGCGTGGTGCTGTTCACCGCCGCCTCCGTGGTGTGCGCGCTGGCGTGGTCGCTGCCGACACTGGCGGCGGCGCGGGTGCTGCAGGGCATCGGCGCGGCGGCCATCATGAGCGTCAACACGGCGCTGATCAGCGCGCTCTTCCCCACGCACCGGCTCGGGCGTGGGCTGGGGTTCAATGCACTGGTGGTAGGCGTGTCGTTCGCGGTGGGCCCCACAGTGGCCTCGGTGATCCTCTCGTTCGGCACGTGGCCGTGGCTGTTTGCCGTTAACCTGCCGATCGGCCTGCTGGCGCTGGCGATCGGGCGCGGTTCGCTGCCGCAGACGCCGCGCAGCACGCACGGCTTCGACCGCGTCGCGGCGGGGCTCAGCGTGGTTGCCTTTGCCGCGCTGGTCCTTGCGCTGGGTGAAGGCGCGCAGCGCGCGCCGCTGCACCTGTCGCTGGCGGCGGCGGGCATCTTCGTGGTGACGTTCGGCCTGCTGCTGTGGCGCGAGCGCGGCCATCCGGCACCGATGCTGCCGGTGGACCTGTTCCGGCGGCCCATGTTCGCGCTGTCGACGCTGACCGCGGTGTGCTCCTTCGCCGCGCAGGGCCTGGCCTTCGTGTCGCTGCCGTTTTACTTCCAGCACGTGCTCGGGCGCGGGCAGGTCGAGACCGGTTTCCTGCTGACCCCATGGTCCGTCGTGGTGGCGCTGATCGGGCCGCTTGCCGGACGGCTGTCTGACCGCTATCCGCCGGCCGTGCTCGGCGGCGTGGGGTTGGCGGTGCTCAGCGCCGGCATGTTGTCGCTGGCCATGCTGCCGGCCGACCCCAGCGCGCTCGATATTGGCATCCGCATGTGCATCTGCGGCGCGGGTTTCGGCTTCTTCCAGTCGCCCAACCTCAAGGCGTTGATGACGAGCGCCCCGCGCGAGCGCAGCGGCGGCGCCAGCGGCGTGGTGGCCACGGCGCGGCTGCTGGGGCAGGCCAGCGGTGCGGCGCTGGTGGCGCTGTGCTTTGGCATCGCTGGCGACCACGGGCCGGGGTTGGCCCTGGCGCTGGGCGCGGGCTTCGCCGGGCTGGCCGCGATCGCGAGCTGGCTGCGGCTGGCAGCGCGCGATCCGTTGGCGGCGGCGTAGCGGCGTGGCCGGGCCGGCAGCAATTCCGGCGCCGGCCTAGAATCGATATTCCCTGTCCGATCCCAGCAAGGAGCAGCACGCATGAGCCATCTGTTCGAACAGCTCGCCATCGGCGACCTCACCCTCGCCAACCGCATCATCATCGCCCCGATGTGCCAGTATTCCGCGCAGGACGGCAATGCGGGCGACTGGCACATGATCCATCTTGGTTCGCTCGCGCTGTCCGGCGCCGGCATGCTGATCGTGGAAGCCACGGCGGTCTCGCCCGAGGGGCGCATCACGCCGCAGGACCTGGGCCTGTATTCCGACGAAAACGAGGCGGCGCTTGGCCGCGTGGTCAAGGCGATGCGCGCGCATTCGCCGATCGCCATTGCGATCCAGCTGGGGCACGCCGGCCGCAAGGCGTCGAGCCAGGCGCCGTGGGATGGCGGGCAGCAGATCGCGCCGGATGCGCCGGGTGGCTGGCATGCGGTGGCGCCTTCCGCGGTACCGCATGGCGTGGAAGAAGTCGCGCCTGTCGCGCTGGATCGTGCCGGCATGGACAAGGTGCGCGATGACTTTGTCGCGGCGGCAAGGCGTGCGGCGCGGCTGGGGCTGGATGGGATCGAGATCCATGCCGCGCACGGCTACCTGCTGCACCAGTTCCTGTCGCCGCTGGCCAACCATCGTGACGATGAATACGGCGGGAGCCTGGAGAACCGCATGCGGTTCCCGATCGAGGTATTCGACGCGGTACGTGAGGCTTTTCCGGCTGAGCGTCCGGTGTGGATGCGTATTTCCGCAACCGACTGGGTGCCGGGCGGATGGGATATCGAAGGAACGGTGGCGTTGTCGAAGGCGCTCAAGGCACGCGGCTGCGCGGCAATTCATGTGACCACCGGCGGCGTGTCGCCGCAGCAGGCGATCAAGCTCGGGCCCGGCTACCAGGTGCCCTACGCGCAGCGCGTGAAGGCCGAGGTCCGCCTGCCGACCATTGCGGTGGGCTTGATCACCGAGCCGGAGCAGGCCGAGGCCATTATCGCCAACCATGAAGCCGACGCGGTGTCGCTGGCCCGCGCCATGCTGTATGACCCGCGCTGGCCCTGGCATGCGGCCGCGCGGCTCGGCGCAAGCGTGCAGGCGCCGAAGCAATACTGGCGGTCGCAGCCGCGCGAACTAAAGGACCTGTTCGCCGATGCGGCTTTCGGGCAGCGCTAGGCTGCCGGTCGAAACAGGAGGGTCCCGCAATGAAACCCCGGATTACGCTGATCACGCTGGGAGTCGATGACCTGCAGCGTGCGGTGCGCTTTTACCGCGACGGCCTGGGCCTGCCCACCGCAGGCATCGTCGGCGAGCAGTTCGAGCACGGCGCCGTGGCCTTCTTCGACTTGCAGGCCGGATTGAAGCTGGCAGTCTGGCCGCGCACCAGTCTTGCGCATGACACCGGACTGCCGGTGACGCCGCGCGCGCAGACGGATTTCTCGCTGGCGCATAACGTCGGCGACAAGGCGGAAGTGGATGCGGTGATGGCCCAGGCGCTGGCGGCGGGCGCCAGCGTGGTCAAGCCGGCGCAGGATACGTTCTGGGGCGGGTACGCCGGTTATTTCCAGGATCCCGACGGGCATCTGTGGGAAATCGCGTGGAATCCCGAGATGCTGCCCGCGGATTGAAACCGGCGCGGTGCGCGCCTTGCGCACGCCTGAATCCCTTGTGTTAAGACATTGCTTTGCGGCGCTGCATCATGACTGGTGCGGTGCCGCAAAGGGATTTCCATGATTGCCACGCTCCGTCGAAGTGGTGACTATCATTTCAACAGACAGCCATAGCATGCTGGCGACGGAGCGCCCCCCACGCATTCCCGCAAGACCCCCGCATCGCGCCCCGTCGGCAGCCCACCGAAGTAAAGCAATAAGAACAATGGCAAGGGAGACATCCATGCAAGTCTATGACAGCCTGCTGTATGTGACTGCGATGGTGCTGGTGTGTTTGTATGTGTATCTGGGCGTGCTATCCCGCAGCACCGCGATCCGGCTGGGTTCCCCGGCGATCGTTGCGGGGCTGGTACTCGCCTATTCGCTGTCCCCGCTGCACTCGGGCGGCTGACGCCGCCGGCCCCCGGCTGTCCGGGGGTGCTGCTTACCTTGCCACGGCCGTCGCCTGACAGTCGGGGTTGGCTTCGCCCTGCGTGGCCGGGTCGCGCAGCAGCGCATCGATCGCTGCCTGCAATTCCTGCGGTACCACCGGCTTGTGCAGCAGCGCGGTGCCGGACGCGTGCGCGGTGCGCAGCCGGTCTGCCGCCGTATCCCCCGTGATGATGATCGCTGGCACGTGCCGGCCCAGCCGCTGGCGGATCGCGTCCAGCGCTTCCTGGCCGGTGCGGTGGCCGCGCAGGCGGTAGTCCGCCAGGATCAGGGCCGGGGTGAAGGACGGCAGCAGCGAGAGCGCTACTTCCTCGGATTCGGCCGTGCGGCACTCGCATTGCCACGCCGCCAGCAGTTCGGACATGGCGGTGCGGATGGCGGCGTCGTCGTCGATCACCAGCACGCGCAGCCCGTCCAGGCTGTGCGGCGCCGGCGGGCGTGGCGCTTCTTCCGGCGTGCCCCATGCCAGCGGCATGTTGAAGCGGAACACCGAGCCGCGCCCGGGCCGTGAGCCCAGCGTCACGCGCGTGCGCATGGTGCGCGCCAGGCCGTCGACAATGGCCAGGCCCAGGCCCAGCCCCTTGCGCTGGTCGCGCTCCGGATTGCCGAGCTGGTGGAATTCCCGAAAGATGTCACGGTGCTGCGCGGCGGGTATGCCGATGCCGGTGTCCCATACCTCGACCACGGCGTGCAGCCGGCGCATGCGGCAGGCCACCAGCACGCCGCCTTGCCGGCTATAGCGGATGGCATTGGCGATCAGGTTGCGCAGCACCAGTTCGACCAGCGTGGGGTCGCCGTAGAGCATGGCGGTGGTATCGCGCGTGCGGTACACCAGCCCGCGTGCGTCGGCCTGTGGCGCGAACTCGTTTTCCAGCTTGTGCAGCAGCGGCTGCAGGCGGAAGGCGCGCGCCTGGGGCGTGATCACGCCCGCCTCCAGCTTGGAGAAATCCAGCAGCGAGTTCAGCATCTCGCGCGCCGCGCCGGAAGAGGCTTCAATATGCGCCACCAGCTGGCGCTGGCGTTCATCCAGCCCGGTGCGCCCGAGCGATACCAGGAACAGTCCCATTGCATGCAGCGGCTGGCGCAGGTCATGGCTGGCGGAGGCCAGGAACACTGACTTGGCCCGGCTGGCGTCTTCGGCCGCATGCTGTGCGGCCTCGGCGCGCGCGGTCTGCTCGCGCAACTGCGAGATCAGCTCCACGTTCTCGAATTGCAGCGCAATCGCGTGCCGCGCCACGCGCGCGTAGTTGCGGGCAAAGACCAGCAGCACGCACAGGTACAGCGGCGTGCCGAGAAACATCGGCAGGTACTCGATATCGCCGGTGGCAAGGAATGTGATCCAGACCGGAACGATCGCAGGCAGGAAGAAACCGATTGCCACCGGCAGGCAGGCCGAGAACACGGCCAGCGCCGCCGCGCTCATGCCGGCGATCAGCGACAACACGCAGATCACCACCGCAGGCTGGCGCACGTCCAGGTACAGCCATGCCACCAGGCCCCACAGCGCGCCGATCAGCGTCAGCATCGCGGTCATGCCGCGCGCGTAGCGCCCCGCGCCGGTTTCGGAGAGCCGTCCCGGCAGCCGCAGCCGGCCGAAATACGCAATCGCACAGGCCAGGGCCATCGCGCACGCCCAGGGCAGGGCGCCGGGCCGGTTGCCGGTCAGGGTCAGGCCCGTCGCCAGGATAAAGGCCGCCAGCGAGCAGCCCAGCATGGCACTGCTGAAGCTCTGGTCGATCAGGGACATCTGCGCGGCCAGCAACCGCGGCTCGTCGTAGCGGGGCAGCCACGGCAGCCGCATGCGTGACGATGCCGCCTGGTCCGCCATCACCGCGCCGCCTGCACCAGGCCGCGGCGTTGGGCTTCAAGGATGGCTTCCAGGCGGCTGACCACGCCAAGATGACTGAGGATGGCCGCGACATGGACGCGCACGGTGTTTTCGGACAGGCCCATATGGTAGGCAATGACCTTGTTCGAGCGGCCGAGCGTGAGCTGGTGCAGCACCTCCAGCTGGCGCGGCGTCAGCGCGCTGGCGGCATAGGGCGCCGGCGGCGGTTGGGTGCCGGCATCGGCATCGCCGGAAAAATGCGTGCCGCCTGCCAGGCAACAGGCGATCGCTTCCTCGATCTCGCGGGCATCGGCGGACTTGGGCAGGAAGCCCGCGATGTCGCGCCGCACCTCGGCCGGGATGATCTCCAGGCCCGACGTGCCTGACACGATCAGGATGCGTGCGGTCGGGAAATGCCGGCGCAGCACCTTGACGCCTTCGATGCCGTTCAGCCCCGGCATCTGGATATCGAGCAGCAGGATGTCCACGGCCGCGCCGCCATGGTCCTGCACCGCCTGCATCACCGAGCCGGCCTCGATGATATGCGCCACGCTGGGGCTGTCGGCCAGCACCAGGCGCAGGCCGGTGCGGAACAAGGTATGGTCGTCGATCAGCAGCAGGCGGGCGCGGGACATTGGCGAAGGGCGGGCAGCGGGCGAAAGCCATTGGACAAGAATCCCGGGCGCTTGTCCATGCACAAAGTGCGTGCGTGCGACTAGTCCGGAAAGATTATTTGCCGCGCGGCGTGGCGATGCGAAGATTCGAGGCGTGGGCAGTTCCGCGACGTGCCTACACCGCTTTTCCTTACCCACTACCACCCGGCGGTGGGTATTTTTTTGCCTGCGGTCGGAGCGGGAAAGAAAAAAGCCGGTGCCGCAGGGCGGCACCGGCTTGCTTCGTGTCCGGGCACGGGGTGCCCGGATTCACGGTTGGCCGCGAGGTTACGGGCGGCCGACCGAGATATCGTAGAACGATCCGTTCACGGCGATACCGAGGGTCAGGCCGGTATTGCCCGGGATCAGCGAAATCATTTCCGATGCATTGCTGGTTGCTGCGCGACGGCGCAGGCCAATGGCCGGGCTGTTCACCTTCCAGACGTCCAGGCGGTTGTCTTCCAGGCGCTTGCGGGTGTAGGTGCCGGTCTGGGCGTCCACCGAGGCGATCGTGGTCGACCACGCCGTCGGGCCGTTCAATACGGGGGCCATGCCGGAGTACAGGATCGAGTCCCAGTACGAGCCGCCCGAGCCCACCGCTGGCAGCGCACGTGCGATCTGCTTGGCGGCGATCATGAAGCCGTCGTCGTGCGTGATGATGACGGTCACCTGGCCATCGGTGCCTTTGAACGCGTAGGCAAACTGGACGCCGAAGCTGTCGGTGATCTTGAAGCTGCCGTCGGCGTTGGCGCTGACCGTCGGCAGTTCATTCGGCAGCCAGGCTTCACAGGTGTCAATGCCGGAGCAGTCCGCCCCCTTGGTCACCTTGCCCGCGGTATCGATGCTGAAGGTCACGCGACGCGGTGCATACGGCGTCGTGTTGTCGTAACGCTCCATGCCGAGGCCGTTCCAGTCGCCGGCCAGGTCGGTCAGCGCAATGGCCTGGGCCGGCACCAGCAGGGTGGGCAATTCCGACAGCGTGCCTGCCGGCGGCAGCACTACGCCCAGGCCCGACTTGGAGACCAGCGCCGTGTTGGTTGTGCTGTTCTCGCCCGGCACCGTGAAGCGGCAGGCATCCGCCGTGACGGCGGTGAAGGGGATCACCTCGGCGCCGATCTGGAGCTTCAGCGCGGCAGCATCGATCTCGCCGGCTTCAGCGGCCGCGGTGCCCAGCCCGACCACATGGTACTTGCCGGTCTTCAACCCGGCACAGCTGGCCGCTGCCGGTTGCAGTACGGTCTGGACCGCCGTCGCGCCGGCATTGGCAGCGACTGCCGAAGAGAGCTCGGCCAGCGTTGTCTTGGACGCCTCCAGCCGATCACCCAGCTGGTCCAGCAGCTTGTCCTGTGCATTGCCGGCGTTGGCGCCGTTGGCGGCCACCAGCGGGTCCTTGACCGGGTCGATGTTGGAGAAGTCGACCACGCCCGTCAGCACCAGGCGCACGGCGCCGATGGCGGCGTTCACGTTGTCGGTGGAGAGCCTGGCCTGTGCGTTCGCGTCGAACTGCTCGAAGAAGGCGTCGGTGTTGCCCTGTGCCAGCGAAGCGGTGACCAGTTCGGTCAGCGGCGTGATGTTCGCCGTCGCGGTGGTGCCGGTGCCGGCTTCGACCACGGAGTGCAGCGTGGTGCCGTCAGGCGCCTTGACGCTGAGTACGCAGGGGCGCGTGGCGCCTGCAATGCTGATGGTGAAGCTGCCGTCCGCCGCGGTGGTGGCGGTGCCGCTGCCCGATGCGCACTTGGCCTGCACGGCGGCATTGCCCAGCGCAGCGCCAACTGCGGCGGTGCCGCTGATCTTGGTCGCGGCAGGCGCCGTCGATTCCCCTCCACCGCCTCCGCATGCCGACAGCACGGCTGCAGCCAGACCCGTCAAAAACAGATGTCTTGTTTTCATCCCTGTATTGCTTTCTTTGGTTTTTGTTATGGCAGGGCGCTGCGGTGTTGGACACCTGGCTCATGCAGGACCCCGCCCACAGGGTGGCTGGCCCGCCCTGCGGGCGCGATTCTGCGGGAAGCGCGCAAATGAAGCCAACCTTCGTTACGGTGGTTGACAAATTCCCCGCGGTGTGACGCGGACGCCGCTAAGTCAGGCGGCTGTCGGCACAAGGCCAGGCCAGGTGGGGGCGGGCACTGTGATGCGGCTGCCAGCCCGGCAATCCTCCACCAGGCGCACCGCATCGATGCCGAACCAGTTCTGCCAGCTGCGCGCCAGCGCGCTGCCGGAACGCAGGCCGGCATGCGCCGCCAGCACGTCCAGCGAGCACACCGGGCCGGCGGCGGCCAGCGCGTGCAGGGCATGGGCGGCGCGTTGCTCGCGCAGCAGCGGGTGCAGGGCCTCGCCTTCGGCGAAGAGCCGGGCGCGCACCTGGCGTGCCGGCACCTGCCATTGCGCGGCCAGGCGCTCGACGTTCCAGTCGGTATCGGGGCGGGAAAAGACCAGGCCGGCGAGGCGGCGCGACCAGGGTCTGTCGCCGGGCTTGCCGGCCAGGCGGGGGCATTCGCTGTCCGGGACGGCGGTCAGGACGATGGCGCAGGGGTGCTGCCACGTGCCGGGCAAGTCGCAGTCGAAGTGGGCAAAGGCGTGGACCACGAACGGGTCGCCGGGCCGCACCTCGCGCCGCGCATTGGCGTCGCGCAGGCTGGCCGTGCCGTGCAGGGCTTGCACGTGCACAGCAAAGGGGAAGCGCAGGCGGGCAAAGCGGACGTGGTGACGGCTGACAAGCGGCATGCGGAAGACAACCCGGAAGCTGAGCGGAGGGGGTGCGGCCGGTAACTGTCGCAGGATTCCACGGGCCGCGCAAGGCCGCGGACATCGTCCGTTCGATCGTTCACGGCGCCCGGTGACGGCGGCGTTACAGCTCGGACAGCCCGAAGTGGCGCAGCCGGGGCAGGTCGGTCACGCGGATGCTCTGGTAGGACAGGTGGACCATGCCGGCATCGGCCAGCCGGCGCAGCGCCTGGTTGACCCGCTGGCGCGACAGCCCGGTCAGCAGGCCGATCTCTTCTTGCGACAGCTCCAGCACGGGGCTGGTGCGCGGATACAGGTCCGGGTGGAACAGCTGCGCGATGGCCTGGGCCACGCGCGCATCGGCGCCCAGCAGGCGGTCGTTCTGCACGGTGGCGATGAACTGGCCCATGCGCTCGTTGAGCTGGCCCACGACAAAGCTGGCGAACGGCAGGCTCTGCGCCAGCAGCATGTTGAACACCGGCTCTGGCACCAGCAGCACCTGCGAGTCGCGGATCGCGATCACGTCATAGCGGCGGTCTTCGCGCTTGATCACGCTGCCTTCGCCGCACCATCCGCCCGCGGGCACGCCGGAGAAGGTGCAGCCGCGCCCGTCGGGGGTGTACACCGCCAGCTTGATCAGGCCGCTGTCCACCCCGATCCAGTGGCGCGAGGGCTCGCCGCGCCGGGCGATAAAGGCGCCCGCGGCAAAGGACTGCAGCAGCGTTTCGCGCGCGGCCAGCGCCTGGTGTTCCGGCGCCAGTGCGCCGAACCAGGCATGGCCGGCAAGGACTGCGGCAGGGGCGGAAATCGGGTCTGCAGGTTCGCTCATGGCATGGACGCGCGGCTCGGGCCGGGTCCCTGTAAGAATCGTGTAAGCCTTGCCTGGCGCGGGTTTGCGGCAGGTTTGTCGTCTGGGCGACAGTGCGCCAGCGTGTGCGATGATAGCCTTGTGCCAGAAAAAGTGACAGCGCCGGATGGCGCGGACAATGGTCACCTCGCCCCGGACATCGCTGCACCCATGCAGCGCATTGACAGCATCACGCGGCCTGTTGCGCGGCCCCGCCGCCAACGCCGCCAGATACGCGGAGACACAAGCAATGCCCACCGATTTCGACAGCGGCCTGGCCCGCAACGCGGCCAACTTCGTGCCGCTTACGCCCATCGACTTCCTGGTCCGCGCCGCCGAGGTGTACGGCGAGCGCCTGGCCATCGTGCACGGCCCGCTGCGCCAGAACTGGCGCGACACCTATGCGCGCGCGCGGCGCCTGGCCAGCGCGCTGGCGCGGGCCGGCATCGGCAAGGGTGATACCGTGGCCGCGCTGCTGCCCAATACGCCGGCCATGGTGGAGGCGCATTTCGGCGTGCCGATGGCGGGTGCCGTGCTCAATGCGCTGAATATCCGCCTCGACGCCGCCAACCTGGTCTTCATGCTGCGCCATGGCGAGGCCCGCGTGCTGCTGGCCGATACCGAGTTTGTCGACCTCGCACGCCAGATGGCGCTGGAGATCCCCGGCCTGAAGGTCATCGCCGTGCATGACGTGCTGGGCCCGCAAGAGGCGCCGTTCGGCGACACCGATTACGAAGCCTTCCTCGCCTCGGGCGACCCGGACTACGCGTGGCACATGCCGGCCGACGAGTGGGAAGCCATCGCGCTGAACTACACCTCGGGCACCACCGGCGACCCCAAGGGCGTGGTCTACCACCACCGCGGCGCGGCCATCAATGCCGTGTCCAATATCCTTGAGTGGGATTTGCCCAAGCACCCGGTCTACCTGTGGACGCTGCCGATGTTCCACTGCAATGGCTGGTGCTTCCCGTGGACCGTTGCGGCGCGCGCGGGCGTCAACGTGTGCCTGCGCAAGTTCGAGCCCAGGCTGGTGTTCGACCTGATGCGTGCAGAGGGCGTGACCCACTACTGCGCCGCGCCGATCGTGCATACCGCGCTGGTCAATGCGCCCGCCGCTTGGCGCGAGGGCGTGCGCGGCCCGGTGCGCGGCATGGTGGCCGGCGCACCGCCGCCGGCCGCGGTGCTGGCGCAGATGGAGGCGATGGGGTTCGATCTGACCCATGTCTATGGCCTGACCGAGGTCTACGGCCCGGCCGCGGTCTGCGCCGAGCAGGATGACTGGAGCACGCTGTCCGAGCAGGACCGCGCCGTCAAGAAGGCGCGCCAGGGCGTGCGCTACCACCTGCAGTCGCAGGTGGCGGTGCTCGATCCCGATTCCATGCAGCCCGTGCCGGCCGATGGCGAGACCATCGGCGAGATCATGTTCCGCGGCAATATCTGCATGAAGGGCTACCTCAAGAACGAGAAGGCCACGCGCGAGGCCTTTGCCGGCGGCTGGTTCCATACCGGCGACCTGGGCGTGTGCATGCCCGACGGCTATATCAAGATCAAGGACCGCAGCAAGGACATCATTATTTCCGGCGGCGAGAACATCTCCAGCGTGGAGGTGGAAGACGCGCTCTACCGGCATCCCGCGGTGCTGGCTGCCGCGGTGGTGGCGCAGCCCGATGCCAAGTGGGGCGAGACCCCATGCGCGTTTGTCGAACTGAAAGACGGTGCCAGCGTCAGCGCGGAAGAACTGATCGCGCATTGCCGCACGCTGCTGGCGGGCTTCAAGGTGCCCAAGGCGGTCTACTTCGGGCCGCTGCCCAAGACCTCGACCGGCAAGATCCAGAAGTTCGAACTGCGCCGCAAGGTGAAGTCGGATTCGGCGATCGACGTTTGATGGGTTGAAGCGCCAGGAGCAAAGCACTAGTGCAGCGCCGCGTCTTCGGCATCGTGCTGGCCGGCGATGTGCGTGTCGATGGCCTCGCGCCCCCAGGCTACGCCCGCGCGCGTGGCGTCGGTGGCGCAGCCAAAGCGCGTCTGCGCGGCCGGGCAGGGCAGCGCCAGCTTGTTGCCGTGATGCCAGATCTCCGCGCGCAGCGTCCACCACCCGTCATGCTGGCCGCCATAGCGCAGCGCCGCGACATGGATGCGGTGGCCGCGGTACGTCACGTTCTGGTCATGCCATCCGCTGGGCATAGGCGTCGGGCGCGCGGGGCAACTCAGCGCGCCCGCATCTCGGCGGGGGTGCCGGGTTTGGGCGGGCGGTGCCAGTCCTGATCGATGTCGGGGAACACTTCACATTCACCCCGCACGATGTTTTCAATGGTGGCGCATACGCATTCGGTGCCGCGCGGCCCCACGCAGACCAGGCTGCGCGGATGGTCGGTGTGCTGCGGGATGGCATAGACGCGCATGCCCTCGCGGAACAGGGGGTGCTTGGCGAGGCGCTCGTTCATCAGTTCAACGAAGCGCTGGGGCGTGACGACCGGCTTATCCATTGCATGCTCCTGCGGCCTTGCCCACCGTGCCCGTTTCTAGGGGCGGCGCGGCGACCAGGTCAGTTAAGGCCAGGAATATGACAGGCAGGTGGCAGGAAGCGCCCCGGGCAGCATACGTTGCCCGGGCGTGGCCGGAACGGAAAACCGCGGGTAAATGCATACCCCGCGTTGCCACTGCCACGCTTCCAGACTAGGACACGCGGCACGTAGTGCAAGTATTGCGCGACGCCGCGGACGCTTCAGGTGGCGCGCAGTTCGCCTGCGGCGCGCGGACCGTCCAGTATGCCGTTGCCGGCGGCCCAGCAGGCGGCCTCGGCCTCTGCACGGGAGCCGTAGGTGGAGGGCGCTGCGACGGTGCAATCCTCGTCGGCGGCGCCACAGCGTTCTTCCATGACGATGCGCCAGGTGAACTGGCCGGGAGCATCTTCCAGGACGTGAAGCACCAATGTGCGGTGATCGTCAGTCAGCGTGAGGGGCAAAGTCGACATGGGTATCTCCCTTTCGCGGGGGGGCGCCATTGATGCTAGCAAGTCGACGCCGCAAATGCCATGACTGTCTTGCGGCCGCGGCATGGCAAGATACGGCCTTTGCGGCCTCCGCCGCGCCTGTACTTCCTCTGCCAGATCATGCCCATCTCGCCTGAGCTCATCCAACAGGTCGCCGCCCTGACGGCACATTACGACGCCACCGTGCTGCCGCTGTGGACCGCCAGCGGCTGGAACGCCGACCTCCTGTTGCCCTACGAGGCACTCGACGGCGCCAGTGCCGCGCCGCTGCCGCCGGCCCGCTATCGCGCCATGGCGTGCGCCCGCCAGCTCTATGTGTTCTCGCTGGCCGGCAACCATGTGCATGCGGATACGCTCTTCGGTTCGCTGCAGGCCTACTTCGGCAATGGCGAGGGCGCGTGGATCTACAGCGTCGACCCGACCGGCACGCCGCTCGATGCCACGCGCGACCTCTACACCCATGCTTTCGTGATCTTTGCCTGCGCCACTTACCGCGCGCGGCGCGGCAACCCTGATGCGCTCGATGTGCTCGATGAAACCGTCGACATCGTCGAGGACCGCTTCGCCGACGGCGCGGGCCTGTACCAGGCCGCGCTCACCGAGCATTTCCGGCCCAAGGGCGCCGGCGTGCTGCAGAACCCCATCATGCACCTGACCGAGGCCTACCTGGCCGCGCTCGATGCGACCGGGGACGAGTGGTATGCCGAACGCCTGCGCGAGATCGCCATGGCCGTGCATGAGCGCTTTGTCGATCCGGCCAGCGGCTGCATTGCCGAGCTTCCGCAAGGCAGCGCCGGCAACCGCATCGAGCCGGGCCACCAGTTCGAGTGGTTCTCGCTGGTGTCAGGCAGGCCGGCATTGTTCGGCGACCTGCCGCTGGCCGAGACGCTGCGCCAGGCCTTTGCCTTTGCGCAGCGGCACGGCGTGGTGCCGTCGACGCAGGGCGTCAGCGCGGCACTGAACGCCGATGGCTCCATGCTGGACGATACCCAGCGCATCTGGGCGCAGACCGAGTACGCGCGCGCGCTCGCCGTGCATGGCGCGCCGGAGTCTATGGCGGCGCTGGAAGCCTGGACGCAGCAGTTCCGCAGCCGCTTCCTGCAGGAAAAAGGCTGGCATGAATGCGTGGCGCGCTCGGGGGAAGTGGTGCGCGCGGAGTTGCCGTCGACTTCGCCCTATCACCTGGCCACGTCATACAGTGCGCTGGCCGCGCTGACCGGCGCGGTGTGGCCAACCCCGCCAGCGGAGCGGTCGGCCACGTCGCCGATGTAAAGCTGCGTCTGCCGGACCAGCGCGCTGTGCCGCTCGAACAGCGGCCCGGCTGGGAAGTTCAGGCCCAGCGCGCGGATCTGTTGCCAGGCCGTCTCCAGCTTGCGCGCTCCGGCATCGAGGTCGAAGGCGGGGGTTTCCACGGTGGTCTGGATCAACTGCGCCAGGTTGGCGGCAGCCTTGTTGTCCGCGCCATCGAAGGTCGGGCGGAAACTCGCATCGCCCGCCAGCACCGCATTGACGGCGCCGCGACGCACCTGAGTCTCGCGCATGAAGTCGAGCGCGTGCCCGACGATGGAAAGGCCGCGCATTTCACTATCGGTGGCACGGATCGAATGCGCGGAAGCGCTCAGCACGACATGCATCGCGCCACATAGCGGCACCAGGAACAGCACCGCGATCAGCGTGAGCTTCTAGTTGATAATCAGGCGCGTCATCAGGGGCTCGGCGGTGCAAAAAACGGAGGTCGTGGGGTCGATGATCGGGGCTTGGATTCCCCTCCTATCGGCCGTGATCCCGAGGGCTAAAGGGCGTTCGGCAAAGTCTTTGATGACGCTCTAACGGGGAGCATAAATGCCCTCGGTTGGGGCGCGATCCACGGATCTGGAGCGAGAAACCGGCGCGTTTCCGCCCCCTGCGCGCTTCAGTCCGCACGCGGATGTGCGAGGAAAAACCGCAGCATTTCCGCACTGGCGTCGGGCCCCTTCGGATCGGTGTAGGTGCCGCGGCGGCTGCCGCCCGACCACGCATGTCCGGCACCGTGGATCACCCAGTACTCGGCATCGATGCCGGCAGCCGTCGTCATCCTGTGCCGCGTGTAGTCGTGGCCCGCGCGCACGGTCTCGCGTTGCTTGTCCGTGCGCGCCTCGCCTTGCTCGAAAGGTGCCACCAGCCGGCTGCCATTGGACGGGCGCACGGTCTTGTCGGCATCGCCGTGGAACACGATCATCGGTCGGCTCGGCGCCATCAGCGGCGCGCTTCCGGCCGTTGACCTGCCGATGCCCTTGCCGCCCCGCATCGCGCCCAGCGCGGACGGCAGGTCGTGCGCGCAGCCCGCGGGCAAGCCCGAATGGATACCCGCCGCCGCGAACAGTCCGGGATAGCGCTGGATCAGCACTGCCGCCATCGCGCCGCCGGCGGAGAGGCCGGCCACGTAGACGCGCCGGGCGTCGATGCCGTGGCTGGCGATGACCTCGCGCGTCATGCCGGCGATCAGCGAGGGCTCGCCCCGCTCGGCTTGCTGGTCACCCGGCCGGAACCAGTTCCAGCACTTCGATGCGTTGGCGTCGGCGGGCTGGATCGGGTACAGCACGACAAAGCCCAGCCTGTCGGCGAGCTCGTTCATGCGCGTGCCGGCGGCAAAGTCGTCGGCATCCTGCGTGCATCCATGCAGCATCACGACCAACGGCATCGGCTCGCTGTGCCTGCCGGCCGGTATGTAGAGCTTGTACGAGCGGGTGCCCGCGTGGTTTGCGAAGGTCCGCTGGCTGAAGTGCCTGGCCTGCGCAGTAGCACTGGCGGGCGGGGATTGGGGAGCAAGCGCGCGCGCCGCTGCGCTGTCCGGGCCCGCGGTACCGGTGCCGCGGGCATGCACCGCGGCGGCATCGGCGGGTTCACCGGCGACACCGCCGGTCTGGGCCGCAGCCTTGCCGTGCGTCAGCAGGCGTTCAACCACCTGTGCAGGCATCGGCGCCGCCGTAGCGGCTCTCACTTCCACGGACGAGTGCTGGCGCAGTGCCCGCTGGATGGCCTCGGTGGCCTCCATCGGGCCTGCGGTCTGCAGCAACTGCATGGCCTCATGCATCGAGGCGAGGAACGCGTCATTCATTTTCATGCTTGTTTCCAGACAACCCTGGCGAACCAGGGGGCAGCGGAATTGCCGCGAACTACCGTATGCGCCCGGCCAGCGCAGCCTTGACTGCGGCCGGCGCGTGAAAGGCGCCCAGCACCACGATGGATTCGATGGTCGCCAGCGCAAGCTCAGGACTGACATCCGAGGCAATGCTGGCTAGGCCCAGCACATGGATATTGAGTCTTTCATTGGCCGCGCGCGCAGCCTCCAAATCCTTCTTCGTAAAGTGCTGCAGCCCGAGTACCAACGCCCGACGGCTCACCGTTTCCCGGATGACCACCGCATGCGCGGCGAGTTGGTTCCGGATGGCGGTCCGGATCAGATCTGAGCGGTTCGAGTAAAAGCCCTCTTCGACCAGCAGGTCGATCTGCCCGAGGTCTACCGGTCCGAGGTTGATGGTGATTTTTTCCGTATCACCTGCCTTCGGTTTGTTCGTCAGAGGTGCCGCTTCGGTTTTGTGGGGGGCCATTTCGTCGTTAAGCGTTGGCAAGCGATGGAAGGCGCGGTCATATCATCTATAAACCATCTAGTTGCCATCCATGGACCATCTATATGGATGGTTAAGTAATAGGTGAAGGACGGAGCGGGCGCAAGGCAAAAGGCAGGATGTGTTCCAGAGTTCTCATGTGTGCGGTCCGAAGGGCACAAAGCGGTTGCTATCGGCAACGCCGGTCGGCGTGGCGTGGGATCACATCATCTGAGGGAGAGGAGGCGGAGCCTCGACCGATGCCGGCCTCAGGCGTCGGCAGATGACGAAGGGGCACCGCATCGGGGCGCAACCATGCATGCCCCGTCAGAGCTGCGATCCGATCAGACCGCCAGAATGGGGAGATGGCAGCACAACTAGTGCCCGTGGACCTCATTGGGGCGCCCTCTCTACGAGTCTGGAGACCGCCTGGACTATGTACCCGGTCAGTTCAAGGTAACTCCGTCCGACCGCCTTGCCTCCCGGCAATGCGGTCACCGCGCCCTGCCAATAGACCGCGCCGGTGCTCGCGCGGCTATCGAGTTCCTGATTGGACGTGGTGGAAAATGACTTCGAGCGCCTCAATCATGACGCTGTCCCGCCCGGTCACGTAATCGCCCATGGACCGAAACGTTGCGCGACCGTATGGCTACGATGATTGCCTGACATCATCAACGTGTTGATCGAAGAGCTGATCCGGCTACGGTGCGAACTGCCGCCATTAGCTTATTCACAGCTACGGACCGCGCTGACAATCAGTCTTCTTTCATATTGGCTGCGCGCGCGATCGGGCCGAGGCGAGCCTTTTCGCCTGCCAGGAACTTAGTGAAGTCCGCCCGCGTCCCGCCCATCGGCTGGATACCTTGCGGGATCAGCCTGGCCCGCAGTTCAGGTGACTTGATAGCGGCGTCGATAGCCTTGTTCATTTTGTCGAGGATCGCGTCAGGGGTACCGCGCGGTGCGAATACGCCGGACCAGTGACCGATGAATACGCTGGGATAGCCGAGTTCTGCGGTGGTGGGCACATCCGGCATCGCGGCAATGCGGGTATTCCAGGTGGAAGCGATCGGGCGCAGCTTGCCGCCCTTGACCTGCGGAAGGACCACAACACTGGCTTCGGAGGTCGCGTCTACTTGTTTGCCGACAACGGCGACCATACCTTCGGAGCCGCTCTTGTAGGGAATGATCTCAAGTTTTGCGCCGGTCGCCAGCTTCAGCATTTCTGCGACGAAGTGCGGCGTGCTTCCGGTGCCCGCCGTAGCGAAATTCAGGCTCTTGCCGCCCTTGCCGCTGGCAACCAGACCCTTGAGGTCCTTGATCGGCGAGTCGGCGGGCACCACGATGACCGACGGGCTGACGGCCAGCATGGCGACGGGCACCAGGTCTTGCTCCTTGTACGGCAGGTGGGCCTTGATCATGCCGTTGGTGATCACGCCGGCTGCCGGTGCCAGGAAGGTATAGCCGTCCGGCGCAGACTTGGCCACAAAGTCGGCACCCAGTACCGAACCGGCACCAGGCTTGTTCTCCACGATGATGGGCTGGCCCAGTTGCTTGGATGCCGCGTCGGCCACGGCACGCGCAACCAGGTCGTTGGCGCCGCCGGGACCAAACGGTACGACGAACTTTACTGGCTTTGCGGGCCAGGTTTCAGCCCAGGCAGTCAAGGTGCATGCAGTCAGGGTAAGGGCGAGTGCGAGATGGCGAACGGCGAATTTCAAGGTAAGTCTCCGGGATCAATCTTTGTGTGCGCTTTGCGGCACGTCACAACGTCCCGGTCGGCATTGCAAGGGTATTCGGAGACGACTAATCTGTGAATTGCAATATTTTGATGATCTGATGCATGTCACGCATTAATTTCGCAATGGAAGACCTGCAGGCGTTTGTCGCTATCGCCGAGAAAGGACGCTTCCGTATGGCCGCCGAAGCACTTCACATCTCGCAGCCCGCGCTCAGCCGGCGGATCGAGAAACTGGAAAAGTCCCCCGGCTCCCGCTTGCTGGACTGCACGACACGGCGCATGGAAACGTCAAACATCGGTAGGCAATTCCTGGAGGAAGCACGCGCAGTTCTGGATATCCTTGATAAGCGGTATCCGGCTCGGTGACGAGGCCACACTTCAACGCGGGCACCTATTTTGGCCTCAAATTCAATTTGTTCAGGCAGAGGGTCCGCAAGAGCCTGCCGACACCGCGACCGGGGCCCGCGCTTGCGCAATGCCATTGAGAAGTAACGAGATTATTGGCGAAGAAATCGAAAGAGGAGGTTGCCAGGGGAGGCCGTTTCCGTGCGCTCATTTGGCTGGCTGTGCTGCTTGCGTGTACCCACGCCGCGATGGGATGGGCCGGCGATATCAGGGTACTGAGCACGCCCACTTTGAAGTCAGCCCTACATGAACTAGCGCCCGCATTTGAACAGCAAACCGGCCACCGGCTTGTCACCCGGTTTGACAATGCGGCGACACTGAAGCGGCAGGTAGAGGCGGGAGAACCATTCGATGTAATCATCCTCTTGCCTGCGCAGGTCGATGATCTGATCGGACAAGGCAGGGTCATTGCGGGTACGCGCAATGACATCGCGAAAGCAATGGTCGGCATGGCGATGCGCACCGATCTGCCGCCCTCGGATATCAGTACGGTAGACGCAGTCAAGAAAGCGCTGCTTGGCGTCCACTCGCTCTCGTGGTCACCGGAAAGCGCCAGCGGAGCATATCTCGTTGGTCTTCTCGACCGTCTTGGCATCGCGCAGACGGTGAAGCCCCGTCTGGTGCCGGTGCCGGGAGGAGAAGTGGTCGATGCCGTAGCGAAAGGCCTGGCCGACGCGACGGTCATTACCGCTCCAAACATCGTTGACATCCAAGGGGTCAGGTTAGTCGGTCTGCTCCCTCGGGAACTTCAGCATGAAACGATATATGCGGCCGGTGTCGGCACACGCTCAGCGGACGCCGAAGCATCGAGATCGTTGATTCGATATCTCATGGAGCCTGGAGCGACCACTGTGCTACATAACAAAGGCTTGGAGCGCGCGAGTCCTTGATCAATCCGGATCGACACCGTTTTTCCGCCATCGTGATTCGGTTCACCTTGTAGTGCAGGCTTGACATGCATTGGGTTGGGCGGGATGAACGTCAGAAAGGAGGGTTACGATCGAGATCACCTCTAGGCTGATTCCCCGGATGCCCGCTCCTGGATGGTGATCTGACGGATTCGAGTCGGGAAGTTAGCTGTCTCTTCGGGCTCGGGAGCCTTGCCACATGCCGGGGCTCGATACGTTCGGGAAAGCATTGGCTTTCCAGCGTCGGCGGCAAGTACGGCACCGGCATCTTCAACGGCGTGCGCTTTGATGAAATCTGGACCAATCCACAGCATGCGCGCACTTGCCGCAGTTTTTTCGAGACCGTCTACCGCTGCCCGGTCCGCATCGTGCCGCATATCTGGGATTCATTCTTTATCGACAAGCTGATCGGAGAACTGCCGCCCGGGCTGCGCTTCGGCTATGCGCCGGGCGCGCAGGACAAGCGCATTGCGATCTTCGAGCCCAATATCAATGTCGTGAAGACCGCCCTCTATCCGATGCTGGTATGTGAGGCGGCCTATCGGCAGGATCCGTCCGGTATTGGCGACATCTTTGTCACCAATGCCATCGACCTGAAGCGGCATGAAGCCTTTGAGCGGTTTGCGCTCGGGCTGGATATCGTGCAGGCGGGCAAGGCCTCGTTCGAGGCGCGCTACAGCATGCCGTATTTTCTTGCGCGCTTCACCGACATCGTCGTCACGCACCAGTGGGAAAACGGGCTCAACTACCTCTACTACGATGCCGCCTATGGCCGCTATCCGCTGGTCCACAACTCGGACCTGTTGACCGGCTTTGGCTACCAGTACGCGTCCTTCGATGCCCAGGACGGGGCCAGGGCCCTGCGCGAGGCGGTGCGGCAGCACGATGCGCGGCGGAGGAATACGAGCAGGCGTGCCAGGCGTTGCTGGATGGGGTGAGCATCCGCAATACCGGCAATGTGACGGCCTATGACGCGCTGCTGCGCGGCGTTTGTGGCGGTGCAGGCCTTGCGCCGGCAGTGGCGTAGCTGCTACGGCACTCTTATCAATTCTTTGCAGTCGTCTGTGGGCACCGCGCCTACACTCAAGCCCGCGCTCCGGCCCGTGCTGTTGTTCTTCTTAACCACTGGTCGTCGTTCTGAAGTTACGGGCCGGGGCGCACCCGCTGCGGCTCAGCGCCGCACGCCCAGGGCCTGCGACAGCCGCTCCGGCTGTTGAGCGGCCGGGGATGCAGCGTGGGTCTGGATCAGGCCTGCGCCCGCGGGCTTCACCCGGACGGCCATTTGTTCGACCCTTTTGGCGGCCTGGGTCTCGGCGTGGTCATTCAGGATCAGGCACAGCAGTGTCAGCAAGGCTGCTGCGATCATGCTCAGCGCGATCCAGGCCAGGCAGTGCTTGCGTTCCATGGTAGGCGGGAGGGGGGCGTCATCAGTGCGCGAAGTTTACGCGCCCGCGCGCAATGCAACTGTCAATCTTTGCAAACGCCGCCGGCCGCCGGGCCCGCTATTCCGTCACGCCGTTTTCATGCAGCAGCCGTTCGCATTCATCCAGCATGTCGTGGGCGAAGGCCGACTGGTAATTGGGATCGAGCGCTTCCATCATTTCATGCGCAGCATACAGGCCGGCCTCGCGTGACAGCGATTCAGCCAGCTGGCGCGCGAACTGGTCGCTCAGTTCCGACAACAGGCGCCGCTCGGACAGCGGCAACTGCAGCTTCGAGCGCGACAGCCATTCGCCGGCCAGCGTCGCTCCCTGGGCGTCTGTCATCCATTGGCGGTGTTCGTAGTAGGCCGACAGCCGTTCGGCGGCCAGCGCGAACAGCAGCGCCTTGCGGGTATTGAAATCGATCCTGGGCAGTGGGGTGAGGGTCATGCTAGCGGGGTGGTGCGATGCGCGGCGCAGCGGCCGGCAATCATCTTGTCAGGGAGCGGATCAGGACTGCGCGGTGGCTGCCTGCGCAAAGCGCGCTGCCAGCCAGGCGCCGATGGCGGCGATCTCTTCCAGGCAGACCGAATGGCCCATCGGATAGGTGTGCCAGGTCACCGGGTGCTGCCGCGCCTGCACGAAATCGCGGGCGGCGACGCCCAGCTGCAGCGGCACCACGTCGTCCTGCGTGCCATGGGCGGCAAACACGGGCGTGGTGGCGTTGGTGGCGTTGGCCTCGGCCGCCACCGCTGCCGGCGCAGGGATGTACGTGGACAGCGCGACGATGCCGGCCAGCGTCTCGGCATGGCTCAGCCCGGCCGTGTAGGCAATCGCACCACCTTGCGAGAAGCCTGCCAGCACGATGCGGTGCGTGGGGATGCCACGGGCGTTCTCGCGCGCAATCAGTGCACGAATGGCTTCGCAAGAGGCACGGATGCCGGCTTCATCGGCGCATCGGCCGGATTCATCGAGGGAATAAATGTCATACCAGGCTGGCATGACATAACCGCCGTTGCAGGTCACGGGGATAGCCGGCGCGTGCGGGAAGATAAAGCGCACGCCGGGCGATGCGGGCAGGCGCAGCTCAGGCACGACCGGGGCGAAATCGCTGCCGTCGGCGCCCAGCCCATGCATCCAGATGACGGCGCAGGCGGGATTGGGCGCGGTTTCGAATTCGATCGCGGGCAGCAGTTCGCTCATGGGCTGGTTCCTGTGGATAGTGCGCCTGCGCGCCGCACGGGCGCCAGGCAGCGCGAGTATCGCACAGGTCGGGGCCAGCCCCGGCTGCGTCAGGCCGCGGACGGAACGATCGGTACCGTGGTGAGGCCGGGCGAGCGTGCCGGCAGCTCCGGCATGGCAGGCGGCGTGGCGCGGCGCTTGTCGACCACGTCTTCCACGCCCTTGGCCGCAACGTCTTCCAGGAAAGCCACCATGTCGCGGTAGTAGGCCACCTGCATTTGCGCTTCGAGCAAGCGTCTTTCGGCCTGGAACAGCGTCAGCCTCATGTCTTGCAGTTCCCTCTCGGCGATTTTCTCCGGGGTCGGCGGACTGAACAGGTTTGCAAGCCTACGCATGGCAGTACCTCCAGTGCTGTCAATGGCGAAATTGCGATGCTCGTGCCATGGGGTCCAATATAGACAAGAATCCGGAAGAAAGTCTCTCAGGCACCTCGCCGTGGCGCCTCGCCCACAAGGATGATTGCCGGTGGCGGACGTCTGCGGTAGATTGTCCGGCCAGGGTCCGGCCGTCCCGCGAACCTACTGCCCGCGCTTGCCGCTTGCTGTCGCCAACGCGCCTGTGCGAATGCCCGGTGTGCCTGCCTGATCCGTGTTTCCAGGTGGATCGCCTTCATATTTCGCGTCGTTTCCTGCCAACAGTGCCTGCACGGCATCGCCGTCCTGCGCGCGCACAAAGCGCAGGATCGGCGGCCAGAATGCATCGATATGTTCCGGCAGGATGGCTGCGTCATGCGGCATGGCTTCCAGCATCACCAGCGCATGCAGATGCCTGGCCGCACGGGCCACGCGTTCAGCGTGGGGTGGGACGATCACCGCGTCGTCTCGGCTGTGCACCACCAGCAGCGGCCGCTCCAGCCGGCTGGCACGCGCGGCGTTGTTCCACGGATCCGGCAGCAGCCACGCGGCCCATGCGGGGATGCGCCCGGTCTGCACCGCGGCCAGGCGCGCCGAACTGAAGCCCGCCGCAATGACATAGCCATCGGGCTGCGGATCGAAGCGCTGCGCCACCTCCAGCAGGATGCCCGATCCCAGCGAATGCCCCAGCACCACGCGCCGTTTCGCCTGCGGCGTGGTTGCCAGGAATTGCCGGTAAGCGGCCAGCGCATCCTCGCGCAGGCGGCGCACGCTTGGCCGCCCGCTGCTGCGGCCGTAGCCGCTGTAGTCGAAGACGTAGGAGGCGATGCCCGCGCCGGCCAGCATGGCCTGGACCGGGGCCCAGTCGGGCAGGCTCTCATTGTCGCCGTGGCACACCATCAGCGCTGGCGCTTCGGGGTCCGCGGCGGGCATGAAGGCGGCGTGCAGGATGCGATTGCCGCTGGCGAACGTGGCATGGCGCACCGTCAGGGCTGAAATGTCGGGCGCAGCCGCATCCTTTGTTTCATCCGTCGGCGTGACAAAGGCTTTGCGTTCCACCGCACGAAACAGTAGATGCCGCGCAACACCCGCGGCCACGGCGAGTGCCGCGGCGGTGGCGAGCCAGCGGTGGCGGGATGCCGGCTGAGCGGGGCGGGGACCTTCAGACATGGCGATGTTTCGGGGAGGACGTTCCCTTCAGGCTAGCAGGCCATCAGCGTCCGGGTGAAGAAAAGTTCATTCGCATGGGTGCCTCAAGTGGATTTGCGTCCATGTCGTGCAGCGTCGGCAGGCGGCTATCGGGCCGATAGAAAACTTTTGCCTTGACTATCTACCTAGTAGTAGATAGCATTCAGTCCATGGCACCGCTGCACCGCCGAAAGCAAGCAAGAACGGGCGGAAAAGTGGCGATCCCATCGCAAGACCGGCACGGTCATTTTTTTAGCACCTGGCATCTATCTACTGGTAGATGCGGATCGAAAGAGCGACCTGCCACAGCCACTGATACCGAATTGACGCGATCCCGAAACATCGCACCCAGGAGCCCATCATGAATGTCAAGTTCGCCAAGACCCTGATCACTGCCGCCACCCTTGCCGCCGCACTGGCAGGTGGCGTGGCGCAAGCCGCCAGCGTTCAAGACAACACCTCGGCTGGCGACAAGTACGGCTACAGCTACCGCACCGGCAAGTTCGACACCTTCACGGAAGGTGCCCGCACCGGCAAGTTCGACCCGTTCACGGAAGGCGCCCGCGCCGGCAAGTTTGACCCGTTCACCGACGGCGCCCGCGTCGGCAAGACCGATCCCTACACGGACGGCTACCGCACCGTGGCTGGCCTGGACCGTAGTGGCGTGTCGGCCGGGCCGGCCCGCAGCTTCGACCCGTACACCGACGGTGCGCGCGTCGGCAAGTTTGACCCGTACACCGACGGCGCCCGCGCCTGATTGCTGCCGGCTGGGAGGCCGGCGGCCAACAACTTTACGGCGGCGGTCACGCTGACTGCCGTCCGATGGAGTCCATCATGAGTTTGCGTGACAGTATCCTGCTGCTTGGCGGATGGCTGGTGCTTTGCGTGACGAGTGGCTCGATGATCACCTTCGCCGCGCAGGTCCTGCCTGGTTAAAGCACATGCCTCAGATGCCCCAGGGCTAGGGAATTACCCCAGCCCCGGGGCATTTCGGCTTGAGCGCCTATCTTCGCGTAGATACACTGCTTTCATGAAAACGCAATCAGTACGCGAGCAACTGCTCGAGCACACCCTCGTCCTGATCCGCCGCCGCGGCTTCAACGGCTTCAGCTACCGCGACCTGGCGGAACTGGTGGGGGTCAAGACCTCCAGCATCCACTATTACTTCCCGTCCAAAGAGGACCTGGTACTGGAGGCGGTGAAGGAATACAGCGCCCGCCTGGCCGAGCGCATCCGCTCCATCGACACCAGCCTGCCGGTCACCGAGCAGGCGGCCATCTACCTGGCGCCGTTCCGCGCCAGCTGCGGCTCGGACCAGATCTGCCTGTGCGGCATGTTGTCGACCGAGACGCTGTGCCTGCCGGAGTCCGTGCACAAGCTGCTGCAGGGTTTTTTCCTGATGAACGAACAATGGCTGGCCGGCCTGCTGGAGCGAGCTCAGCCGCAGCGCAGCACGCCGTTCCCGGTGCCGCCGGCGCGGCTGGCACAGGTGGTGTTTGGCTCGCTGCAGAGCGGGCTGATTGCGGCACGCCTGTTCGGGACCTCCGACCGGGTGGAAGCCGCTGCGGATACGCTGATGGCCGCCGTCGCCGGCTAAGGTTTTCGCGCAGTATCAGTGGCGCGTCTGAAGCCGTCATGTGGCGCAAGCTGCATGGCGGCTTTTTTATTTGCAGCCAGCCGGTCGGCCGCCGGCGCTTCGGAATCGGTGATAAGCGCTTTTAAAACAACGAGATAGAGCCAGAAAAGGCATAGGCTATCGGGCCGATAGAAATGTTTTTCCTTGACTATCTACCTAGTAGTAGATAGTATTTGACTCATGGAAGCGCTGCACCGCCGGCAACAAGCAAGACAAGGCGAAAACGTGGCGGTCCCATTGCATGACCGGAGGCGGTCATTTTTTCGAGACCGAGTATCTATCTACTAGTAGATGCGGGATCGAAAGAGCGATCTGCCACAGCCACTGATACCGAACTGACGCGATCCCGAAACATCGCACCCTGGAGCCCATCATGACCAAGATCACCAAGACCCTGATTACCGCCGCCACCCTTGCCGCCGCGCTCGCGGGCGGTGTTGCGCAAGCGGCCAGCGTGCAGGACAGCACCTTCACCGGCGACAAGTACGGCTACACCTTCCGCACCGGAAAGTTCGACACCTTCACGGAAGGCGCCCGCACCGGCAAGTTTGATCCGTTCACCGAAGGCGCACGCGTTGGCAAGGCCGATCCCTACACCGATGGTGCCCGCACGGTAGCGGGCCTGGATCGCAGCGGTGTCTCGGCCCAACCGTCGCGCAGCTTCGACCCGTACACCGATGGTGCCCGCGTTGGCAAGCCTGATCCCTACACCGACGGTGCCCGCACGGTAGCCGGCCTGGACCGCAGCGGTGTTTCGGCTCAACCGTCGCGCAGCTTCGACCCGTACACCGATGGTGCGCGCGTGGGCAAGGCTGACCCCTATACCGACGGCGCCATCGCCTGAGAGCGGCCGGCATGATGCTGGCCATTGAAACCCGCCGGGCCGCCAGCGTGCGGCCCGTCTTCAGGAGTTGATCATGCGTTGGCGTGACACTGCGCTGATCCTTGGCGGATGGGTAGGGCTTTGCTTCGCAAGCGGGTCCCTCATCACGCTGATCGCACAAACGCTGCCGGCCTGAACGGCGCGGCAGCAAGACGATGGAGTTGATGCCATGAACACCCGATCCGTACGCGAGCAACTGGTCGAACATGCGCTGGTGCTGATCCGCCGCAGGGGGTTCAACGGCTTCAGCTACCGCGACCTGGCCGACCTGGTCGGGGTCAAGACCTCGAGCATCCATTATTACTTCCCGTCCAAGGACGACCTGGTGCTGGAAGCGGTGCGCGAATACGGCACCCGCAGGCGGGCGCGCCTGGATGCGATCGACGCCAGCCTGCCTCCTGCCGAGCAGGCGCGGCAATACCTTGCACCTTTGCTCGCGGGTGCCGGCACCGACCAGGCCTGCCTGGTGGGCATGCTGTCGGCCGACGTGCTGATGCTGCCAGATGCGGTGCGCGCCGCGATGCAGGACTTTATCCGCCTCAATGAGCAATGGCTGGCCCGTTTGTTCGAGCGCGCCGCCGCGCAGCGCAAGGCGCCCTATCCGGCGCCGCCGCAGCAGCTGGCGCAGGTGGTGTTCGGGGCATTGCAGAACGGCTTGACCAGTGCGCGGCTGTTTGGCACGCCGGACCGGCTGGATGCCGCGGCGGCGCTGCTGACCAGTGCCATGCCGGCGGAGCAGGCCTTAGCCGCGGCCTAGTGTCAGTATCACCGAACCGGCGACGGCATTGCACAGCCACTGCGGGTCATCGTGGGGCAGGTCATGCCCGGCCCAGTGGTGCGTCAGCAACTGGGCGTCCCAGGCTTGCGCGATGCGCGCCGAGCACACCGGGTTGACCAGGCGGTCTGCCGCCGAGGCAAGCAGCAGCGCCGGACAGCGCGGCGCACTGGCGGGGGCACGATAGCGGGCCGCGGCCAGCAACTGTGCCAGCGCGGATTGGCGGCTCACCGGCGCGTCGGCGGCAATGGCCTGCCAGGTCTCGAGATCGCGCGCCAGCGTATCGGTGCGCGCACAGGTGATGGCATGGATGGTCCGCTCGCAGTACGCGCGGTCCTGCCAGCGCTGCGCCACGCGCAGCAGCTTGCCCCAGTTGCGCGGGCGCAGGCGCTGCGCCGGCGTGCAGAACGGCCGCATGCTGGTATTGACCAGCACCAGGCCGCTGACTTCCTCCGGA
Organism: Cupriavidus sp. GW821-FHT07C08; assembly: GCF_059419025.1. Taxonomy (NCBI): domain Bacteria; kingdom Pseudomonadati; phylum Pseudomonadota; class Betaproteobacteria; order Burkholderiales; family Burkholderiaceae; genus Cupriavidus; species Cupriavidus sp. GW821-FHT07C08. The sequence continues at coordinate 95,113 of NZ_JBWKQZ010000035.1, forward strand.
TAGGCGCTGGCCCACTCGGTCGCGGCCATCGCGCCCAGCGACATCGCCAGCACGCGGTAGGGTCCGTGCGCGCCGGCGGCAGACAACTGGCGCCGCACCGCGGTGACCATCTCAGGCACGCTCCACGGTGCCGGCTGTGCGGACAGCGCGCCGTTGCCGGGCAGGTCGGGCAGCAATGGCCGCCCCAGCCCGGTCGCTTCCCAACGCGCCGGCAGGCTTCCCCAGTGGCGCGATTCCCGCGTCAGTCCCCGCAAGAATACCCATCGGCTCATGGCGGCGCCTCCGTCTGCCAGTGTGCGCGTGCCTGCAGCAGCAGGTCGTCGCGCTGCGCGCCGCGCGGCAGCCAGCGATCCGGCGCAAAGGCCACGCGGCCCAGGAAGTCGAACAGGCTCACATGCCGGCGCAGCACGCGTGCGGTGCGGTGTGCCTTGATCGGGTTGAAGATGCCCTCGCGCGAGAACAGCTGGCGCGGGTTTTTCTTGATCCACAGCCACGAGCCCAGTTCCAGCGTCATCGGCAGGAACAGGTTGCCATGCGGCGTCAGGTCATAGGCGTGGTCCCACAGGTCGCCGTGCAGCAGGTACTGGTGGCTTTGCGGCTCGAAGGTGTAGCCGTGGTGCGGGTGGGCCTGCTCGAACAGCGTCTTGAGCAGGTACATCTCCGGCAGGTGCGCCATCGGCCGGCGCGTGCCCGCGTACGGAAACCAGATGCTGTCGCGCCAGCCGTAGCCTGAATGGCAGTCCACCGCAAAGCTGAGCGGGCGTGGCAGCAGTTCTTCCTGCACCACGCGCAGCAGCGCGCGGCTTTCCGCTTCCATCGGCGCCCCCGCCGGGCCGCGGTACCAGGGCAGCCAGGCGCCGATGCGCTGGCCGCCGGCCAGGAAGGGCACGCGCGCATCGGCATCCTGCGGGCCGTTGCGCATCAGGTCGACGCCGTTGGGGTTGGCGCGGGTGCCGGCCCACATGCCGCCGGGGTTGACGATCGGCATGAATACCAGCCGCACCGACTGCAGCTCGCGGTGCAGCAGCTCGTCCCACGCCAGCCGGCTCAGCACCGAGCGCAGGTAGTCCAGCACCAGCTGCGTGCCGATGCGCTCCAGCCCGTGGATGCCGCCGAAGATGCCGATCGCCGGCGCGCCCGGATCGCGGCTGCCGAGCGTGGCGACATGGACGCCGAAGCGACGGCCCTGCACCATGGTTTCGCAGATCACCCGCGTATCCAGCACGTGGCTGCCCGTATCCAGCAAGGCCAGCAGCTGGTCGTACTCGGGGAAGCCGGCGTGCGGGTGCATGGGCTCAGGCGGTCGGCACGCCGGCCGTGCCGAACAGGTGCAAGACCGGCCACCCGCGCGCCTCGGCCGCGTGCCGCAGCGCCGAATCGGGATTGACGGCGACCGGGTGGCCAACGCTTTCGAGCAGCGGCAGGTCGTTGCGGGAGTCGCTGTAGAAGGTGGCCTGCGCCAGCGCCGTGTGCGCAATGCCCAGCGTATCGAGCCACGCCAGCACCCGCAGCACCTTGCCGGGGCCGAAGGCCGGCACGCCGGCCAGCGCCCCGGTGAATTCGCCGTGGGCGTCGTGTTCGGCCTCTACCGCCAGCAGGTGCGGCACGCCCAGCTGGCGCGCGATCGGTTCGGTGACAAAGCGGCAGGTTGCGGTGACGATGCAGCACAGGTCGCCGGCGGTGAGATGGCGTGCCAGCAGGTCGAGCGCGTCGGGCCGGATGGCCGGCACGATCACCTCGCGCATGAAGTCCGCGCGCCATTGCGCCAGGCGTTGGCGCGGGTGGCGTGCCAGCAGGCCCAGGGCAAAGCGGGCATGAGCGGCAAAGTCCAGGCGCCCGGCCTGGTAGGCGGCCAGCCAGCGCGCATTGTGCGCATCGATCTCGGCGGCCTCGGCGCCGCCCACGGCGACGAGGTAGCGGGCCCATTCATACTCGCTGTCCAGCGGCAGCAGGGTGTGGTCGAGGTCAAACAGGGCAAGGCGGGGGGCAGCGGGCATGCGCGATAGCTCAGTTGGCGAAACCGGCAAGCTTGGCGCGGCGTGGTGACCGCGCGGTGATGAAGGACCCAAGTTTTCCAATACCGGCATTGGCGCTTTATCTGGCGCGGCAAGCATGCGGGTGTCAGGCGGCGTGGGGGGCGGCGGTCGGCTCGTCCAGCGCCACGCAGTCCAGGAAGGCGCCGACCAGCCGCGTCTCGCGCCGGCTCTGCAGGCAGTATAGGTATTCATGCAGCACCGGCGCGCCTTGTGCGAACGGCACCACGCGCAGCAGCGGGTCGCGCGGGACCTCGCCCAGCGGCACCACGCTGGCGCCCAGGCCTTGGCGGATGGCCTCGTAGATGGCTTCGCGGCTGCCGATCACGGTGTGCGGCGGCAGCTCCAGCCCGCACGCGGCCAGCGCCGTCTCGGTGGCCTTGCGCGTCATCGAGCCGTGCTCGCGCACCAGCAGGTGGCAGCCGCGCAGTTGCGGTAGCTCGACCTGCGGCAGCCGCGCCAGCGCATGGTCCGGATGGACCACCAGCACCATCGGGTCCGACGCCAGCCGGATGCAGGCAAGCCGGTCATCGTCCACCGGATGCGACGACACCGCGGCGTCGATGCGGTACTCGAACAGCGCCTCCAGCATCTGCTGCGAATTGCCGATGTCCAGGCTGACGTCGATCGCCGGGTAGCGTTGCCGGAACGCCGCCACCGCGCGCAGGATGTAGTAGGGGCCGGTGGCGCCGATGCGCAGGTTGCCGAAGCGCAGGTTGCCGGCGTTGCGCAGCAGGTAGTCGGCATTGCCTTCCTGCTGCATCAATTGCTCGACCACCGGCATCAGCGCCACGCCCACGTCGCTCAGGTCGACGCGGCTGGCGCGGCGGTGGAACAGTTCCACGCCGTAGGTCTCTTCCAGCTGGCGGATGCGGCCGGTGACGGTGGGCTGGCTGATGCGCAGCTGGCGGGCCGCCATGGTGATGCTGCCCTGGCGCGCCACTTCGAAAAAGGTCATCAGCAGGTCGCCGAGCATGGTCATCCGCAGGTAAGTTGGGGGGCAGCCCGGACAGGTCCCGGACGACCGCGCAGTCTAGCGGGCCAATATGACAAAACGGCTACGCCCGCCCGCGGCCGGAGCGGCCGGGGGCGGGCGCAGCGCTGCCCGTCAGGCGACTCGCGCGTCAGCCGTTGAGGCCCATCGCCGGATCGGACACGCTGTCCTTGCCGGTTTCGATGCGCCCGGCGAAGCGGCGCGTGAAGCCGCCTTGCGCGGTGGTGACGGTGAAGTCGTACCAGTTGCCCTGGCGGGCCACGGGCCAGTGCTGCTGCAGCTGCATGCCGGCCGGCACCTCGTAGGTCCAGGGACCGTCGGTGCGGTAGGCGTTGGGCTGCACGGTGAAGGTGCAGGGGGCGCTGCCGGTGTTGATCATGTCCACGTACACCGCGGCATTGGCGATGTCATAGCAGACCCGGATCTCCGGCGCGCTGGCACCCGCCGCGGTCACGGCCCCCACATTGCCGCGGAAGGCGCGGTGGAAGCCGTTGGGGCCAAGCACCCACAGGTCGTACTTGCCGTCGTCGCTGGCAAAGACGTCCCAGCTGCCATGCAGTTCCTTGCCCGGCTCGACCATGTAGCGGCGCGGCACGCGGTCCAGGTGCAGGCGGTCGTAGACGTGGAACACTGCCGCCGCCGTGCCGGTGTTGCTGAACAGCAGCCACACCGCGCGCTGGTCGCGGGCGTCTTCGCGGGCGCTCACGTGCAGCTCATAGGGCAGGGCGCGCGACGGGCGCGTGCCGGGGTCCTGCTGCGGCATCTGCTGGCTGCTGGCCGATGGCAGCGGCACTTGCGGCAGCACGCCTTGCGCGGTGCGGATGGCATCGGCGCTGGCCTTGTCGCGGCTGGGCAGCGTGGGCAGCGGGTTGGTGTTCGGGCTGACGAAGTTGAAGGCCGAGGTCAAATCGCCCGCCACCGCGCGGCGGAAGCTGCTGATATTGGTCTCGGCCACGCCAAAGCGGGCTTCCAGGAAGCGCAGCACCGAGGTGTGGTCGGACACCTGCGAGTTGACCCAGCCGCCGCGGCTCCATGGCGAGACCACGTACATCGGCACGCGCGGGCCGGGGCCGTAGGGGTGCCTGTCGACGTGGTATTCCGGCCTGACCTGTTGCGGGTCGAGCGTGGTGGCGCCAGCCAGCGTGTCGCCGTCGTAGGCGGGCGCGCACGGCGGCGGCACGTGGTCGAAGTAGCCGTCGTTCTCGTCAAAGTTGATCAGCAGCACGGTCTTGCTCCACACCGCCGGGTTGGCGGTCAGGGCATTCAGCACCTCTTGCGTATACCAGGCGCCCTGCACCGGGCTGGAAGGCCCGGGGTGCTCCGAGTACGTCGCCGGCGCCACGATCCACGACACCTGCGGCAGCTTGCCCGCGGCAACGTCGTCGCGCAGCGATTGCAGGAAGCCGCCGTCAGGCATGGTGTTGGCCACGCCCTTGAGCAGCGGGCTGATGGCGTCGTCGGCGCTGGTGTATGCCGGGTAGGGACTGCCGTTGGCCTGGTTGCCGCGCGCGGCGTTGGCGTCGCGGTATTGCTTGAAACCCGCGAGCGGGTTGTCGGTGAAGTTGTCCGGCATGTTCTGGTAGACCTTCCAGCTCACGCCGGCGGCTTCCAGGCGCTCCGGGTAGGTCTTCCAGGTGTAGGGCGGGGCCGACCCCGTGAACGAGTCGCCGCTGTTGTCGATCACCGGCCCGCCGTTGGCGCCGCCGGGGTCGTTGGTGCCGGTCCAGTGGAACAGGCGGTTGGAGTTGGTGCCACCATGGAAGCTGCAATGGTAGGCGTCGCAGAGGGTGAAGGCATTGGCCAGCGCCACCTGGAAGTCCAGTTCGGCCTCGGTGTAGTAGCCCATCGACTGGGTCTGCTTGTAGGTCGGCCACTTGTTCATGCGGCCCAGGTCCCAGGCGTTCTGCGCATCCGGGTACGAGTGCGGCGTGCCGCTGACGCGCTGCGCATTGCCGGCGCTGCTGTCGAGGTGGTAGGGCAGCACGGTGCGGGTGGTGCTGCCGTTGGTATAGGTCTGCTGCCAGACGTTCAGGCCGCCTGCCAGCGGGATCGGGAAGCGGTCGCCAAAGCCGCGCACGCCGCGCAGCGTGCCGAAGTAATTGTCGAACGAGCGGTTTTCCTGCATCAGGATGACCACGTGCTCGACGTCGCGGATGGTGCCGGTGGCGTTGTTGGCCGGGATTGCCAGCGCACGGCGGATGGACGGCGGGAAGGCCGCCAGCGCGGCGGTGGCGGCGGCGCTGCCGCCGGCGAGCTTGAGGAAGTTGCGTCTGCTTTGCGGGTTCATGGATTCTGTGCCGGGTGGTTTCGGGAGGGGAGACGGGCCAGGCCCGGCTTCAGGGCGCGCAGCGCAGTTGCGGCTTCACGGCGGGCGTCTCGCCCGGCCGGTCGCTGCCATTCCCCTGGCCGGGGTTGCCGCCGGTGCCCGGGGCACCCGGCGTGGTTGGTGCCGCGTTGGGCGAGCCGGTGGGGCTTTCGCCGGAGTCGCCGCCGCAGGCGGTGAGCGCTGCGCACATCAGCACGGCGGCGAGCCAGTGCGGCCGCGCCAGGGTGGAAGGTCGGAAAGTCATGGTGTCAATCTCCTGCAGATCGGGCGGGGGAGGGTAAGGTTCTGTTAGGAACCCGTTCCATGACGAAACGGGCTCCGGCCGGATTTATGGATTCAGCGTGGACAGCGGCTGGCGTGCGCCGGTGATGGCCTTCAGCTCGTCCAGCGACAGCACGCGCGTCCACATCGCCAGGTCGTTGAAGCCCATCACGCCCTTGAGCGCGCCGGGGTTGTTGCCCACGTAGTTGTGCGTGGCATCGTCGTTCACGCCCCAGCCGGTGCCGAGCCCGGCCAGCTTGGTAACGTCGGTATTGGCGATGGCCTTGTTCTCGGTCTTCTGCACGCCCAGCACCGGATCGATGACATAGGCGCTGAAGCGTTTGGCTGCCGCATCGACCGACAGCGCCAGGTAGGCCCACTGGTTGGCCGACACCTTCATGCCGTTGATGTCGTCGCGCTTGCCGCCGCCGCTGCCCAGGTTGAAGCGGATCTCGCAACTGCCGAACAGCGCGACGGCAATGCCGGGGTTGGCGCCCGAGATGTAGTTCTTGTTGGACAGGATGGGCTCGCCGGTGCCGTTGCCCTGGGTGCAGTCGGTGCGGAACCAGAAGCCGATGGTGAATTGCGGGCTTTGCGTGATATCGGCAGCGTTGTAAGCCAGCTTGTAGCTGTCGACACGCGAGTCCAGCTGCAGCGACTGGCCGCTGAAGTTGTCGGCAGCCAGCGTGCCGCCATCAAGGCTTGCCACCCACGGGCCGAGCGTGGCGGCGTTCTTCGCGTCGGCGAACGGCTTGCTGTCGAGGCTGAAGTACGTGGCCAGGCCATTGAGCAGCGTCGGCGCCAGCGTGACCGGCTTGACGTAGTGGATCTGCGCCAGGTACGACACCGGCACGTCATTGCGCACCAGCGTGTAGTTGAACTGGTACAGGCCCGTGGCCATGTTGAAGGCCTTGTCGGTGAACTGCCGCACCTCCGGTCCCAGCGAGGCGATCTGCACGCCGTCGCGCAGGACGCGGGTGACGCCGAAGGCTTCGGTCGGGTTTTGCCAGCTCAGCGTGATGGCGTCGTTGTACTGGCTGATGCTCGCGCCGATGGCGCGCACGCCCGCGGTGGCGGTGGTCAGCGCCGAACCGTCCAGCCGCGTGGTGGCCGGGTCAAGCACCACGCCGGCGTGGGCCAGCACGGTGGGGACCAGATCGGCTTCGGTCGGCAGCGCGGACAGGTCCGCCGGGGTGTCCGGCGCTGCTGCGCCAGGTCTGGCCAGCGCGCCGTTGAGCGTCTTGTTGGTGGCGAGGAAGGCGGTGCGGTTCTCCACCGTTGGCACCGTGGTGGTGGCGCCGGTGGCATCCAGGCCGTGGCTGGTGGTGACCATCACCAGCCAGTCTTCGGCCGGCTGCCCCTGGTGGCGCGCGGCGACGGCGCCGAGCAGCTCGCCCAGCGCCTTGTCGATGCCGGCGAGGGCCGTGGCATAGGCGCCGTTGCCAAAGCCACCGGCTTCTGCCGCCTGTGCCGGCGCGCTGTACTGCGCAAACACCACGCCATAGCCGGACTGCACCTGCCGCACGGCGTTCTGCGTGACGCAGCTGTCGACCCCGGCGCAGTCAACCAGCGTATCGAGCATGCCAGCTTCCTGCTCGGCCTTGAGCAGGCCCGGCAGCGCCCCCGAACTGGTGGATGCGGCTTGCTGCAGGCCGGCTTTGCCGGCCGCGCGCAGGTAGCGGAATACGGTAGGGGCCTGCAGTGCGGTGCTGCCGGTATCGTCTTCGATGCCGTGGCGGTTGGCCCAGGCGCCGGTCAGCACCGTGGCCCAGCTGGGCGCGTCCAGCGGCGGCTGCGCGGTGATGGTGCCGGGCATGCCGCCGGTGGCGGTGGGCACCAGGTTCAGCCGGGCCAGGTTGGGCAGCTCACGCCGCAGGAGCGCGCCCTGCACCTGGGCATAGGTGGCGCCGTCCACGCCGACCAGCAGCACGCGCGGGCCGCCTGCAGCGACAGGCGGCGGGGTCTTGATGGTGGTGTCGTTCGGTGCGGCTGTCGGCGCGGCGTCATCGCCGCCGCCGCAGCCGGCCAGTGTTGCTGCCAGTGCGGCGATCACGGTGCCGGCCAGCACACGGCCGCGCGCCATCCCCGCCAGCCTGCCCGGTGCAAGGTTCCCTGCCATCTTTGATTCCCCTGTTCATCTGCGTTGTTGTGTGCCGGCGGCAGGTGCCGCATGGCCGATTGCGTTTGCCGCAATGCGCTCGCAGAGTAAGAACCGGGGTTGTCACCGTGGTGACAGCGGGGCAAAGAATGCTGATGGGGCTATTCGGATTCTTGGGGTAAGGGTGGCGCCAGCGTGCTAAGAA
>NZ_JBWKQZ010000036.1:0-101331 GCF_059419025.1 Cupriavidus sp. GW821-FHT07C08
TGCACGAAATCACCGAAATGTATCGGATCTTCCAGAAAAACGAGTAAGCCGCCGGAAGTTGTGGGTAAAGGCAAGATCTGGGGAGGGCGAGTACTACGGGTCACGGGGTTGTAGCAGGAGCGCTACAGGAACCCATAGTAACTGGCAATCCGGCCATTTCACCCGGCGTAAGCTCGCGAACTTGCTTGCGTTTCGACGGACAGCTCCATATCTGACGCCCCGCGACAAAAAAAAATGCCCTCCGGAAACCGGAGGGCCGACATCAAGGTATTGCGTTGGCGTGGCACCGACCGTCGCTGCGACAGCGACGACCGGCACCTTGCTCCGGCCCACGGGACAGTCGGACTGCCCATGCTCTCGCTATGCCTGCTGCCGCGGCCCGATCGGGCGCGACAGAAGCGTGGTAACGGCGCCGGCGACGTGCCAGCCGCCCAGCTCCGACTCGTGAATGCCGTGTACCAGTCGGTCCAGACAAACCACCTCGACCCCGTCTGCTTCGACGGTGCCCAGGATCTTCGCCACGGCGGTACCGCGGGTGCCGCTGCGCTTCACGGTAGCCACGCCTTCGCCGATGGCGATGGTGCAGGTTTCAGTCTTCATGCTGCCTCCTTGAGCAGTTCACGTTGATCCCGGGCCTTGCGGCCGTGTAGCTTGGCGAGATCGTCCACAAATTCGTCCAACAGCGTGTCCATGTGCAGGAACGCCTCGTCCTCCAGTTCCGGCGTCGCCCAGTCCAGGCCCGCCTCCATGGCGTCCCGTTTGTGCGCCACCATCTGGTCCTGGTAGGTGTCGATGCTCCCCGGCAGATGGAAATACAGGACCTTCAATTGCCCCTTTCGGTTCCAGCGCAGCGCGCGTCGCATCGCCTGATACTCGATGCGCCATGTCCACGAACGGTCATAGAAGAGGACGTAGTCGGCATTGGGCAGGTTGTAGCCAGCCCTCCCCGACGCCTTGGTGCATAGCAGCCCCGTGGCATTGCCGCCGACGAACCGCTTGTCCTTATCGGCCACGCGCTTCGCAATCGGAATCCCGCCGTGGAACGGCACTGTCTCCACCCCCTTCGCCTTCAACTGACTGGCGATTAGGTTGATAACGCCTGGGTTCTCGGCAAACAGGATGGCCTGTTTGCCCTCCCCCGCGATGGATTCCAGCCGCTCGACGACCGCCCGCTGCTTGCTGGTCAGCTGCCCCAGCGCTCCAACGCCATCCACCCCATGCTGCGGGTAGTTGGCGGCGAAGTGCACGGCACGGATGCGGGCCAGAATGGCGATCAGGTTGTTCGGCCGGCCGTCCTTGCGCATCTCCCGGTACCACTGGGCAAACTCGTCAGCGGTACGCAGGTACAGCGACAGATGCGCGGGATCCCAGGGCGTCTCGACAATCTCAACTGCCGGAGGCTCAAACCGGATATAGCGGGCCACATCGGGCTCGCACACCAGCCGGCGTTTCACATGCGGCGCCAGCATCTGACGGTACCGTGGCAGGTTGCCGATCTTGGGCACTTCGCGCTTGGCCCCGTCCTGCAGGCTTTCGGCGAATTCCCAGGTCACCCACTCCAGCACCACGAAGTCGCTGCGGAAGCGGTCGATGCCGCGCTCGGCATGCTGCACCGAGGCGAGCCAGTTCGCTTCCAGGTAGCCACGCCGGTAGCCATACGGCTGGGCCGCCGTGCCGTCACCGCCCGTGAACGCGATCAGTCCGAAGATATCGCGCGGGTAGTTGGCAATCGGGCTGCCGGTCAGGATGTAACGCCGCTTCGCCGATAGCTGCCAGAGCGCACGGCTCTGGTCGCTGTTCGGATTGGACAGGCGCTCGCCCTCATCGGCCACCAGCAGGCCAATGCGACGGCGCAACCGATGCGCGTAGGTGACGCGGCGCGAAGCCTGCCGGTCGACAGGCATGCGCAAGCGCTCATAGGCGATCAGGTTGATGCGGCCAAGCCGCACCAGATCCTCCGGCGACTGAATCACATGCACGTCCGAAGCCGGCATGACCTGCTCCAGCTCGGCGCGCATCTCGGCAATGAGACGAGCCTCCACCACGATCAGGCCGTGCTTGACGCCCGACAGCAGAATCAGGCCGGCCGCGAGACGCGACTTGCCACAGCCCTGCTCCCACGCCGCTACCGCGCCGTTGGGCTTGAGCAGCAACTCGACCAGGTCCTCCTGTTGGAACTGCCAGTCCAGCCAGCGCTCGATGCCCAGCGCCAGCAGCCGCTTGCGCAGCCGCTCGGCCTGCTCGGGGTAGCGCCTGGCCAGCCCCTCGTGGACGATCTCCCACGCCTGCGCCGATTTCTCGACGCTGTAGCGGGTGGTGATCTCGTCCAACGAGACGACGTAGCCCTTGTCGCGCACCTGGTACTGGTAGCGGCCATCGGTCTGCCGATCGAAGCGCACCTCCTGGCCAGCCTTGATGACCGGGCCTCCCCACAGGGTCGGGTCAACGACATGCGTTTTCGTCGCCGTACCCGTAAGGGTATTGGCGGCACCTACCCCCGTCGTCCAGACCGCATGGCGCAACGGCAACGCTTGCCGCTGGCTACGACGCAGGCGCCGGCGGAAGTGCTCGAGAAAGCCCTGTGCAAACTCAGGCTCGCCGCCGGCGGCTTTCACCAAGCCGACGAGCTCGCCCAAGGCCCCGATCAGATCGGGCTGCACCAGATAGGCTTCCAGATCCAGCCGGCCCGTGCCGGCGTAGCGAAAGCCACGCGGCAGGCGCTGCCCTTCCAGCGACACGATGCGGCGCTCCAGCACACGGGTGAGCACCATCGCCTCGACGAACCCACAGTCGAAACCAAGCACGATGCGGCGGCCGTCATGCGAGATGCGTACCCGTTTCTGCGAGGTCACCGGGCGCGTGATGGCCGGCCCTTCGTCGTCCAGCAGCTGGTGACTCAGCCGCGGTTCGCCGTACAGGCGATCCTCCGCTTGCAGTTCCAGTGTGGGCAACGGTTGCGCCAGATCCGACACGGCTTGCCGCACGAAATCGCTGGCTCGCATCCGGAAGCGCGCGAACACCGCAATAGAGGTGCGCACCTCGGCGCCTTCCTCGCGGAAGGCGTTTGCCGGCAGGTCGAACACGCCGACGACACGCCTTGCGGCATCGCTGAAGGGCTCGCCATGACCGATGATCCGGCCGGCGAACTTGTCGACGAAAGTCGTCGGCAGCAGTGCCACCACGATCTGCGCCGCGTCGAGCGCCTGTGAGAGCGCATATTCATGGCTCAGGGCGCTAGTGTTGGCCCCGAACCGTCCCCAAGTGGTGCAGTCGTAGGGCTTCAGGTGCGGCGATTCGAGGTGGATGGAGAACGGCGGATTGATGAGGGCCGCATCGAAGCGCTTCGGATGGATTTCCTCCATGCCGGCGTGCCGAAAGCTGCCGTCAAAACCAGCCGCCTCGACGGCTTGCTGAACCGCCTCGATCGTTGGTTGGTGCACGTCCACACCGTACAGGCTGTGCGTGCCCGGGTCCGCGAACTGCAGCAGGCGGGCCGAACCGACCGAGTTGTCCAGAATCGACACCTTCCGGTTTGGCTGCCAGGTGGCCACCACGCCCCACATCAGGTGGGCAATGGCATCGGGAGTGAAGAACTGGGACAGATGGCGCTGACGCGCCGCGTGTAACTCGCCCATGTGGGCGATCTTCTCGGCCTGCGAGCCAAGACTGACAATCGCCCGCAAGGGCGCGTACCAGGTAGACATGATGGGTTCCAGAAAAGAAAAAAGCCCCGTCGGTGACGGGGCGTTAAGGGGATGCAAGCCGTGGCGGCTATGCGAACTGAGGTGCTATGCCGACGTGTCGCTGGACAAACGCCAGAAGCGTGTCCGCAACAGGCGTGGCGAATCGCAACTCCCAGTAGTCGTTGTACTGAATGACGTCGAGCCCTGGGAAGGTGCGCCGCTGCTGCGACTGAAACACGTCGGCCGGATGAAACTGCGCTAGGCAGCTCGCCAGCAGGGTGTGGCCATCGCGGCGTGCAAAGACCGCCAGAGCCGCGAATGCCTGCGTGACAGGCTCCAATGAGCCGAAATGCAGCTGCCGCGAGGGCCGCGTTGCACTGCTCACCGTCTCCGATACCGCCATGAGCCTGAGCCGAACGAAGGCGGCGGAGCGGCGCACGGCCGAACTGCTGGCCAGGCCGAAGGCACGGAAGAGCGTGGCCGCCGTTTGCTGCTCGGCCTTCGCCGGCCCGTCGGCCTCATAGGTTTGGCGCAGCAGATTCCAGAAGCGATCGAGGTCCGGCACGACGCCGGCCCGGATGGCTTCCCAGACATTGGGATAACCGTCGATGGGCAGGCGTGTTTCGTCAATGGCGATAGGCGCGCCGGCGAGGCCAAATTCGACGCTCGCCCGCTGGATGATCTCTGCCACCTGCTTCCTGCAGAACCGCTTGAGTTCGATCGACGCAGATGCAAGTGCTTTGACTCCGCCCGCTGTCTCCCCTGCGCGGAATGCCTCAATGCGTGCGTTGTACATGTCCTTCTACTCCGATATGACGGGGCGCCCGCAGGCGCCACGCAGAAAGTTTACATGGCAACTAGGCGGCTTCCTGCATGAACGCCTCGCCGTACTCGCCGAGGAAGAGCAACAAGTCGTCGGCGACCTGGTGGGAGAACTTAAACTCCCAAGCTTCCTTGAAAAACACGATGTCGAGACCGGGGTAGCTTTGCTTCTCGCGGTAGTTGTATTCGACGTCGTGCACGTTTACGCGGTTGAGCCCGGCCGCCAGCAGGTGATGCCCAGCCTTGGCTGCAAACGTGGCAAGGCCAGACAGGCAGTCCGCCGTGCTCTGGCAGCTGTAGTAGCCGACCTTGCGCGACGATCGTCGATAGCAGGCCTCGGAAATGACAGACTTGCGCAGCACCACGGCCGAAGCGGTACGCTGGACCTCGCGCCGGCGGTTGAGACCGAACCCAGAAATGATCCGCTGGGCGGCCTGCTGATAGGCCAGTTCCGCCCCGCCATGACCGCCGTAGCGGCGGGCCATCGATGCCCAGAGTCCGTCAATGTCGGGTATCTTCCCGGCCTTCAGGGCCTTGTCGATATCCAGCCCGGCGCGTTCATACTCGTCCTGGTTGGCAATATCCAGCCGAGCGCCAGGCGGAGCGAATTCGCGGCGTGCGCGATTCACGACGCCGCCAGCAACCGAGCGGCAGAAGCTCTGTAACTCTTTCTCCGTACGGTATTCGCTGCGAAGCTCCACCGAATGGTAGTGGTCGGGAATAGCGGCCACGGTTTCGCGCTCGAAAGCGGCGGCCGCGGCGTACGCGGCGTGGGCCGCCTTCTGCGCTGCGATGAACTGCTCAATGATTCGCTTGTACATGGAAGGTCTCTCAAAGATGGGTTGGGAGACCACCCAACGGGAGTCTCCCGAAGGGGTAAAAGGTGGGGCTATAGGTCGATGCGCTCGGCTATGCCGAAGTCGTCCGCCCAGACTGGATCAGTGCAGGGCCAGTGCCGGGCCGGTAGGCATCGGCACGACGCCAAGCGCCAGCCAGTGCGCGACCGGATGATCCGGGAACTCCGGAATCGACCCGAGGCGATACAGCATCGGCACGTCCTGCAGTTCGCACTCGCCGTCCTGCAACAGGCGGCGGTAGCGATAGCTCAGGCGCAGCCAGGCCAGCTCGGCGCGGGCGACGTGATCCCACTGCGCGGGCAGGCGGGATGCATCGAACAAAGCATGGCCTGCCGCGTTCATGCAGGCTACTACTTCGTGATAGCGACCGAGATCGTGAGGGAAGCCCCGGCGCACGAAGGTCAGGACTTCGGGCGCGTGGACGCCGAAGATCCGGCCTAGTTGGCGGATATAGACCGCGCACTCTATAGGCGAGCGTTCGGCATAGTCATCGCTGCCGACCTGCGCGCATGCTTCGTCCCACGGAGAGGGGCCGACTTCGATTTCGAGGAATTTCTGGAACATGGCGTTTCCTTGGATCACGCGGGGAAACGCCCCAACCGGGAGCATTCCCCAGTGGGTTGATGATGGGCTGACGCGAGTGGCGCTCAGCCGGCGATGGTGGAATCGGCTTCCGGCATCGGTCGCAGCACGCTGCCATCGCGCTGCATCGCGTAGCTGGTGGCAAGCAGCCAGCCAACGAACAGCAATGCGGTAAGCAAAATGCAGACGGCGAGTTGGAACGCAAGCAGCCATGCGTCCTCGGTGGTCATCGAGAAGGCGAAGGCCAGGGCAAAGATGCATCCCACTGCCGACAAAGCGAAAGCGGAAAAGCGGTCGATGGTGGACATAAGACAGGCTCCAAAGGGCGAAGACGGAGCCTGCCCATCGAGGACAAGGCCCCAACGGGAAAGAGTGTGGTCGAGAAGGAGGGCCGCAGAGGCGGCCCGAGGCGTCAGCCCAAAGCTTGGACGTAACGCGTGTGCGAGGAATAGGCAACCAACCAGGCCGCGACGATCAGGCTACCGATCATCGCGCAGCAGGTCAGTTGCAAGTACAACAGACCTGAGTCGACGGTTGTGACCGTGAAACCCAGTGCGGCAAAAAGGTTGAAAACAATGGCCAGAACAGCCATGGGGGTGACAAACATGGTGGCTCCTACGAAAGATGGAGCCGTGCCCATGGGGACAAGGCCCCAATGGGTGAGAGAAAAAGCTGTGCTGGCAAAAATGCCGGCGGTGTCGATGCGTCAGAGACGCTGAAGTAGCCCGCAGGATACCGCAAAGCGCGCCGCCGAGAAAGGCTCTGGCGCTACTTCAGGGCAATGCCCGCCTTGCGCAGCCGGTTGACGACATTCCAGCGATAGCGCGCCGCCTCGGCCGGGTCCTGCACGGATGCGTAGTCGGGCATGCGCTCATTGCCCCGCTTGCCGCCTGGCCTCTCAAAGCTCACAACTTCCACGCCGTGAATCGCGCCTTGAAACTCCGTGAGCGACCAGGACACTTCGTACGTCGCGATGGTGTCCCAACGAGCCGGGAGGGAATCGTGGTCGAACCAGACCTCGCCAAAGCAGTCCAGGATTGCCGTGACCGTGTATTGGGTGCCGGCGCCGGACGGGACGGCGCGGATCTCGAAGCGCAGCACATCACCCGGCGGATGCCAGAACACCCGATCCAGCATCCGTCGATAGGCCTGCGCGTGGATGGTGGCCAGCTCGCGGTAGTACGGCTCGCCGGGAGCGGCGAGCGCCCGCTCGTCGCGGGGCCGGGTGCCGAGGTCGACTTCCATCATGGGATGCGGTTCAAGGGCAGATTAGCCGGTCAACCGGCGTAAGAGAGGCGAAATGATACGTCATTCCCCAGATCAGACCGGCCGATTCGCCCCGACAATGGTGACTGCCGCAATGGGTCCGCCCGCCGCCTTGACTTTGCGCAGGGCCGGCTAAGCTGGATTCGTTGAGCATCCAGCCGAGCCAGACCATGCGCTTCACACGCCAAGAACGCTACAACCCAATTGCCTTCACCGCCCGCCGCCAGGCTGCCTTCACCCGCAAGCAGGCACGCGAGCGCGAGCGCTATCCGCTGCTGGCCGACCACGTGGCCGCCGAACAACATTCGGTGGAAGAAGAGATTGCACGGCGCACGGTGCGCACCGATTCCTGCGAGCAAAGGATGCGCGCTTACTACGCGCGCAGCTGGCGAGACGCCCGCAGGATCTACTTTGCCCAACCGGAGGCCGTGCGGGCCGTGATCCGCGCGAAGTGGTCGGCATGGGTCGGCCCGACCACCTCTACGTACTTTGCGTGGATGGTCGACGTGGAGAGTGGCAACCAGGCACGCCGCGTCGCCGAGTGCCGCGCCCGGGATGCCGCCGCACGCGCAGCATGCCCAGTGCTGCCGGCGCAAGAACCGTTGGCCATCTGACGTGCGACCGACCGACGAACTGGATGCTGTGGCCGCGGTCACCGCTGGCGGCCCGGTCAAGGCCTACGCCGGCGCTGGCAAAACCACCTTTCTACGCATGGCCTCCGAAGCGCGCCCACGCCGGCATTCCGCGATGGCCGTGTCCGACACGATGGATAGGAGAACAACCGGATGATCACCGTTCGCATTGGCAGCGAGGAACACGACCTGGAACGCGTGCTGGATTCACCCGCAGACTACGCCCGCGTGCTGGACCGCGCCAAGACCCACCAAGGTTTTGCCGAATGCGGCTGCAGCATGGTCTCGCCGCGCCCGAAGCTGGTGATCCGCCGCCACGGCAAGATCTTCATTCTCGCCCGTTGGCCGGACGATCCTGCCCCGCACCGCGAAGGCTGTCCATTCCTCAACCGGTTTAACCGGTCAAGCGGTGCGGCCAGCGCGCACGATGCGTTCCAGTCCGCCGACGGCACCCACGATGTTCGCCTCGATGTATCCCTGAAGGTCGCCGCCGGCGGGCAGACCGCCAGCAAGCGCCAGCCGTCCTCGTCCGCCTCGCGCAGCCAGCGCCGCGCCGCCCCGCTGCTGGCGTTCCTGCAATACGCCTGGCAGTCCGCGGGCCTTCACGTGTGGCCGGGGTATGGCCGCCGCGGCTGGAATGCCTGCTGGTCGCGGGTGGTGGCCGAACTCGCCGAGTGCAAGATCAACGGTCGCTCCGGCAGCGAGGTCCTGCATGTGATGGAGCGCTGGGACGAGGCCCGCAAGGCCGAACAGACAGCGGAACTCGAAGCCTTCCACGACCGCGCCAGTACCGGCAAGGACGGCTACCAGCGCGGCCTCATCATCGGGGAGGTCGATGCGCTGCAGCCTAGCCCCCATGGCGGCCGGCTCAAGCTGCGCCAGGCCCGGCACTGGTATTTCCTGTCCGACGAACTGTATAAGCAGTTCCAGCGCAAGTACGCAGTGGCGATTGCCGGGATCGGGCGGGAGGACAGCCGCTGCGTGGCCGTGCTCGCGTTCGAAAAGTCGCGCCAGGGCTATCTGAACGTGATGGACGTGGCCGCCATGCTCGCCAACGCCCAGTTCATCCCCTGCGATTCCACCTACGAGGTGGCGATGGCCGACCGCCTGATAGGCGCGGGCCGCGCCTTCGAGAAGCCTCTGCGGCACGTCGATCATGCACCCGTGCATCCCGATTTCCGGCTCACGGACACCACGCCCGAGACCGTGATCGAGGTGCTTGGCCTGGCCGGCAACCCGGAGTACGACCAGCGCATGGCTGAGAAACGCGCCTACTACGGGCAGGCGGACATTCCCCTCGTTGAATGGGTTCCCGGCACGCAGCCGCTGGACGCGCTCAAGCTGCCGCCCGCGACGCGACGTCAGTCAAGGGCCGCGGCCACGGCGACTTGACTTTCGTGTTGGGGCGCTACGCTGGTGCCGATCCTTCTCACCCCAGCACAACACTGCACTCAGGAATATGCCTCCACTTACTACCCCCGCCGCCACGTCAGGTGCCAAGGCCAGCGCATCCCTGGGCGCGCAAATGACCGATGAAGCGATCGCCGGCACGCCGCCAGCCAGCGATGCACCGCAGGAGCCCTAGTGATAGACGCCCAAGTCACGCAACGCGACCTCCACCTGACGACGCCCGAGGCGTTCAATGCCGCCTACGACGATGCGATCCGCCTGGTCCACGCCCATCGTGCGGCGTCGGTCCCGCTGGTCCAGCGTCACCTGCGCATTGGCTACGACGCCGCGCGGCGGCTGCTGGCCCGCATGTCCCGTGAAACGACGTTCGTGCGGCCGATGCTGAGCGGCCTCTATATCTATGCACCCGAACCGCTGGCCAACGAACTGAAGTCGCTGCACGGCTTCATCGCGGACGTAATGACGCGGAGCGCCCAAGGCCCGCTCGACCCCGACACCATCCGCTCGCTTCGCGACAAGCACGCGCTGCAGCACTACCTGCCCACCGGCGGCGACCAACACCTGCCGCCTGAACAAAACTGCTGACTATGAATGCCGACGATGATTTCCCCCAACCAGAAACCGTGCTGGCGATCCGCGGCGCCATCGCACTTGGCCGCCAGGGCGGGCCCCGGCCTCCCGATGGCTCATGGCTTGCCGAGTTCTGGGAGATCGGCTACATCGCCCGCAATGCGTCCGATGCGATGCACGAGGCGATCGAGCCGTTCCAGCGCCTGGTCGGCGACGCCACCGCGCACCTGCAAGACCATGTCGGTGCACTGGAGCGAGCTGCCGGCGCAATCGATCGAACCTACCCGGCCAGGTTTGAGAATGAGCCATTGCCTGCCGATAACCACGGCTGACAAGCAACAACTCTCATCCCGATCCATGCAACACGCCATCGCCAACCTGCTCGCCAAGACCGAGCAATACCTGCAGCTCACCCCCGTCGCCGGCTGAGCGAGCCGACCTGCGCCGGCGTGGGCGGGTCGCGGATCTTGGCATAATGCCAGCCAGATTCCCGCCAACCCGCCCCAATATGGCCGACGACCTTCTTATCTGCGCCCACTGCGGCAGCCAGCCTCGTTTCATCGCCAATCGCTTCGAGGCCGTCATCGCCTGCACCGGTTGCGGTATGACCACCCCACCGGAATCCCTTGATGCCGGCCGCGATCAGGCTTACGCCGTCCTGCGCGGCATCTGGAATACCCGCGTGACCCCGCGGCCGACCGAGCAGCACGAGCTATCCGCCATCGTGCGCAAGGAACTGACCAGCTCCGACCTCGGCACCGTGCTCGCACTCATCGCCCGCAACGAAGATGACTGGGAAGCGCGTGGTCCGCTGTTCGCCGCCATGGCCGAGAAGCTGTTGCAGCCCGAACCCTTCCTCCAGGAAATCGTGCCAGCCGAAGCCTTGCTCAAGGATGCCAGCCGCTACCGCAAACTCATGCGCCGCGCCAAGGTGATCCACATTGACGGCCGGCCCTGGATTCACATCGAACCGCTAGATGCACTGCCCGCAACGGTCTCCGAGGAACTGTTCGGCGGCACGACCATCCTGGAGGAGTTTTTGGCGCGCGTACTGGATACCACGCCGGACGCCGGCGAGAGCGTCGCGTCGCTGCAGGGGAAGCAGCTGAAGCCTTGACTTTGAGCGAGCCTTGGCAAGATAGGTGCATCGCCTCTCAGGAAAGCAACCATGCACAAGCCCCTGTTCTTTGCCGCGGCCATCGCCGCAACCTTTTTCGGTAGCACAATCAGCACCGCGCTCAGCACCGCCGCCTACGCCAAAGGCCCGGCGACCGATTGTCCGCACATCTTCGGTACCAACGGCAAGCCAAGCGTCGCCAGCAGTGCCCCAGCAAGCCGCACCCAGTTCCTGTGCTTCCGCGGATATGCCGTGCAAACTTCGGCCACTACCCGAACCGCGCTGTGGTCGGCCGAGAATCTCACAGCCCAGGCTGTGCTGGCTGCCCGTTCTGTCCCGCGTGACAGCGACTTCTACGAGGAAGCCGAGATTCCCGCCGCGGACCGTGCCCGCCTCTCCGACTACGGACGCGGTTCCGGCCTCGATCGCGGGCACCTCTCCCCATCAGGAGATTTCCCCGACCTGGCTTCCCAAGCCGAAAGCTTTAGCCTCGCGAATATCGTGCCGCAGGCTGCCGCCAGCAACCGTCGACTGTGGAGCCACATCGAAACTTCAACCCGCCGCATGGTGCGCGAGTACGGCCAAGCCTTCGTGGTCACCGGCCCGGCCTTCGATCCCGCCCAGGCTGCCCGCCTCAACGGGCGTATCTCGATCCCTACCTATATGTGGAAAGCCGTTTTTGTGCCCGGAGTCGGGGCCGCCGCCTATGTGGCCCGCAACGACGCGACGCCCCAGTATGCGGTCTTGAGCATCAACGAGTTGGCCAGCTTCGCAGGCGTCGACCCGTTCCCGCGTCTGGACAAGACCTACCGCGATTCCCCGATGGCGCTATTAGCTCCGACCCCGCACCCGGGCGAGAAAGCCGGCCGCAAGGTCAGCCTCGCCATGCTCACGTCCACCCTCGTTGACCGGTCGGCGCAGTCCCAGGAGCCGAAACATGCTTTCCGGGACTCCGGCGTCCTTCCTTTCGTCCGCGCCGTGCTCACCCACAACTGATCAGGAAACCGCCATGGATCGCATCAAGCAAATCATCCACGTCTTGCGCACCGACAAGGAGGCGCGCTTCTACGTCGCCGGCGTCTTCGCCATTATCCTGTTCCTGTGCTGGTGGGGCGCAACCGGGCACTGGGACGACTCCCCTTACCTGCCGGACTTCCTACGCTGAATGCCCTGGGAGCGCATTTAACCGGTTGATCGCGCCCCTCGGCTACCGGCCTCCTGTTGGATCCGACCGACCTATTGCGACCTGATCACGTTCAGTGCAGCACCGCCCGTGAAACGTGCCGCCCGGCACCGATTCCATCCCGCAAATCAGCAAGATACTCGGGCTGTTGGCACCGACGTGAGATTTCTGCAACGTTCGCCCTCAGGATTGCAGAGCTCATAGAGTATGCGTTAGGCGCGCCTTCCCACCCCACCCCAACTTCCTGAAACCACTGCACACGAAGGAACTCGCCAGTACCGTCGTTGCCATCCCAGTCCCACCCGCCGCCGTCAAGCACTCCCCCAACAGCCTTGGTGAATTCGAAGCTCACAACATCGCTTAGGAATGTGCCAACCGTTTCGCCATTGCGTCTCAAGTGCGAAAGCTCCACATACGGATCGGCTGCCAGATACCCGATTACCTCGGTGAGCAGCCCTTCTTCATCCTCTGTCTGGTCCACCACCAAAAGTCCCCAGTGCGTACGCAGGCCCCGCCGCAAGCGAGTCGCCTCCTCCAGGGCCTCCTGAACGTATGGATCGTGCTTGTCCTCCATACAATTCACACTCGCCACGGCGATAACGTAATCCGGAAGTGCTACCCATGGCCATTCAGCGACCGCTGCCGCATCGAGACCACGTTCGACTATCACGTTAATCTCTTTGTCCGAATAGATTTTGTCGATAAGCATGCTCGCCCTCCAATGATAACTACACCGATTTCCCCCCGGCCTGATGCCGGTCCAACAGTCGGTACAACGCCTGCCGCGAGATGCCCAAGGCCTGGGCGGCCTTAGCCTTGTTGCCACCGGCGGCGATGAGGGTCTCCTTAGCCTGATCCGGATTGACCTGTGGCTTCTCCTTTCGCGCCATGGCAGTGAAAGTCGACAGGTAAGCGCCGGTCTTCGACGCCTTGCTATGTCCCGCAGCTTCGACGACTGCCTGGATCGCATGCCGGTGCGCCTCCAGGTCTGGTGCCTTCCCGCCCTTGATCGGCGCGTCCACACCGGTCAACGTCTTGTAGCGCTCCTGAAGCCACTGATGCCGCAGACCGTGGCTGGTCACGCCCAGCCCCTTCTTGTAGATGCCGTACTTGCGCAGAACGCCGTAGTAGCGGGACCGCCAGTCATTGATGGAATAGGACGCAGGCGTTGTCGAGCCGCTTGAGGGATCCACCAGCGCCGCCGCCTCCTCCAGTACCGCAAGCCGCAGCTGCACCGGCACCTCGCGCGCGCGCCCGCCCTTCGTACCATCGACGACACGCATCGTGTCCAGGTTGCGCAAAGCAGTACTGAGCTTCAGCGAGAAGCTCTCCTCAATGCGCAGGCCGAAGGCCGCCTGCAGCTTCAACTGTATTGCGACGCGAGGGTCCTCGGCGCCAATCTCGGCAATCTTGGCCGTGGCGTCGATGCCGTTTCCCGACCAGGATTTGTCCGTCGTCGTCACGTAGCTGCGCACGAGGCCGTGTTCCTTACGATCAACGTAGTCGCCCAGTGTTCGGATCAGGTTGTGCTTGCCGATCCACTGGCAAAAGGCCTTCAGGTGCGACAGCTTGTTCTCGATCGTCCCGCCTGACTGCTTCTGCGACACCCAGTAGTCCACCAGCGCCTGCACATGCTTGTGCCGGAGCGAGTATGGGCTCTCAATGTGGAAGCCGCATCCGCGCAGCTCCACGAACGAGCGACACACCGTGTACATCCGCCGCTCCTGCGTCTTGATCGACGCGTTCTTGTGGCTGATCCGTGTTTGGCTGAGGATCTTCTTCACGTTGCCGGCGACCGCAACCTCGATCTCAGCCTTCATCCTCGTTGGCATGTCATACCTGGCCAGCAAGCCACGTACGTCAAGCGCGATTGCCTGCCGCATCCCGTCATTCCTCTATCACGCGTTGCGCTGCGCGCCGGACCTACGCCCGCATCCCCCGTGACGCTGCGCGTAACCCTTTCTGGCACGTGTTGTGTTGCCGTTTGCCGTCGACCACGGTCCTGCCTTCCGATCCTTTAGCGATCCCCTTGCTGGTCGGCCCCACACGTGGAAGTGCGTGTCATGACCGTCCCGTTCCCTTGCCACCAGTCGCGCTGCGCGCAATATGGCCGGCAGAGTTCGGGCTACCCGATTGCCAGGATCGCTCCCGACATGAACGCCGACCAGTGCTTACGCACCCGCCTTCGCCACTCGTGTAACTCTTGTTGCGCTGTTTCTTGTGACGGTCGCGCTCACCGTGCTCGTATCGTTCCAGAGATTTCATGGCCTTGCGCCATGCAATCCCCCGCCCCCCAGGTGACGACATCTGGACCGCCGTGTATTGGGCCCGCAGTGTTCGTCTACCCCGCATCTCGCTGTCAGGCGTGGTTAGGTATCGGAGGCGGCAATGTGTCCGGTGTCCGGTTTCCACATGTCCTCATCACGTCCAATTCCTCCAGACAACCCGCTAAGCCAAACGGCATCGCAGTGTCCGGTGTCCTCAGTGTGGGCCAGTATGTGTTTGTGGCAAAAGAAAAAAATACCGCGACAGTGTGCGGCGTGGACAGCGTGCGACCGAGAGCCCATTTCGGGCGGTGTCGGTGCTTTGGGATGGCCGCCAACGTGGCGGCAGGGTCGATGCGTCGGGGACGCGAGAAGTACGTTAAGGATAACAAGCCAGGCCCGCCTGCGCAACCCCGGTGCATTGCGAAACGTGCATGAAATTGGCGAGCTTTCGATCGTCGCGCAGCGCCGAAACAGCCATACAGTAGCTGGGCGGACGATCTGACAGAAACTGACAGACACCGACACTCACGGCGACTATCTGACACTGTCTGATAGAGGGTTCCACGCCGTGCCACTGACACTGTCTGACACTGTCTGACACTGTCTGACAGTTTCGGAGAGTCACTGCCAGAGACTGACAGTGCCCAGATCGCTGCCGCAACCACCGTTCACCTTGTTCTTGCTCTTCAGGAAGCGACCTCTACATGAAAGCCACAGTTTTTGCTACCGACGTTGGATACGGCAACACCAAGAGTGCCTTTGCACGCGGCGCCGAGATCGGCCTGCAGATGTTTCCATCCCTCGCCCCCCCTGCAACAAACTCGACTCTCTCCCAACACGGCGGAGGATACTTGAAGGCTCGCGATGTCATCACCGTCACGGTCGATGGATCCCGCTACGAGGTCGGCCCGGACATCACGCTCACCACGGCCTACGGTGACACGGGCCGCACGCTCTCCGAAGACTTTGTGACGACGCCCAACTACACCGCACTGCTGGCTGGCTCCCTGCAATATGCCGGCGTCACCGAGGTGGACCGTCTGGTGCTCGGTCTGCCGGTGCACACTACCCCGAAATACTCGGACTACCTGCGCGACCGCTACACCGGCGAGTTGGACTTCGGCGACATGCGCATCGTCGTGCGCAACGTCATGCCGCTGCCCCAACCGCTCGGCGCGCTAGTTTCGTTTTCCCAGTACGGCGGGGACCAGTTCGACCCACGAAACTCCCATCTGATCGTGGATGTGGGCTACTTCACGACGGACTGGGTGGTGGCCCGCGGCTTCACCATGGATGACAGCCGCAGCGGCGGCGTCCCAGGTGGCGCTGCGAAGATCTACCAACAGATGGCCGCGCTGATCGGCAAGGCCGAAGGCGAAGCGGTCTCCGGCATCGAACGCATCGACGAATGCCTGCGCGAGAACCTGCCGATGCTCTTCTATGGCAAGGATCTCGACCTGCGCCCCTATTTCGAGGAAGCCCGGTCGCTTTGCCATGCCACGGTTAAGGAGATGCAATCTCGTGTCGGCCGCGCCGAAGACATTCGATCCATCGTCCTGACCGGCGGCGGCGCAGCTATATATGCCCCGTTCATCAAGGCCGCTTTCCCGCGCACAACGGTGCACATGATGGAATCGCCCTGCTTTGCCAATGTCCGCGGGTTCTACCTGATTGGCTCGGCGCACCAGGCACGCGGTGGCGGCCGGTAACGGAGAGAGGTTGTGGGAAAGCTCGAAATCAAAGTCACGATCTCGCCGGCGGCAACACCTGCTTTGTACCAACGACTTTCCGCCATGGGCGACCCCCGGCAACGTGCCTTCTTCCTGAAGCAGCTCGCCGAGTACGGTGCATGCAATGTCTCCGAGGGAATCGGCATGGCTGTGACGCCTCCCCTCGCTGCTTCGTCGGCGCCGACCGTGTCCACCCCGCCGCGTCGTAGTACAGCTGAGCCGGTGATCGTGGCGGTGCCGGTGTCGGACGTCCCGAGCGGCCAAGCGCCAGCTCCCTCACTCCCGTTCGCGTCCCTCAACGATCCGACCAACGAGACGCCAGCACTCGGGGCGTCTGCCCCGGCTGCAGTCGCTGGCGGACTCTCCTCCCTCACGCTAGACGCGCTGGTGGCAGCGACAAGTCGCTTCAACGGCTAGGTGCGAGGCCTTGACTTGGCGCGCAGGCGGGTACAGTAGAATCAACCGCAACGCACCAAGAGGGGCCAGAACTGTGACCGAATACGAAATCATCCGCTTTTTCAAGTTTCTGCTGACGATCGGCATCGGCTTTTGCCTGTGGGAAGCCGCGCTGAGAGTTGTCATGGCGCTCCGCAAGAAGTGAGCGGACAAAAAAAAACCCGGCATCGCCGGGTCTTTTTATATGGGGTAGTTGTCAGTGCAGAGTCGGTCGTTGCCGGCCGGCGCAGTAAGTAAATGCGGCATCGAAATCCACTTCGGTGTGCTGAAGTTGAGTCGAGCCGTCGGCATTGCGACGGTAGACATGGTAAGCCTCGGCATCCGACTGGCAGGCCGGTACGGTGCCGGACGCCAGTTCCCGCATGGCGCGGATTTGCAAGCGACCGACGATGACACTGAACCCTTTGAACGACATAGCAGAACTCCAAGAAATGAGCTGCCGCAAGGGTTCTCCCCTGCGGGCAAGAACCCGCGGGGCAGAGTGAGAAAGAGGTGCCGCCTTGAGAGCCGGCAATAACAACGACTGGTTTAAGCGCAGACTGCGCGCGGGCCAGCAATGCCTTGCAAACGGTTGGCGGTCAGCCACTGGTCGCAAAAGTCCGTGCCGCGCACCATCGGGCGATGCACGTGAACCGTCAGCCCTTCGTTGCGCACGCGCTTGGCCAGAGCCAAGGCATCCGCCATGCCAGGCGATTTTCCTGTCTTCGGATCAATTTCATCGAAGTCAGCAAACACATGCAGCGTATGGATGCCCAGACCTTGCGGCACCACGAACCGATTGAGCAACACGCGGTTCAGGCAGTACCAGGTAGGCACACCGAATAGCATGTGGGCGGCGTAGGCCGTTTCCAGCCCCTCGGCCACACCCAGCACTCCATCGCGCGGCGGCATGAGACGGACTGCCCCGCCGGCGGTGGGTAGCGCGGAGACGTCATTGCGCTTGGCCGGCAGGATTTCCCCGTCAGCGGTCACGATATACGCCTTAGCCGGCTTAGCCGGGTCCAGCGCCGTGCGGTGCACCGTCGCCATGCGGCCATCGGGCAGCGTGAACTGCGCAACGATCGTCGGATAGCGACCTATCAGAACGCCGTCGTACCGGTAGTCCATCGTCGCCAGCCGCAGCGCACTCGGACAAGGGGCAGCAAGGCCCGGGATGCGAGCGGCCAGATACCGCATCGCGGCATCGCCCGGCACCAACGGCGTGGCGCTGGTCCAGACGCGCTGGATTCGCTTGGCCTTCGCCTCGTCCGACATGGCTGCCTTCGGTGACGCCGGCCGCGCTGATTGCGGCAACACGCGCGGCGGCCGATTGCCTTCCAGCTCCCTGGCCAGCTCGGCAAACGACATGCCTGATGAGCGGCGAATGAGCTCCAGACCGTCGCCAGCCATGGGATGGCCGTCCTTGCACTGACGGCAGACCCAGTCGCCGCGACCACGCTTGTTGTCGTAGGTAAATCGGTCATGCCCCCCACAGATGGGGCACGGGCCTGGCCTGCCGCGCCAGAACTTGTCCGTCAGGACGTTCGCCGGCAGGTACTGCATGATCAGGGCGTCCCATTGAGCGGGCGTCCAATGCTTCACGATATCACTGAGGCTTGTCATGGGATGCCTCCGAACTGGAGTGGTTGGTCGATGCCTGAGACAGGCGGGGAAACTCGCTTGCTCAAAGGACACCCCGGCCGAGCCAGAGGGTCTTTTCAGCATGGCGCATCGCGGGTGGGATGGGGTATGGACGGCCCGGGACCGGGCTGGAAGAGGAAGGGACCACTGCCGCCGGCGCGAGCCGGCAGCAGTAGCGATACAACGTGGAGAATGGGGCGGGACTACGGACTTTTCCGGTGCTCAGTGCATCGGCGCACCGTCGTAGCGGAACGGAATCCCATCGAGCGCCGCAGGGCGCATGAACGGCATATCCTCATCCATGTCCGCGAACCCGTTCGATGGCGCTTGCTGCTGACGCGGTGGCGCACTCCTGCGCTGCTGGCCGCCCTGCTCGCCCTGCGACTGGCGGGCCGGCTGCTGACCTTGCGACTGACGGGACGACTGTTGGCCGTAGCCATCGTCATCACCGGTGCTGCCACCCTGGCGGCTGCCAAGCATCTGCATCTGATCGGCAACGATCTCGGTGCTGTACTTGTCCTGGCCGGACTGATCCTGCCACTTGCGGGTACGAATGCGGCCTTCGATATAGACCGATGAGCCCTTCTTCAGGTACTGGCCCGCGACCTCAGCGAGCTTGCCGAAAAACGAGATCCGGTGCCACTCGGTGGCTTCCTTCATCTCCCCGCTCTGCTTGTCCTTGTAGCGGTCGGTGGTGGCGATTCGAATGTTGGTGACGGCGTCACCGCTGGGCAGGTAACGCACTTCGGGATCAGCCCCGAGGTTGCCAACGAGAATGACTTTGTTGACGGATGCCATGGAAAATTTCCTTATTGATTAATCTGAACGGGTTATCGACCACAGCCACTTGTCCCACAGGATCTGCTGGCCGTTGTTATCGAGTTTTGGCTTCCCCGATCTACGGTGGAAGGCCGGAACCTTGACCTTCTTCAGCCGCCGCACCTCCACCAGGTCGCCAAGTTGGCAACCGGTTTCCGCGATGGCGTCCTTGAGCCCCTCGCCTTGCAGCGTTTCAACGCCTGTCGCCGTTTCCAGCTTTAGTGCGAACGAGGTGTAGGTGCCGCCGACGCGCTTGCGGTCAGGGAATTCAGCCTCGCCCCAGAAGGCGATCGTGCCACGATGCGCCGCGGTGCCTGGCTCGCGTCTTGCTGCTGTCTTCGGCAAAGCGGGTGCCGCTCGCTGGGCACTGGGCTGGGTCTCATGAGGGGACTGGAAAGCGCCGTTGCCGGTCGGCACGTCCGAGCGCGCCGCCGGCGTGGCGTGCGCGCGGATGGCGGTGGCGATGACGCCGGACAGTTTCGCGCCAGGATGCTCCCCTGCCACGCTCCAGTAGGGAACTGGATCAGGCAGCAGCTTCTGGCCGAAGCGCGTCGCGGTCGGG
This sequence comes from Cupriavidus sp. GW821-FHT07C08, assembly GCF_059419025.1. Lineage (NCBI taxonomy): Bacteria > Pseudomonadati > Pseudomonadota > Betaproteobacteria > Burkholderiales > Burkholderiaceae > Cupriavidus > Cupriavidus sp. GW821-FHT07C08. Next base: position 19,577 of record NZ_JBWKQZ010000036.1, read on the forward strand.
CGGGGGTCGAAGGCAGCAACGAAGTGAACGATGCGCTCGCCTTCGTCTCGGAAGAGATTCGGCACGCCGCCGATCTCGATGTGAACCTCGTTGCGCGAGCCGGTACCGACGGCTTGCGCGCCGGCTGGAACGGCTTCGGCTGCGTGAGGCTGTAGGGCGTCGTGCAGGGCGCCAAGGAGTCGCTGGATGAATGCCATGGCAACTCCTACAGCAGCGTGCCACATCGCATCCGGCGAACTTCCTCCAGGTCGCGCTTGAGACGGGGGTGATTGAGGATGATGTCCTGCAGAACCTCGGGATCGACGCCAGTGACGGCGCAGACATAGGCATAGGGCAATGCCCCGTCCCAGTAGCCGAAGATCCAGCCAAGCGTCATGTCGAAGTCGTCCTTCTCGACTGCCTTGCCCTGCATGCGCGCACGCAGCAGTTCAGCGCAGTCAGCCAGCGACTCGGGCAGGTTGTCACCGCGACGGCTGTCGCAGGCGAGACTGATGAGCGCATCTATCATCTGGTCGCGCACGGTCTCGCTCCAATACATCGGATCGGGCAGCGGGTCGCGCTTGGGAGGATCGTTCACAACAGACGCGGCGTCCCCGAAGAAATCGAGTTGCCAGGCGGCGGGTTTCATTTCCATAGGGTTCTCCGAGCGGGAACCCTAGCCCACCTGCCGGTGGGAACAAGGTTCCCACGACAGGTGGATAGGCCGCCCTCACACGAGGGCGGAGCAGGTCAGGCGCTGCGACGGGCAGCGTCTTGACGTTTCAACGGGACAACGACAGGGGACTTCGCATACACAGGCGCTTGTCGCGTCTGCGATTGCTCAGGTTCTGCAACAGTTGCAGCTTGCGGCTTGGGCATGACCACATCTTGCGGCGTCGGCACAGCGTGCTTACGGCCGAAGATCTTGTGATAGCACCACGACGCCCCAACAATCGCGAGGAAGAGACCGCAGACTGCTGATTGTGATGCCACGTAAATCGCCATCAGCGTGAAGAACAGGCGGACAGGCGAGCGCAGCAAATTGGCCAAGGATTCCATGGTTTTCTCTCTTGAAAACAGTAAATGGGATTTCCCGACAGGAAGGTCGGGCGATTATTCGATGCTCAAGTGAGCAAGGAATCCTTGGAGCGGCAACGCGCTTGCCGGATGCCTGGGCATCGAGCAAAGGCGCTGCGCAAGGGGAAATCGCGAGGGAAGTGAACTACGGGGACGAAGCAAGCCAAGGAGGCCTGGAACTGCTTGTCGAAGTCGATGCGTCAGGGACGCGAGAAGTGGACCCATAGTAGCGCAGAAACCCAGACGCCAGCAAGGGCCCTGACCGAAACGGGAAAGGGTCGGAGCCTCTGCGCGCCCCGAGCACATGAGTCCACCCTATTTGCGGTAACGCGAGTGAATTCGCACTGTTATCGCTAGTAGGGTGGGACTCATGTGCTCGCCCCCTTCTCTGCATACAACAGCGGCCGATAGCCTTCCCAAGCCTGCCGGTTACACACACATCCGGCTTCGGGTGCGCCCATGGGCCTCTGCGCACCCCGAGCACATGAGTCCACCCTATTTGTGGTAACGCGAGTGATTTCGCACTGTTATCGCTAGTAGGGTGGACTCATGTGCTCGCCCCCTTCTCTGCATACAACAGCGGCCGATAGCCTTCCCAAGCCTGCCGGTTACACACACATCTTTCGGGCGCGCCTATGTGCCACACCCCACGCAAGTGGGATGAGTGTTAACACCTATGCATGTTGAGCCGATAAAAGAGGGGCGAAATCGCTGCGCTTTACACCTTGACAAGGTAAAGGGCCCCAAAAAAGCGAGCTTATGACCGCAAGAGGTGTCGCAAGTCGCCTTAACCTCTGTGCTGCGCGATGCGTTGACTTGACTTCTTTCACCATCCATTAGGGTGAGGAAAGGGTCAAGCTCCCGCTCTCGGCCCGCCTTCACTATGACAAGAACATGGATAAGAAAAGCAAATTTGAACTGACGGATAGCTCCCGCCAGCCGTCCATTCTGGACCTGGCACGTGAGCAACTGACCCCCTATTTTGACCAGACCGCAATCGCAAGGATCGTCCAGGCGGGCGAAGAGATTGCCATTGCGCGTGAGCGGATCTTCTCCGAGCACGTAATGATCGGTTCTCGGCTCGCACAGATCCAGCACATCATGTGCACATCGCTGACCGCTCACCGCTCTGACCCGGCCCAGGCGGCAAATGAAGCGCGCACGCTGCTCTACCGATTTGCGGAGCACTCGCTCAAGATCCCCAAGTGGTCGGCCAAGCGCTACGTCCAAATCTACGAGCGCTTCATGCACAACAACGATGCGCTGACCTTCCTGAATGTCGGCGAACTGAACACCCTCAAGCGGCTCGACATCACGGCAGACGAAGTTGCGCTAGTCGTCAAGGCCAAGAAGGCAAACGAATCGTTCAGCCGGAGCGAAATCTTGCCCTTCATTGACCGCTACCGCGCACTGACCGCGGAGATGGAGACGCTGGAGACCCAGCTTGCCGGCACCGAGGAAGAACTTTCGGCCAGCATGGCGCAGCAGGATCAATACCAGTTCGAACTGAAGTACCTGAAAGAGCAGATCGCCTCCGCCGGCCGGAGTACCGAGGCCCAACAAGCCGCCCTTGTGGAGGCCCAGACTGCCCTCGCCTCACAGAGCGCAAACGTCGACGCCCTGCAGACGGCTGTCGAGAAGGTCAACCGGGAGAAGACCGACCTGCAGCGCCAGCTCGCAGATATGAAGATCCGCGTCGACGTCAAGGAGGTGCCAGTGGTTCCGGAGGGCTACACGTCCGTGACACAGGCCATCGAAGACGCCCAAGCCCGGCTGCAACAGGTGACCAGCGAGCTTCAGGCATCCGAGGCGCAACTCGCCAGCACGCGGGAGGCCATCGCTGCCAACGAGTCACCCGCTCCGGCGCTAAGCGCGCCACCTGCTGAACGCCATATCGGCCTGCGCCTCGACGGCCTCGTTGCGGACTTCGACGCGCTACGCGGAAAGTTTCAATCTTGCCAGCAGGCTCGCGAGTTGCGCGACCATCGCAGCACGCTCGCCTCCCTGGCCGCTTCGGTGGCCACCTTCCACCAGGAACTGCTCGCCGCAGCAAAGGCCGCTTGAGAGACACCAAAATGACACGACGCCACACCAGAACGTTTCACGAGCAATTCCTGCATCCCGCATGGGTGCGGGATCGCACACTGTCAGCAAACCTGCGCCTGTCCACCGCGGTGGTCAATACCCTCGCCGTGAAGCCCATGTTCGAGGCGATATTTGGCGCGAAGAAGGATGATATTCAGGCCTTGCGTGACAGCGTCGGGCAGTCTTCAACAGTTCTTGGCTCGCCGTTTCTCGTCTTCGCGCCTACCCTGGAAACACCGGCAGACTGGGCTTGTTTTACTGAAGGCTCCACGTCAACGCTGACCTTTGACAGGTTGGCAATGGCGACTCCCGAGTTGACGCCGGTGGACAAGATGCTGCTGGAGCAGTACAACCGGCTCTACGTGGGCACCCTGTACGACGTCCTCAATATGTCGGTGCTCGCCGCACCGCTCCTTGGCATCTCCAACGAACTGGCCGAGTACCTGCGCACGCTTCCGCAGCACCGCGTGGAACTCGCGATCTCGTCGCGGGCGATCCCGCTGTTTAAGTGGCGCTTCGCCAATCCCATGTTCTGGGCCGAAGCCAGCGCGGGTCGTCTGTCTTGTGAAGTCATGGCGCACTACCTGATGGTGCACTCTCCGGTAAAAGCCGACAAGCTGCCGCACTCCGGCGCTTGGGGCGGTCTTAGGATGGCGCGTCCACTGCAGGAAGCCTATGCCGAGGCGTTCGTCTACTTCAAGTGCCGCGCCAAAGGCGTCGCATCGTTGTTCAATATGAACGTCACGACGGTGCGCCAGATGTATCTCCGCATCCATGGCGAATCCTCGCCGTCCGGTCATTCGCCAACCTCGTCCGGTTGGTACCTGGAATCCGCTGGGAAGCGTTTGCAATCAACGTTCCATCTCTGGCTGTTCCGCTCTGCGTTTGCGACGGGTGCCACGATTCCCGAGGCGTTCATTTCCGCGGTCGATACTGGCAGGCACATGTTCGGCGATGAGTCCAAGGTTACCGCCGACCGGGCATTCCACCTGTTGCGCTCAATGGCAACCGAGCATGATCTGGATGTGCGCGCATGCCGCACCTGCAGCACCGCATACCTGACCGCGAGCGGCGACCTCGCGCATTCGGTCCTGTGCCCAAGCTGTAGCGGCACACTCACGTCCCCGAACGTGGGACGGGTCGGGCGAACGCGGCCGCGCAAGAAGAAGCGCTGACACCCCCCAACGACCAACGGGGCGTGCGCTGACACGCCATGTCACCAGCATCCTAAGGGAGGTCTCTTGGACTACGGATTTTGGATGTTTCAAGGGCTGTGCATTCTCTACACGGCCTACCTTGCCCACCGTCGTGGCAGGAATCCCTGGCTTTGGGGCGCGCTGGCGTATGTGTTGACCCTCGCCACGCCATTCGTCCTCCTGTTTGTCACACGCCAGAAGCGCGTCTCGCTGAAGCAATACCTGGCGCAGTACCCGCATTGCCGTACCAACCGGGGCATCGCCTGCGCCCATTGCAATTCCGGCAGCATTCGGATGTGGCGCAACAGCGGTCTGCTGTCCAATCGCGACCAGCATCTTTGCAACCACTGCGGCTCCTACCTTTACGACAGCTAAGGCCAGTCCCCGAGACTTCTAACGAGGCGGGCGAGCGGACTTGATCCGTCCCGTTCTCAAGTCTCGCAGCCATGCGCCGTTATGCCGATTAACTCCAATTGTCACGCGTGGCTGCCCGCGTGACTAGCTCGCGTCCCGTGCCGCAGCCTTGACTTTCGATTCAAGACGGTAGGATAAAATTTCAAATCACGAGAAGGAAAAACAATGAAAACGATGATTAAGCCTGGCCTCTCCGCACTCGCCCTCGCCTCGCTGCTCGCGCTGGCCGCCTGCGGTGGCGGCGGTGGCGACGACGGCGGGTCCAAGCAGGCAAGCCCGCCCCCTACCACGCCGACGACTCCCCAGGAACCAACGTCGATACCGCCCGCGACAACGGCCCCGGCTTCCTCCTACCCCGGAGGTGACTTGCGCCTGGCAGCGTTCAATGCCCTGAACGACTATCGGATCAAGATGGGCGTTGGTGCCTTGAAGCAGGATACTGCCCTCGATGTCGCCGCGGACAACCATCTGGGGTACATGAAAACGAATGGCACCAGAGGGCATCTCGAAGTGGCAGGCAGCGCTGGCTTTACAGGCGTTAATCCATACGACCAAGTTGTTGCAGCTGGTGGTAACAAGAACCAGTGGATCGGGCAGGTTGCAAGCGGTTCTACCGACTGTCTTGGCGACTTCAAGGATACCGTCTACCATTTGCAGGCTATCACCGGGAACCAAGAATCCGTCGGATTTGCAGCGCGTGATGGGTACTGCGTCATAAACTTCGGTGTCGTAACCGGCGCCAACGGGAGCGGGTACGGTCTGCCGCAGTGGGGTGGCCAGCAATTGGCCAGCAACGCCGTTGCATACAGCCCGGTGGACAATGAAACCGTCTACGGTGGATTTACGCCCGCCGCCGAGTCGCCGAATCCGGCACCGGATCTGACCAGCGCAGGGCGCCCGATCATGTTCCGTGTACCGGCCCCGGACGCCAATGATGTGCTGACCGTTTCCAGCTTCACGCTGAGCGGGCCTGGTGGCGCCGCCATCCCGGTGCGCGTGCTGGTTCCGTCGAAGGCGAAGGCCGGTTCCGTGGCCAGCGCGATCGAGGACAAGAATCTCTACGCTGGCGTGGTCTTCATGCTGCCGACGCAACCGCTTGCCGCAGGCACCTACACCGCTACCTTCAGCGGCGCGCGCAACGGCGTGGCGATCACCAAGTCGTGGAGCTTCACGGCGTTCTAAGACTCGCTGCATGTAGGCACCGAAAGCAAGAAAGGCCCCTGCGGGGGCCTTTCTCTTTGAGGTAGCTATTCCGTCTTTCTACCGGCAGACTTCGTTAATGGAGACTCCCATGTTATTGCCATTGCCTATTTCGGTCCCAAGGCCTCTGCCGAGGCTGTATCCAGTTGTTGCGATGGCGGCAACGGCGCGAGCGTTAAGAGAGGGCCAATCCCATGTGTCAACCCACATTTCACTCGCGACAATGGCGCCTCCGTAGTAAATCATGTATCCCGTGCCCGAACAGCCGCCATCTGCTGAACAATAGCCCATATCGCCGATATAGATGGCGAAGCGTTTGTATTCATACTGGCATGCCGGTGGGGGCGGGGGCGGTGGCGGGGGTGGCGGAGGCGGCGGATCCGCGAATCCACAGGTAGGTAATCCGTTCTTCATCCTCCAGATATGTCCACCTTTGCAGTCTGCGACGGTCATCGGCGGCGCTGGGTACGAATACAGCTGTGCGTTAGCCGCGGCGACCTCAGTAGCCAGAACGCACGCCAGAATAAAACGCTTCATAGATCCATCCGATGTTTCTAGAACATACAGCCCGTTGTGACGGTGCCAACCAGCTGGCCCCCAAGCGCGCCGGTATCATTACCGCCATACCACGCGGCTGGCGACATAGCGCTAGCCTGCGCGTACCAGTAGGTACCGTAGTCGTTCATCGAAAAGTACGTTCCTTGAATCGGCGGCATCACGTAGCCCGTGATATTCACCATTTCTTGTTTAGGCGTGTATAGCGCCCATGCGGTGCCACCAGGACAGTTATCCTTGGAGAACGTCATGCCATCCGTCACGTTTTCGAACTTGCGCGTGATCGACAAATTCCCCAGCGCGTTGTTCAACGCGACATATCGGTTGCCCTTGCAGACGTAGCCGATGTTCGTTCCTCCTGTCGCGATCTGGCCATTGTTTCCGCACCACATACCTTCAAAGACGTTTGCCACCGCAGTACCAACGGGCTGCCAGATTCCGCCGGAGCAGATCACGAAACCAGTGCCTGTGGTGCTTCTACGGGCTGAGGTATCGACGCTGCAGGCCGCGCCGGGGCTGCCGGTATTGGTGAGGTAGGTCTCGCCCCCACTCGTCAGCGACGTGTTTGCGGTTACCCGCCTAGCGTTGTTGACGTCGTTGCCGGCCATATCGATCGACGTCTGCATCTGATTCAGCTCGGGATGGCCCGGAACCTGTACCCGGTACAGATAGCCGTTGTTAGCCTGCGCGCCGGCGAATGCCAGCAACGACGCCAGACGGCCGCTTCCCGGGTTGGTGTAGTTCGCCAGCGGCACCTGCCATGCGCCGTATGCCCCATAGGCCTTGGAGGACACCATCGTTGGATCGCCGTTCTGTCCCGCATAAGGCACGAAGCCGCCCTGCGCACCGGCTTGTGCGGCGATCTGCACCAGTTGGCGCGTGTCCGTGATGGCACGGCCGCCCTGCGATGTGACGAGCGCCTGCAGGTTGTTTGGCGTTGGCTGCAGGACCTGAAGTAGCCACGTCTGCCCGAACACGTTCGTCGCTGAGAATCCGGCGGGCAGATAGCCACCATTGACCAGCATCGTCGTCGTGACCGATACCGGCACACTCGCCGTGGCCTGGGCGACCAGCGTTGCGGCTTCGTCCTGCACGAACTGCAGGGCCGCCTTGTCAAAAACCAGCATTTGGCTCGCCGCGGCTGCGGTCTGCACGTTCGTGACGCCAGCTTTCGCCCACGTCGCAAAGCCAGCAAGGCTCAGCATCGAGAGCATCAGCGCGATGAGATATCCGAGGATCGCTTCCATGCGTTTCTCAGGTGTTCAGCTGGACCCAGTGGACCAGCGCCCCAATGGGAATGTTCGCTGGCACGCTGTAAGCCATGCCGGTAGCAAGATTGACGGCCGTGCCCTGACTGCGGACGCGGAACCACGCCAGGCTGCCTTGGGTGGTGCCGAGCAGCGACCCGCCCGCCCCTGAGGACACGCGCACATACCCGTACACGTCGCGCCCACCGGCGGGGTTGGCCACGGCCATGCAGCCCGCGCCGGCAGGGGTCGTCATGCCCGCCGGCAGCACCGGCAGCACACTCGCCCCGACCAGGCCGGGCGTAGCGCCGGCAGTCGCTATGCAGGCTGCGCCGTAGGCCTGCGCCTGCTGTGCCGTAACAGTCGCGACCGATTCCATGCGCCCGGGCACACCGGCACCTGGTGCCGCCTGCGACAGCTGCGCAAGCTGGGCCACGACCCCAAGACAGAACAGGACCGTGGCGATCGGCATGATCAGGAAACCCATGACATTTCTCCTGGGGACCTCGACCTCACTGGAAGGTGAGCGTGAAGGCAGCGGTTGCACTGAACGCAGCGCCCGCGGTCGCTCGGTCTGGCAAGGCAGCCTGCGTGAAAGTTGTGGTCCCAACGACCGGCGATACTTTGTCCTTGAGGCCAAGGGCTGCGCTCACGCATTGCTTTGCGGCGGCCGCCCTGCTTGCTTACTGGAAGGTGAGCGCGAAGGTCGCAGTAGCGCTACACGCCGCGCCTGCAGTGGCCTGGTCGGGCATGTTGTTCTGATTGAACGTCGTGGAGCCTACCGTCAACGTCACGTAGTCCTTCAGGCCAAGAGCCGCGCTCACGCATTGCTTCGCCGTCTGTGCGTTGCCCCCGCCGAAGGTGATGACGCCCTGGGAGCCGTTGTTGGCCGACGACAGCGTGACTGCGTTGCCCCACGGATCGACCAGCGTCGTACCGCGGACCATGTCCGTCGGAAACATCCCGCCGGTGATCATCGCTGGAGCGTTCGCCGTCGTGAAGTTCGTGTAGCCGTTGTTGCCCTGCGAGAACCCGGCACGGGCGTTCGTAATCACCTGCGCAATGTTCGTCGCAACGACGCCGGCCTTGTGACTTTGAAAGCCGTTGTAGCCGGCATAAGCAATGCCTACCAGTGCGAGCAGGCCCAAAACGATGGCGACGATGCGCCCGAGAATTCCATCCATGTGATACCCCTTTTGAGTTTGAAACTGTCGTAGGTTAGAACTGCCCCATCGAGGACGTGAGGATCGATGAGAGAGAGTTGGAGCCGAGTTGCAGCACCACGAAGGCCAGGAACATCAGGCCGGTGAAGACTGCTGACATCACCATCCCTTTCGCAAGCAGCTGCCGCTCGATGACCTCTGCGTTTTGCCGCACGGCCACCGTGATCTTCTCCGTGAAGTCGTCGAAGCCCGCATACGCTCCGATTTCGTCGATCAGGTCCAAAGACGGAAAACCGTTCCCGGTCTGCCGCATGGCTTCCGCCAGGTCCAGGCCATCGGCCAGCCCGAGCCGAATCGGCCGCAGGCGAGACGCCAGCCACGGCGATGCCGAGCCGATCTGTCCCTCCAGCGCGGCGATATCAGGAACGTTCGCCCGCAGCAGCGCGACAAACGACATCAACCAGGTGAAGCCGGTGATCTCCCGGTATGCGGTGAAGGGGAACACGTGCTGGTCACTGAACCGCCTGCCCCGGCCGGTCCATCTGGACAGTGCCCACCAGCTCCATAGGGCATACGCACCCAAGCCTCCGAAGATCACTGGCGCCGGCCACCCTACCGCCAGCTGCCCCATCCAGTACATTGCATAGGCCCAGTCCGTCCACTTTTCGAGCGGCAGGACGTCAAGGAACTGAGGCACGATGTAGCCACCGATCAGCAACAAGACCACGTAGAGCGTCACGAGGTACACCGCGGGCGCAAAGAAGCTCGCCTGCAGTTTCTGGCGAAGGCGCGTCGTCAGATCCCGCACGTCCAGTACAAGCCGCATCGCGTCCGACAGTTGCCCTGCCTTCTCGCCCGCGTCCAGCACGCTTCGCTCAAGGTCGCTGAGGCTCGCACCCATTGCCGCCATCAGGGTCTTGCCGTCCCGGACCTGGCGACCGACCTCGTGTGCAGCGTCTGCCGCGCGCTTGCGTCCGCGCCTGGCCTGCCGCTCTCGGAAATCGTCCAGAATCTGGGCGAGGGTCAGCCCGTTCTCCAACTGGCTGGATGCCTGCTGATACAGGCGTCGCCGCATTGCCCATGACAGTCCGCTCACGATTCCTCCCGCATTGGAATTGCGTCAACACTACGCTCGGCGTCCACCGGATCAAGCCGGCCGGTCAGGACGAGATCCATCGCATGGGCAATCATCGGCTTGTCGGAACCAGGCCGCGCCCGGTGGTTCCGCCTCGCGACCAACACGCCGTGCTCAATGCAGTCCTGCATCAGCGCCTCACTGGCCACCACGACCTCAGCCACCGCCTGTTGGCCAATGATCGCCTCGCCATGGCAGTGATCGCAGCCAGCCCCACGGACTCGCACGGCAGACGTATCTCCCCATGAGCGCACCGCGCGCAGCATGTAGTCCGGCAGATTTGCCTGCGCGCTTTCGAGTGGAACGGCGCATTCGGGACAGAGCAGCGGAACAATCCGCTGTGCAATCAGACCGATAATCTGGTTGTGATTGCAGATGACTTCCATCGCCAGTCGCACGTGATCCAACATCGCCAGGCGCGAGAAGGTTTCAAAGGGATCGGTGACGTGCAGGGTGGTCGCCACCAAATGACCCGTGGCAGCGGCCTGCAGTGTGGCGATGGCCTCCTCTACACCCCGGATTTCCCCGAGCAGGATGACATCCGGGTCCATCCGCAGCGTCATGCGCAGCATCTCGGGAAATCGTTCGCTTTCCGTAACAAGCTGGATCGCCCAGTCCATCGGATACTCGGTCGGGTTCTCGATGGTGATAAGGCGCTTCTGGGGGAATAGCCGCGCTTGATGGCGGGTGCACTCAAAGAGCGTCGTCGTCTTGCCGCTGCCAGTCGGACCCGTCACGACGATCACGCCCATGGGACGACGCAGCAGTTGCGAGACGAGCTCCACCTGGAGCGGCGTGTATCCCATCTGACCAAGCTTGAACGCGCTGGCCGAGGCCTCGGGGATGCGCAAGTCCAGACGTTTCGCCGCCTCGATGGCGTCAGCCTTGCGGGCTCCCTCGTGGTGCTCACGATATTGCAGCCGCGCCACGAGAAAGCCGCCGCCGCTCTCTACCGGGTAAGCGGGTCCGCGCACAATCCGCACGCTCGAAATGCCAGTGCCCGGCAGCGCATCGCCCGCGATCTGGGCGTCCTGCACGTCCAGCGGGTTGTAGGTGGCCGCCTTCACAGTGGCCAAGCCGGTGTACATGGCGCGAATCAGGCGTTCCCCTTCCTCCCGGCGCATCGACAAGGCCGAGATCGTGCGCAGGTCGCCCTTGATCCGTACCTGAATCTCGGTATGGTGCTCGCGGACCAGAATGTGAATGTCCGAGGCGATCAGGACAGCGCAATCCGCGATCAGCCGCCGCGCCAAGCTCAAGGTCTGCAGGTCAGTATCCAGCTGCTGGCCGGAGCCACGCTGCTGTCGCAGCACGGCCAGCTCCTGCGCGGACACCTTGCGCAATTGCGGGGCTGCGCCGTTGCGCCGCAGTTTGGCCTCCCACGTCAGAAGCCGCGGGGTGCCGAAGTGCCGCGCATCCACATAGACTTCACAAGCGTGCACCGCCAGCACTTCCTGAACGTTGTCATCGGTCAGGCCAAGCCCTTTGGCAAGATCCTCGACGTAGAGCCCGCTTTCCGACGCGCGCTGACGCAGCGCCGCCGCTTGCTCCGCCGTCAAGTGGCCCAGGTTACAGGCAACACGGTCGAAGGTTGCGGGCAGACTGCGTGGATACAGGACATGCGGATCCAGGACATCCGGCGGCGGTGGCAACTTCAGCACATCCGTCTTCACCGATGGCTCGGCCCGCATGGGGAATGCCATGCCGGTTGCCGACTCCTTGCGTGGACTGCGCCACAGGCGCGTAATTGTCGCGAGCATCATCAATTCCTCGCGGGCAGCGACGCGCTGTCCCGCATTGCGTACAGCTTCCCGGTTCCCTTCCATGCCTGGGCGGCCGCTTCATAGCTGACTTCCGTCAGGCGCAAGCCGGCCACAGCGTCCAGGCCCTCACCGGCGCACAGCCATGGCGGTGCGCCGAAGCCGATGTCCGCCGACATTGCCAGCCACGGGTCAGCCGGGGACTTTCCGTCTGCAGGGAGCAGCGCGGGCGGCATGGTCAGTTGCAAGCTCAAGCCGTTGCCCTGCGCGTACGTCCACATCGACCGCTGCGCCACAGAAGGCGCGTTGACCGCGCGCGAGGATGGCAGGAAGACAGCCGGCGCATGCGCCGTGGCGTTCGCCTGATTGCCGTCCGCCGAAAGCACGCCTGGGGCATTGGCAGCCACCCCGCCATCCCGCTTCCAGCCGGTCTCGATCGTCAGGGTCGTCGTGGTAGCAGGCTTGCAGCGCCAGGTGGCGAGCGTCCACCCGGCGTCCGCCAGGGCCTGCCGGTCCCACGCCCGCCGGCACGCCTGCAGGAAGGCCGTCGGCGTGGCCTCTGCCACCCAAGGCAACGCCTGTTGCCGGGCAGCTTCATTGGCGCGCTGCGCGGCGACGATCGCACGCTGGCGCATCAGCTGCGCCTCGCGCTCGGCCTCCTGTTTCTGGTCATACCAGTACCACCCACCCGCGAGAAGGGCCGCCACGCCAGCGACTGCAGCGACCGGATAGGCGGCCGATTTCCATGGGCCGGACTGGACATCTCGCAGTACCGACACACCCTTCGAAGCGCGCGCCATGCTCGCGAGATCGCGCAGCGTGCCCTCGACTTCCGTCCAGTCCCCCAAGGCACGATGCCGCTCGCGGAGCGTAGTCAACTCTTCCAGCGAGCCAACCCGATCACCACCCGCAATGACGGCGTGTCCTTGCCGGACCGCGATGTACCAGTAGCGGCTTCCGTGCAGGTGAAAGAGCCCCATCCATGGCTGACGGTGCTGGCCGGCCACAATGGCGGCCAGCGGCTTCAATGCGGCCGGCTTCGCGCCGGCGATGGCTTCGCAGAAGCCACTCTGGACGGCACCTTCCGCGCTTTGATGCACCACGCCCCAACGCACGTTGCGGCCCAGCTCCAGCGCTTTCGCTCGCAGGGCGCTCCTGCGCGGCTGCTCCTCTTCGTGTTGCCAGGACAGCCCGATGGCGAAGCCGCCTTTCAGCCCGGGGAATGACAGGATGTCCGCCATGGCTCAGGGCCTCAGAGCGCGCACGCGCTTCCCGTTGGCAAGCTTTACCCCACCGTCGTCGATGCTCACGACCTTCCAGCCGCCATCCAGCGTGTCGCCAGCCTGGACCGGAACTGTGCGCCCGTTGACATCCATCAAGGCGTTGTAGTGACCATCGAAAGCGCGCAACGAAATCAGTCGGGGCGCTTCCGAGGCAAGCCGCGGGCCCCGTTCGGCAACGCCGCCCGACGGCATCGGGCCAGCCAACGAAATCGAGGGCGCCCCCCCTGCCGGCGGCGCGGGCACGCCCGCGGGCGCGGCCGCCAGCGAGTCCTCCGCGCGCCTGACTTCCGCCTTGTACTTGGCGATCTCGGCGCGTGCCTTCCATAGGGCAATCTGCGACTGCAACACCGCCAGCTCCGAGGCGTCGGAAGGGCGCGACGGCTGGGTACTTTCGGCCACCGTTGCCGCCATCGCGGCGGTAGCGGCACTGCCGGCGCCAGTTGTCGGAGTGTCGGTCTTGGCCAGCGCCGCCGGGGCGGAGGCCGGTTGCGACGTCACCGCGCCGCCCCCAGCCGATGCGATCGCCGCCGAGACGGAATTCGACGTCGCCGGCAGCGCGTTGGCCGAGAAGGATGCCGACAGGCCAACGATTGCGGCAACAGCCAGCGCGGGCGGAGCCCAACGAAGATTGAATGCGAGTTTCTGCATGGTGTGGTCTCTGTGTTACAGCAGGCGGGCCGAGATCACGATCGCGATAACCGTGTCGCCTTTGCTGGCGCCGACCCCGCCGCCGAGCGCTGCCATCCAGGGCTCGCCAATCCCGTTATTGGTCGTCGTCACTTTCTGGTTGCGCAGCCCCGTCAGCACCAGTGATTCGCCCGGCTTCAGGGTGATCGACTGTGTGAACCGATTGGTCGGCATGGTGCGCAGCTGGACGCTGGTCTGGTTCGAGGTCCCGCCCGAGTTGAACCGCTCCAGCGGCAGCAGGTCGGACAGCGTCATGTCGAAGTTCATCAGGATTCGCCCGTCAACGACCTTGGGCAGGAAGTTGCTGGTGAAGCCATAAGTCACCGTGCCGGTCTGGATCGAACTGGTGGAACCTACATTCGAGGCGAGCGTCGTTTGCGACTGCGACACATAGTCCTGCAGGGTTGCAGTCTGCAGCGCCAGCACCTTGCCGTTCTGCGTAACGCCCGAGCGCGACACCACCTGCGACACATTGCCAAGCGTCGAAAGCGCCTGGACCACGGCTTTGCTGCCAGCAAACGGCCCGCTCATGATCGTCGCGCCCAGGTTCATGGGCGAGGCGCTGCCAGAAACTGCCGGCATGCTTGCCGAATTGAACGATACGCCGGTGCCTCCACTGGAGCTCTGGTAGGCGAGCGAGAGATTCAGACCATAGTTGTCCTCCCGCGTCACGCGGACGTCGTAGACCTGCACATCGATGGCCACCTGCTTCCCATACATGGCTGCCAGGCTCTTCACGAACTGCTCAATGCGATCGCACTGCACGGGGTCGCCAGTGACCGTCAGGGTGCCAAGGTTTTTGTCAACAACGACCTCAGCGCTCGCGCCGGCGACTGCCTTCGCGGTGGTCTGGAGGGTTTCCCAAGGCTTCATCTCGATGGACATGCTCATCGACTGCCCGCTTCTGCCGCCGCTGCCGCCAGCACTCCCTCCATTGCTTGAAGCGCCTGCCATCCCGCCAGAACTGCTGTCCGACGTTGTGATCGATCCGTTCATCAACGAGGCGTCGGCAAGGCTCGGCAGCATGAAGGTCCGAGTTTCCGTCCTGAAGAACGTCACCGTGCCGTCGTTGTAGCGGGACCAGACGCCGAAATGGGCCTCAACTGCATCCAGAAAGCCCTTGAAGTTGCCGTCGTACCGCAGCGTCAACGGCATAACCGAGGCGATACTGGCGGCCGGGCCAGCAGACACGCTGCCCAATGGTGCGGCGAGGTCTACCACACGCGGCGCTCCGCCCATGGGGATTGGACCGCCTGGCCGTACCGCGGCAGCGGGCTGCGCCGGCGTACCGGCGGCTGTGGACGCAACGGCCGACACATCCAGAGTCGCGCGCACGCCGACGCTCTGTGCGATCCAGTTGACGGCTTCGTTCAACGAACCAAGTGTGCCTTTGAACATCACATGCTTGCCGTAGATGTCCGGCTGAGGCTTGCTGGCGCGGATCTTCTCGCCCAGCAACCAGGCGCCTTCATGCACCCGAAACACAGGGCGACTGCGAGGCGCGTCGGCGTAACGCGCATGCGCCTCGCTGCCGATGGCGTTCTGCACATTGCGCGTCTCCATCACGCCGCATCCTGATAGCAGCGTGGCGGTCGCCACGGCAGCGGCGGTATAGCGTTTGCTTTGCATCTTCATTGCACCATTCCGTTTTGGCTGATGATCACCGTGCGGTTGCCGCGCCAGCTATCCCCCACCACGTCTGCACCGTTGCTGGCCAGCTCCTCGACAACGCGCTTCACAGCGCCTTCGAAGTCGCTCCCGTAGTCCTTGTCGCCCGGCACGATCCAGCCGTCCGGAACATTCCATGCGACTGTCCAGCCCGCCCTGGCGGCCCAGCTCTGAAGCTGCTGTTGAAGCGCCTGCCCTTTGACAAGGCGGAACAGGTCGCCGACCACCGGAGCGCCGCCCGAAGCGGCAACTGCCAATGCCGGCGTATTGGTTGGGACCGATGCTGCGGTCAGCGAGGACGTATTCGCGGCCAGCAATGTCTGGTCGATTGCGGCCTTGTTGATCCGCGCCGGCTGCAGTTGCTGCCAGCCGTCGCTCGACAGTTGCGAGGCATGCACTGCCGGCGCGAGGCTCAAGCCGCTCAGTAGCGACGCCGCGGTGACGGCAATGCGGAGGGTTCGGTTGGATTGGCACATAGCTAGGCTTCCGATTGATCTGAAGGAACTACCGCAAGGCGGCGCGTTGCAGCGCCTGCCACCGCGCATGAATCTGGTTGGCGTACCGCAACTGCTTGTCGGGCGATGCCGCGTTGTAGGCACCGACCGCCTTCCAGGTCGGGCCGAAGCGCTGGATGTTCTCGCGCAGAATCCACGCACCGACGTAGGCATTCGTACAGCCGTCAAACAGGTGGGCACGCGTGATGCCGTACCTGGCGAGCCGCGGGAGGTGAATCGTGTTGATCTGCATGAGACCAATGTCTTCGGAGCCGTTGGCATTTCGGTTCGTGACCCACGGCTTCATTCCCGACTCCTGCATCGCAATGCTCCGCAACAGGGGCGAGCTGACGCCATGGAAGACTGCGGCATCGTCAAGACAGTCGGCCTGGGCTGCACCGGCCAGCAAGGCCGAGGCCAGCAACGCTCCGATCGTCGTGCGGATCACAGCGCCACCTTTCCAGGCTGCTCTTTGAACCGCACTTGCGGCACGCGATCCACATAGACCACGTTACCGTCGGCGATCACTGTCAGGCGCGCGGCAATGCCGTCGAACTTGTAATAGCGGTCCTTCTGCTCACCGTTGCGCTGGTGGTCATCGCCGAACACGGAAACGCTCAACATCGACTTGGCAAAGCTCAGGTAGGTGGCACCGTCCTTCTCGAAGACCATATCCAGCCCGGCGCTGTTCTGACGGGAAAACTCATAGGTAATTTCCGGGGTGCGCTTCACCTCCACGGATTTCCCGCCCGCCGTCGCCGTGAACTGGTCAACCGTCGCGAACGACAGGACGCGCTGAGCTTCATCCCACTTCGTCCAGATCTTGCTATCAGACGCATCGCGCAGGCCCAGGTCCTTGGGCTCCTGCTCGAACCTGATCTCGATCCGGCCTTGCTTGTTGTCACGGATCGCCACCGCGCCGAATGCAGAGGCCAGGGTAGGCCCCTCTGGCAACGGTGTGCCGGCTGCTGCCAACGGCGCTGGTGCTGCTGGAGCTGCAACAGCTGCAACCGCTGCAACCGCTGTCGCGGCAGAGGCTTGGAGCGATCCGGCCATTGCTGCCCCGCTGGACGGCTCGCCCACCACCGAGAAACTCTTCGGTGGCACGGCACGCAGTGCGATATTGCGCCGGGTGAAGTCCACTTCGGCGTAAAGGCCGCGACGCTCGAGTACGCGTGACAGCGCCTGCAGCCAGTTCTCACCGCCGTTCAGTTCAACCGGGACATCCTCGGTCAGGGGAATGTCCTTCTGCGCCGTGCCGGTCCAGCCTGCCGGGGCGATGGACTTAATCATCTGCGCCAGAGGCAGCGACGACCGCCCTGCACGCACCACAGCCAGCGTGGTGTACTCACCGATCACCGCCAGCCGACCCGAGATGCCAGCGAGGCTGCGCGGAAGGTCGCCGCTTGGGTTCGCCGGTTCGGCCGTGAAGCCATTGGCGCGCTTCCAGCGCGCCTCAACCGTCTGGCCATTGACCGAGTACCGCAAGACATCGGGCACGCCGTCAATCACCCAGTACGGACCGCTTTGCTGCGCACCGTCTGCCGACACGGCCTGACCGCGACGCGGCTGAATGTAGGTGGACATGCCATCGTTGAAGATCAGGGCCGGGCGGTCACTCGCACGCGCCACCACCTGATAGTCGAAGTCCAGCGGATCGGTGTCCGCCGCGACGGCAGCGCCGCTCGCCGCCAGGGCCAGCACGGAGATCAGAAGCGGCTTCATCATGGTTGAGGGGCCTTCAGTTGCTGGAAGTGATTCAGGAATCGGGCAAAGTACGGGCCGCCGCGCGCCGGATTGGCACTGTGGTACCAGGCGACGGCCTTCATTGCGGAGCCGCTGCGCTGCAGGTTGTCAATGAGGATCGCTTCGGCCACGCCAATGTTGGTTGCGGGACTCAGTGCGTCCCATGCCGACGCGAAGCGCTTGCCGTGGTAGCACCAGTTGATCTGCATGATCCCCACGTCAAAGTCGCAACGCCGGGCGGCAAGCAGGCGCTCGATCGCGGCGTGCGCGTCCTCTCGGGAGGCGAAGAACATGCCACGCCCGGCGACGTTCAGCGTCCATGGCCACGGCCGCCCCCGATAGGCTGACTCGTTCATGGCGATGCCGGCCAGGATGCGCGGATCGACCTTAGTGCTCATTTGCGCGAAGGCTTCGACCTTGGGCGCGCACGCCCAGCCACCGCGGCGCTCGACCAGCGCCACCTGCGCGCCGTCATCCAGCCGCTCGGGGCGCAGCCAGCCGTCGCGGGCAAGCACTGTGGTCAACGCCAGCCGCTGCCCATTTGCCTCGACTTCCGGCTCCCTGCCGGGCTCCAGGCGCAGCCCCGCACCAATCATCCGCGCCGACCATCCGAGAAATGGATCCAGCCCGCAGTAGAGGACAGGCTTTCCCGGCAACGACACCATGCGCGCTGCCGCGCCTTCCCGCACCAGCACGGTAGTAGGGCTCACCATCGCCTCGATGGTCTGGGCACCGACGCCAGTCATGGTCAGCGCCAGCAGAGCGGCCAAGGCAAGTCGTCTCACCCGGCTAGTCACGGTAAGGCTCCAGCACGATGTCGTGCTTGACCTGCACCATCATCTTCTGGCCAGGCTTGGTCGTGATGGTCGGGCGGATGTTCTGGTTGCGGTTCAGCATCGTCTGCGCTGTTTGCGCAGCGACCTGCCCGGCGGTATTGCCGTAAGTGGTGATGCCGCTGGGGCCGGCCGTCGTGGCCGTCGCCGTGACGTTAAAGCGCTGCTCCAGCACGCCGATAATCAGGGCACCAGTGAAGATCTTGAAGAAATGATTGTTGACGTCGCCGCTGATGCCAGCGTAGCCATTCGGGTCAGCCCCGCCCATCCCGAGCAGTGGTACCCACTTGCCGTTGGGCAGCTGCATGCGCACGAAAGCGGCCAGGATGCGCTCCTGCCCGATGGCAATGTCGCTGCTGTACGTGCCGACCAGCGTAGAGCCGGCGGGAATCGCCTTGCAGTTGCCGTGCACCGTGTCGTACACATCGTTGGTGACCGTCGCGCGAAACTCCCCCGGCTTGTCCGAGTTCAGGCCACCCACGAAGGTAGCCGGGATGACGAAGCCCTGGCTCACCGTGCAGGGGGCGAGCTTGCCCGCGAACCCGGTGCGGGTAAATGTCGTGGCCGCCGCGCCGCGCAGGAACTGGTTGTCGCTCGACTGGGGGCCGGGATCAGTTCCGCCCGTTGCACCCGCGCCCATGCCGGCCATGCCAGCCCCATAGGCCGCGCCGCCGTCCATGCCCGCCACGGCGGCCCGCTGCTGGGCGCGCATCTGCGCCGGGTCGGTCACGCCGCTCAGATCCGGCTGCCGCCTGCCTGAATCGCGCCGCATGGCCTTGCCGTCCGTCTTGAAGATCGGCGACGTCATGATGGTATCCATGTCGTTCGCCTTCGCCAGCTCGCCTGCCTGCGGAGTCGTGGACTGCTGCACGAAATCCTTCGCGGTCATGACCGGCGCCTTGCCGGCCGGCTCGGCCTTGGTGCCTTCTCCCTTCTGCAGATCGGCTAGCCTGCGCGCCTCGTCCTGCTGCTGACGGATGAGCTGATCCAGGCCGCCGCTGTCCGGGTTGCTGGTGCGCTCCTGCAGCTTCTTGGCCTTCTTCTCTTCGGCTTCCTTGGCTAGGTCCGACTCCATGCCGCTCTGATAGAAATACCCGAGCGTGCCCACCACGACCGCGGCGACCACGCCAAGCGTCATGACGATATTGCGCGGCACTTTGCCGCTGGTGAGGCGCTCTTTAGCGTCGGAGACGTCGGTCACGGGCTGCTGTTTCAAGGTATGCGACTCGCTCAGAACAGGCCCAGGAAACGCCGGCGGCCGCGCTGCACCGTCACTTCGGTATCGCCGGAGCGCAGCGCCACCTCTTCGGCCATGCGCTGCAACACGAGGAAGTCGCCGCGCCGGATGAAGTTAGCCACCACGTAATCGCTGCCGTCCTTGACCAGCGCCACCGGCCAGTCGGCCGACTTCGGCATGCGCATCCAGATCGCCTTGCCGTCATCGAACACAGTCTCGGGCTTGAAGTTCGCGCTACCCGAAACGTGATAGTCGAAGTTCATCTTGTCCGGGGACACGGCCACTGCATCGGGCGTGGCGGCACCAGCTTCACCCGCCTCCGGCCCCTGATCGGCACGTGCCTTCGCCTTGGCACCAAACGGCTGTTGCACCCGGAAGCGCACCTTCTGATAGAAGATGCCGCCCAATGGCGAGGACACCAGCGTGAATTCGTAGCTGCGCTTGTTGGTGTTGACCGACAGCGTGTTGACCAGCCCCGCTCCGCTCGGCTTCACATAGAGGTGGTTTGCGCCGTCGGTCTCGAAGCTCCAGCGGACATTCTCGCCCCAGGCCGGCTCGCCCACGATCTGCTCGTCGGCGGCAAATTCGATGGTCGTTACCTTGAGCGGCGCCGTCAGCACGCGGAAGATCTGATCGCCACTGTAGGGGAACACCACCAGGCGCGAGTCGCCGGGCAACGCCATCGGCTCGACCCCACCGTTGAATGGGTTCATCGGGTTCATCGCGTCGGCCATGTCGCCGATGCCGAGCATCGGCAACGGCGGCGGCGCCTTGCGCGAGGGCTTGTCGGCCGAGAAGCCCGGGCCTGCCGACAGCATCAGGCAAAGGACCGCAGCAAGGCCAACGACGGAAAGTTTAGAACGCAGGGATTGGGACATGGCTTCGGTGGCGAACTCAGGCGGCGGACTTCTGGATACTGAAGAACACGGGATAGATGCCAAACGGGTTCGAGGTCAGGGCAGCGTCGCTTTTCGGCGGGTCAATCTGATAGCGGAAGGTCATCGCGTAACGCTGCCTGCGCGGCTTCGAGCCTTCGTCCCGGGTGGACGTGACGAACTCCACCGCGACGGTGTTGTCCGGCAGCAAGGCGATGTTGGTGATCTGGACCTCGCGCACCAGCGACGGGCTTTGCGCGATGGCACGGAACGGTGCGTCTTCGGACAGCCAGTCCTCGAACTGCTTGCGCGCCGCGCCTACCATCTGCTTCTTCACGCCGTTGATGTTCTGGAAGATGCGGGAATCCTCGATCTCCGGCGTGAGCACCGGCTCGATGGTGAACATGCGCGTGACCACGTCTTTGAAGGCGACCTTGATCTCCAGCGCCTGGGGCTGGTACGCGTCCAATTCGCGCGCCACCGGCTTGCCGTTCGCATCGGCCGAGACGCCTACCACGCGCACCACCGGCTCCGGTGGCTGGCGCGTCATCACGGCTGCCACGGCCACCAGAGCGGCCACGAGCGTCGCCAGCTTCCAGTGATTGCGTTCGACCATCACGCGAGCGGTGCGGTCAAACAGGAATTGCGTGACGTCCTCGCCGGCGTACATGCCCGGCGCGGGTGATAGAACTTTCTTGGATTCGTTGCGGCGGGAGAACAGTGGCATGCGGCACCTGTTTGGATGCCGCCTATTGAACCAGCGAATCGGTACTCACTGCGCCGCGAAAGGTACGCGATTTTCGACAGCTTTCAATTTTTCTTAAATCACTAGCGATGAGACTCCATGTCAGTGATCACCTTCATCGGTGTCGCTTGTCTTTGACCTGCACTCCCGGTTGCTGTCATCTACCCCCGAGCACATGAGTCCACCCTATTTGCAATAACGCGATCGAAATCGCTCTGTTATCGCTAGTAGGGTGGACTCATGTGCTCGCCCCCTAAGTTGTCTGCCGCGGCTTCCTCATGACTCCCTTAGGGCCGGTGAAAGCTCACGAAAATCGCATACCTTTTGCCCGCACACGCGCACGCCAAACGAGAACAATAGCGGCATGTCTGCATCCGCCGCACACTCTCCCCTGCAGTTCGACCAGCTCGAAGCGAGCGCGGTCGCGATGTTCTTCGAGGCGCTTGGGCCCATCAAGACGTACGTCGAAGCGCCGGACATTGCCGAGGTCATGATCAACCATGCCGAGAGCGTCTGGATTGAACGCCACGGAGAGTTGCTCCAGCTCGATATCCGGCTCGATCCTGCCATGCTCGAAGGCGCGGTGCGGGCGCTGGCCGCCTCGGTGCAGAAGTCCGCGGTGCGCGGCACCGACCAGGGCATCATCAACGCCGGCTACAAGGGCATGCGGATTGCTGCCGTCATGCAGCCCACCGCCATGGACGGCAACGCCCTCAGTATCCGCCGCCATCGCGAGAAGAACCTGTCGCTGGCGGACTATGTGGAGATGGGCGCGTTCTCCGCGCGCGTGGCCCGCAACACCACCGACGAAGTGCCAATTTTCGACAGCCCAGTGGAGGACGAAGCGCTTAGGGCCGCGCTTACCCAGCTCGTCGTGCAGCGCAAAAACATCCTGGTTGCCGGTGGCACGTCGTCGGGGAAGACGACGCTCCTGAATGCGCTGGTGGCCGAGATCCCCCACAGCGAGCGCGTGCTGTCCATCGAGGACACGATGGAACTGAAGCTGGCGGTGCCCAACAAGGTGCGCCTGCTGTCCAACGCCGACACCCGCGTGACCACCCAGCAGCTGGTCGCCCTGTCGCTGCGTTTTCGTCCCGACCGCATTCTCGTTGGCGAAGTACGCGGCGGCGAGGCGTTCGATCTGCTGCAGGCGCTCAACACCGGTCATGACGGCGGCATGGCGTCGCTGCACGCCAATAACGCCCGCTCGGCCCTGTCGAGGCTGGAGAGCTTGGCAATGCTCGGCATCCCGGCCGGCTCACGCTGGGAGCTGGACGACATGCGCAAGCTCATTGCCGAATGCTTCCACTATGTCCTGCATCTGCGCCGCACCGGCGAGATGCGGCACGTATCGGAGATCCTGGAGATCCAGGGCTTCAAACACAACGACTACGTCGTCAATCGCGTTTTCTAACCGGAGTTCAACCACATGTTCCGATCCAATCCGCAACCGGGAATGCCACTCAGCGCCGCCCGCACCCGTAGCCAGCACACTGCCCTGCTGTTGGGCGCCGCGTTGCTCCTGTGCGCGCAAAGCGCCTTCGCCGCCGATCTCGGCATGTTCAGCGGCCTGACCAACATGATTTGCTCGATCCAGGCTCTGGTCAGCGGCCCTGTCCTCTTCGTGATCGGCGTGGTGGTCATCATCCTGGGCGCCATTGGCATTGCCAATTCTGAATCGACCATCGTTAAAGTCGTCATGACGGCGATCATGGGCATCGGCCTGGCGGCAGCGGCCATCCCAATCGCCAAGAACATGGGTCTCACCCAGTATTGCTGACCGACCATGCGCAAGCACGCCGTCAGCCGCTCGCTCTCCCTGCCCCGTATGCTCGGCGGGGCTGTGCGCGGGCTCGCCATTGCCAACGGTACGATCACCGCCCTGCTGTGCTACGCCACCTACACGGGCGGCTTCTGGACGGTGGCCGGCTTCTTCCTGTTCGGCCTGTGCGTCCATTTCTTCCTGCGCTGGCTCACCACCAGTGACCCGTGGTGGAACCTGGTACTGAACGCCTACAACCACTACGGCGATGTGTACGAGTCGACGCCGTGGCATGGCAAGTTCAGCCCGCGCTTTCGCCGCCCCTATGGTTTCGATAGCGATCTGCCATGCTGACACGCCGCCCCATCCAAGAAATCGCACCGTGGATGACGCTTGTCACCCCCGACCTGGTGCTCAACAAGGACGGCTCGCTGCTGGCCACCTATGAGTTCGACGGCATCGACGCGGACAGCCCGAACACGCACGACGTCTCCTCGGCCCGCGACCAACTCGACCAGGCCTGCCGCAGCTTCGACAGCCGCGTGACCGCGTGGTGGCGCCTGCGCCACCGTCGTACCCGCGACTACATTGGCGGCACCTTCCCCGCCGCGTCCGACGCCCGGCTCGATGCGCTCAACCGCGCGAACATGGCCAGCGGCCGGTACTTCCAGAACTCGCACTCGCTCGCCCTGGCCTACACGCCAGAGAACGGCATCGACAAGGTGTTCGAGCGCATGGCCTACCACATGACGGTGGGGGCCAAGAACTTCGCCGTCGCTGCGTTCGAGACCGCCAAGGACGTGCTGCTGGCCCGCAATGCCTTCGCCTTCGACCTGCAGCGCACTGAGGCGGACGCCAAGCGCTTCGAATCGATGCTCGATGCCTTCGCCGGGGGCGCGAGCAGGCTCGGCCTGTCGCGCCTGTCGATGCAGGACAGCCTCGGGGCCCTGCACCAGACCGCTAATCCGACCGTGCCGCCGCGCCGCGTGCGTTTCCCTGTGACGCTGCTGGACACGCATCTGACCGAGTCGGAAGTCACCAGCGGCTCGGACAAGCTGCTTTTCGAATCGGCCCACGGCAAACGCTTTGCCGCCATCGTGGCCGTCAAGGAATGGATGGGATTCCAGGAAGCGGCGCTCGACGTGCTTACGCAACTCGACGTCGAACTGGATATTTGCATTCTCTATCGCTTCCTCGACACCCATAAGGCCACCAACTATATCGAGAAGATCCGCCGCTTCTACAAGATGGCGAGCTTCAACCTCTGGTCGGTCGTCAAGCAGATGGCCGCCAAGGAGGAAGCGGAGAACGACGAGGGCCGTCAGCAACTGGCAGCCGAAGCGGGCGATGCACTGCGCCGCCTGACCGCCGAAGGGCAGCAACACGGTTTCGTCAATATTTCCGTGATTGTCTACGGCGACACCGAGGTCGAGTGCGAGGATGCCGTGAGCGAGGTGGTGGGCGCCATCACCAACGCTGGCTTCGGCCCGATCCGCGAGAAGGCCAATCTGCTGCCCGCCTGGAACAGCACCCTGCCCGGCCGTTGGGACAAGCAGCGCCGCTTGCAGTTCGTGGAAACGCCGGCCGTCTCAGACATTGCCCCGTTGCGCTCGGTGCGGGCCGGCCCCACCCGCAACAACTGGCTCACCAACCTGTCTGGCGTGGAAACGCCGCCCCTGACCTGCCTGCCGACGCGCCATCGCACCGCCCAACGGGTGGACCTGCACCAGCCGGGCGGCAACGGGCACCTGCTCGTGCTGGGCCCGATCGGCGCTGGCAAGTCGGTCATGCTCAACTTCCTCGTCACGCAGGCGGGCCGCCAGGGGGCGCGGCGCATCCGCTTCGACAAGGACCGCTCGACCCGGATTCCGACGCTGCTGGCCGGCGGCAAGTTCGTCGACGTGACCGGGCGCTTCCAGGGCGCCACGCAGACCAATCCGCTGTCATTGCTGGGCAACCCGGACAACCACGCCTACGTCACCGACTGGCTGGTGCTCGCCATCGAGGATGAAGAGTTCCGGGTCACGCCGCAGCAACGCACCGACCTGTATCAGGCCGTGCAGATCCTTGCGCGCTTCCCGCGCGAACGCTGGACGCTCTCGAACCTCTGCACGCAGCTGCACGCTTCGCTGCGCGAGCGCCTTCAGATCTGGGTGCAGGGCGGACAGTACGGGCACTTCTTCGATCACGTCGAGGACGCCTTCGAAGTCAGTGACGACCTGACGATCGAGATGGGTGACCTGTTCAGCAACTTCCCGCGCGCCGCGGCCCTCTTCATGGACTATGCGTTCTATCGCATCAGCCAGTCGATGGGCGGCACGCGCTACACCATCATTGAGGTGGAGGAAGCCGGCTTCTTCTTCACCAACCCGCGCTTCTACGCTCGCCTGGAGACGTGGATCGTTACGATCCGAAAGCTCAACGGCGCGATCTGGATGGCGACGCAATCGCTGCAGCAAGTTGCCCGCGTGGCCGACTTCGAAATCCTTAAGGACAACATCGCCAACATCCTTTACCTGCCCAACAGCCAGGCCGTCACCAGCAAGGAGCTGTACTGCGACGTGTTCGGCCTCACCGTCGACCAGGTGAAGCTGCTTGCCGAGGCGGTGCCGAATCGGGACTACTACTGGACCACCAGGACCCAGAGCCGGATGCTGCAGACCGCGTTCAACAAGGAAATGGTCGCCATGCTGCGCTCGGACGGCTATGCGCAGGAAGTGCTCGACCGCCACTACGCCTCCGGGCATCCCGACTGGCAAGACCGGTACGTGCGCGAAGTGCTGGCGCGTGCCTAGCGAATTCCCTCCCCTACTCTCAGGAACCACCCACTCATGAAAGCAGCTTTCGCAAGCGCGCTGGTAGCGGCAACGCTCATGACCTCGACACTGGTCCACGCCGGCGGCATGCCGGTGTTCGATGCGGCCAACTTCATCAAGAATACGATGACCGCCTCGCAGGCGCTCAAGACCGAGATCTACGAAAACACGAACATCGTCTACCAGAACAAGATGATGCTCAACCAGCTCCAGCAGGCGGTTGGCCTTGACGCCGTGTCAATGGCTTTGCAGGAAAAGGGCATCGTGGAGGATATCGAGAAGTACCAGCGCTACGGCCAGACACTGAAGGATCTGTACGGCAACGTCGCGGACACGGCCGACTTCCTGAACAACGTGCAGGGTCTGATGGCAACTTCCGGCAAGTCGCCAGACCAGTGGTTCCGCGACCAGCGCACGCTGCTCGACACCGGCGACAAGACGGCCAAGCGCCTCTTTGGGCTCGGCCAGGCCGTAACCAGCAACAACCAGAAGCTCGCCAAGCGCCGGCGCGACCTGCAGTCCGATCTGGAACTGAATCAGACCGCGCAGGCTACCGCCCAGCTCACCAACCAGATGCTGGACGTCATGTCCGGGCAGAACGCCGACCTGCTGCAGCTCATCGGCGCAAAAACGGAGGCCGATGCCGTCAAGGATCAGAGGGCCAATGCGCAGGAGACCGAGCGTAATGACGCCGGCGAGAAGCTTCAGCGCGACCGCGAAGCCCAGCTACGCGAACTGGAAAGCCGCGTCTTCCGCAAGCGCTGAGGCTGGCACTATGTCGATGAAGCAAGTTCTGCGTGCACTTCTGGCGTGCGTGTTGGCCTGGTGGCTGGTATCGCACGGGGCATTCGCCGAAACCGCCGCCGCTGGGCCAGACGCGACCAACAGTGCGCAACGGGGGCTAAAGAATGCGGTCGATCAGACGACCAACATCACCAGCGGCCTGATTAGCTCCGCCATCAACCTGAGCCACAAGGTGACCCCCGAGGCCAACAAGCTAGCCTTCGCCCTCGCGGTCATCACGCTGACCCTCGCCAGCTTCCGTTTCATGGGCGCGATGCACCCCGTCGGGGCATGGGTCAATCTGATCGAGACGATCACGGTGGTCGGTATCTTCGCAGCCATCTATCTTGCCTATGACAATTTTGCGTCGGGCCTGTATGAGTGGTTCAGAACCCTCGCCGCCAGCCTCAGCGGCGATGACAAATTGAGCATCGCCAGCACGCTGGCGACGACCGCCGGCAAGCTGTGGGATGCGGTCTGGCGCGTGCTCAAGTCCGGCGAACTTCTGCAGGGCATCGTAAGCGCATTGGTTCTGTTCTTCGCCTTCGTGGTCGTGGCTCTGACGGCCTTCGTGTACGCCTTCTTCATGGTGCTTGGCGAAATCCAGGTCGCCGTCGGCATCGTGCTCGGCCCGCTCGCCGTCGCGCTCGCCTTCTCCGACTACACGCGACGCTACTTCATGTCGTGGCTCGACTTCATGATCGGCGGCTGCATGTATGTCGTCATCGCGGCGGTCCTCGCCAACCTGGTCGGCGGAACTATGGAACCGAGCCTGAGCAAGATGAACGATATCGGTACCGATACCGTCGCAGCGGCTGCCTACGCCCTTGGCATGGCCATCATGCTCCTCCTGGTCTCACTGGAAATCCCGAAGCTGGCCGGCGCGGTGTTCGGCAGCGGCGCGGGCGCATCGGGCGGCTCAGCGATATCCGGCGTGGCGCGTGGCGGGTGGAAACTCGGCGCAAAAATCGCAGGCTGACCATGAACCAGCACCTCCCCCAGGACGCCGAGACACTGCTCGCCTCCCACGCTCAACGCATCGCCCTGATCCGCCAATACGCCAACGAGGCCAACCCGGCCGAGTTCGACGCAAAGTGGCTCTCGGTGCTGCGCGCCTGCGCCAACTGGTTCTCCACCATGCCGCTGCAGCCCGAGCTGCATTCCGAGCCCGGTGGTGCGTTCCGCGCCACGGTCGAAGTCGCCTACTTTTCCATGCGCCTGTCGGGCGGGCAGAAGTTCGCCGCCGACCAGCCCTCGGAGCGTCGCCGCCGGCTTGAGCCGCAGTATCTGTACGCGCTCTTCCTAGCCGCGTGCTGCTCGTGGCTCGATGAACCCTGCCGGCACTTCCATTTCGTGCGCGAGGATACCGGTGAACAGTGGTTGCCCGCCGCGCACGGCGCGTTTCAGCCGTGGCTGGCGGGGAACCCCTACCGTGTGATCCGCCTGGAAGTGGCTTTGCCGGTGGAGCGCATGCGCAGCGCCCTACTGGCCCGCTCAATTCTTGGCGCCGAATCGTTGTCGTGGCTGGAAGGCCCGGTGCTGTCGGAGCTGTTCGGCGCGATCAACCCAGCCCCGATGCCGACCGGCTTCGAGGCTCAGCTGCATAAGATCGTGCGCCAGGCCGTTGCTGCCGCCCGCGACTACGAGCAAAAGGCACGCCGCGCCGTCTTCGCCCCCGACCCCACCGTTCCGCCGTCGGCCGAGAAGCTCGCCGCCGCGCCCACACCCGGGGCGCAGACCACCAACACCAAAGCCAGCCTCACCGCGCAGGTCCCGGAGCCCGTTGCGCCGACACTGAGCGCGGCGGCAGGCGCGGCGGCCCTGTTCCAGCCCCCTGCCGCGGCCGAGCCGGCTGCGGCATCGACACCCGCCAGCCCGCCGCCTGCTACGGCGCCCACAGCCCCTACCGCCCCGCCGACGTCAGCACCAAGCGGGCCCGCACCGGCCGCCATCGATGCCGCCGCACTTGGCCGGGCACGCCGCGACACGCCAGATCCGTTCACCGTGCTGCTGGGTGGCTCGCGCATGATGAGCGAATTCTTCCGCGCGCTCGCCCAGGACGTGACGGCGGGCAAGATCAAGGTCGCTTGGGCCGAAAAAGGCCTCGTGCTGCCCAAGAAAATGATCGGCAACTACGGCATCGCCAGCGACACGCTGATCGATAACCTGCGCAAGCTGTCGCTGCTGTACGCGGTCGAAGGGCCCGACCTGGTCCTCGCAGAGCGCATTGGCACGCTGATTCTGCCCCGTCCCAACACCCCGGCCTGATCCCATGGTTCGCTATATCAATCACTTCCGCCCCATGTTCGAGGCCCGCGCCGCTGCCGGCTGGGCGCTGGGCCTGGTGCTGATCGCTGCCTCGGGCATGCCGCACGCGGGCTACTTCGCCGCGCTCTGCACTGTCATGCTGCTGCTGCGTGGCACCCAAGTATGGCGGGCGCTGGCTTTTCGGATGGCGATTTCCACGAAGTGGCTCGCCAAGATCCGCATCGACCAGTTGCTCGGAGAGAGCGGCCAGCTGCGCAAGAGCGACGACGCCATGTACCTCGGGACAGGCTTCGAATGGACGCAGAAGCATTGCCAGATCGCACACGACATTCTGCGCATGCCTTCCACTGAGATCCCGGGCCTGCCGCGCTGGCTGCCCGCGCCAGTTGCCAGCGCCATCGAAGCCAGGTTCGGCCCCGCCCATAGCATTCGCGACCTGACGCCGCAGGGCCAGTCGTGGATTCACGGGATGGAACCGAAGAAGGTTCGCGTGCCGCTGCACTACAAGGCGCTCGGCGGCCACACGGCCGTTGGCGGCACCACCGGCGCGGGCAAGACCCGTACCTATGAGGTCATCGCGACACAGGTGATCCACAACGCCGAAGACGTTTTGATCATCATCGACCCCAAGAACGATCGCGACCTAAAGGACCGCGTCAAAAAGGAGTGCGAACGCACCGGGCGCAAGTTTCTGTACTGGAAGCAGGCCGCGCCGTCCGAGTCGATCCGCCTCAATCCGTTGGAAAACTGGTCGCAGCCATCCGAAATCCCCAGCCGCATCGCGCAGCTGATGGAGGAAGGCCCGTTCCGCGACTTTGCCTTCCTCTTCATCGACCGTGCGGTCAAGGGCGAACTGTATGTTGGCGACAAGCCCAACCTGCGCTCGATCCTCAATTACGCGCAGTCCGGCATCAACAGCCTGCTGGAGCGCTGCCTCAAGCGGTTCTTCCCCGAAGCCGGCATGGCCGACTGGGAGGACGAGGTCAACGGCTTCATGCAGAAGCTTGGCCAGAAGAGCGGCGCGACACTGCTCGACGGCATGGTGCAGCTCTACCTGCAGCGCTTTGCCAACGACGGGCGCGGCCACGAATCGCTCGACGGCCTGGTCTCGACCTTCACGCATGACCGCGAGCACTACATGCGCATCATCGCGTCGGCACTGCCGCTGCTGCAGATGCTGGCGACCGGCGAGACCGGCCTGATGCTTGCACCGAAGGCCGACGACTTCGAGGACGACCGGGAAATCTGGGACATCGACAAGATCATCAAGCAGAAGGCCGTGCTGTGCGTCGGGCTCGATTCCATGTCCAACAGCATCGTCGCCAAAGCGATCGCCTCGATGATCCTGTCCGATATCGCGTCCGTGGCAGGCACCATCTACAACTTCTATGACAAGCCGCCCGGCGTGGTGCTCGTCATCGACGAGGTGGCCGAGGCCATCAACGAACAGGTGATCCAGATTCTCAACAAAGGGCGCGGCGCAGGCTTCAAGGCCTTCGTCGCGTTCCAGAGCCGGTCGGATTTGGAGGCCAAACTCGGTAACGCAGCAAAAATGCTGCAGGTTTTGGCGAACTTAAACAACCAGATCATCTTACGATTGGAAGACACCGATACGGCGCAGTGGTTCTCCGACAAGGTGGGCGAAACCGGCATCACCAACATCGTCCAGTCCAACACCACCAGCACCGGCAGTGAGGCCCACGTGGGCGAATTCAGCGGGTCGGTGTCCCGTTCGCGGCAACTGGAGAAGGTGCCCCTAATTCCGGTCCGGCTGATTACCCAGCTGCCCAACCTCCAATATTTCCTGCGGGTCTCCGGTGGCGCCGTCTACCAGGGTCGCATTCCCATCATCGAAGGATAAGTTTCAATGACCAGCCTGTTTCGCCAGATCGTCAAGGAGCACAAGCTCTCGGCCAAGCTGTCGCCCGTCTTCATCTGCTTTCCCGAGCTCGACGACGTCTGCACGCGGCTCGTGGACTTCATCGGCCTGAACTTCATCGTGCGCGACGAGCCGCTTGTGAGGGAAATGCTGGTGGATGCTCTGGCCGGATTCAAGGCCGAGCGCAAGGACGGTTCGGGCAATGTCGCTTTCATGCGCGGCCTCTTCGGGCGCTCGCATGAGCTGTATGCGAAGCGTTATGCCGCCTTCAAGGGCGAGAAGTACGTCGTCTGGGCGCCATTCCTGGAACCGATCCCGCTGTTCGAAGCGCGCCAGGCTCCGGGCTATGTGTGCCGCATGGTCGATGAGCCTTGCCCGGAGCCAATCACGCCGCGCAGCGCCGCTTTCCAGCTCGCCGCCCGTGTCCTCAGGGGACCGACTTTCCGCCGCTATTTCGAGGAATACGATGTCACTGGCCAGCTCGATCATTGCTAAGGTCGCCCGCGTCGCGCCGGAAGAGGTTGCCGAAATGCGCACATGGTTGCGCGCCAGCGACATTGACGCACCGGTGCCGGCGCAGTTCGCCCAGGGCCGTCACGCGTTCGCGATGGCACTGGTGAAGCTCGAACAGGACCGCCCTGCCCAGTTCTGGGGTGGCCTGCTCGCGTTCATCGCCATCCCGTGCCTCGTCCTCCATTCAATGCTGCGCTGATATGTCTAACAGCCGATTCGTTTCCCACCTGCGCCTGTGGCTGATCGTCACGCCCGTGTTGCTGGCGACGCTCGCGCCCATGCTGCCCGATGACAGGCACTTCGAGATCGACACGTCCGAGCTGGCCTCGGTCGAAGCACTGTTTGGGGAAGTCCGGGCCGATGACCTGGCCAGCCGCGCCAACGAACGGTTCCGGGCGTGGTTTGTCGACTCTGGCGCAATCCGCCGCTCTTATGCCGGCTCTGCCAACCAGTCGCTCATCAGCGACGGAGGCACCGCCGGCATTGCCTCGGCGTGGATGCGGCACCTCTGGATGGAGCTATACCGCGCCATCTACCGTGCAACGGTCGCCGGCAACTGGGCATGGGGCGCCCTCTTCTTTGGGGCGGCCATGCTCAACGACGGCGCGGTGCAGCGGCGCATCCGGGCCGCCGCGGCCGGGGTCGCAAGCCCGTTGGGCTTCCACCTCGCCGCGCACGGCCTGCTGATCGCGCTGGGGATCTGCGCTTCGGCCCTGCTGCTGCCAGTGTGGCTGCCGGCCGGCGTCTGGACGATTGCCGCGGCCTGCGTCGGTGCCCTTGCCTGGCGCCTGGCCGCCTCGTTTCATGTGAACCGGTAGCTGTACTCGCATTCAACACAACTTCACGCATTCAACGCGGATCACCCACCCGTGGGAGTCCATTCAGGAGAAAACCGCATGACCACCATCACCGACACCGCCGCCGTTGCCACCGTCCAGGACGACATCCCGCTCGCCGCTGAAACCGACACACTGGCTCTCGCGGCCCCCGGCGTCACCGACGGCGCGGACGATGGCTCGCTCGAACGCGAACTGCAGGAAATGGATGCTGCAGCGGAGACGCTGCGCAAGGAGGGCCTGATCTCGTCGGCGGAAGCCGAAGAGAAGAAGGCAGAGGTTGCCAACACCCGCAAGCGCTTCCGCGAACTGAAGCCGGAAGACCGCGCAGCGATCGTCCGCCGCCGCCGCGAGATCGGCGTCCAGATCCTGACGCGCCAACTGGCTGGCGCCGCGGTGGTGCCGGTCGCCATCAAGCTGAACCACACCCGCCTGCGCCCATTGTTCGAACAATGGTGGCCGTTCATGAACCGCATGAGCATCAACCTGCAGCGCTTTGGCGGCGCTACATACAGCAAAGCCGAACTGGCCACCGTCGAAGCGTATTTCGAGAGCGCCCTGTCGCGCCTGGAGGACTACGTCGACGAGCAGTTGCGCGTGGCCGAGGCTCTGCGCACCCAGCGCGAAGCAGACATGCGCGCAAAGAACGACATTGTGTTTGAACCGACAGTCACTTTGCCGTCGTTGAGCCTGACTGTCGAAGCCTATTCCCGCTTTTCGATGCGCGTGCTGGGCGTGCTGGCCAAGTTTGACCGCACGATGGATCAGTTCGACTTCATGGTGTGGAACGGCATCCGCGACCAGACCGATATCAACGACGAGGTGGCGCGCTTCCTGCGTACCTTCCACCCGCTCGGCCTGCGCAGCTACATGACCCACCTGAAGCTGATGACCACTGTTCGCGGCATCTGAACCTGACGTGCCGCCGCTAGCCGGCGGCCCCCTCGCAATCCCAACCGGTTGACCAGAATGCGCGTCAAGCCCCGGACTTCAGGCCGGGGAAGGATAGCGCGGACGCCGCAGGCGTCCTTGACAACGCATGAATCCTGATACGATTTGTATCATGCAACGACTCCAAGCCTTCAAGTACGAATTGATGCCGACCGGCGAACAGACGCGGGACATGCGCCGCTTCGCAGGTTCGTGCCGGTTCGTCTACAACAAGGCGCTGGCGTTTCAGAAGGAGCGTTACGAACAAGGCGAGAAGAGGCTCGGCTACGCGGGGCTATGCAAGGTGCTCACCGGATGGCGCAACAGTACGGATACTGCATGGCTCTCCGATTCGCCCGCCCATCCGCTGCAACAGACGCTCAAGGACCTGGAGCGGGCTTACGTCAACTTCTTCGCTAAGCGAGCCGACTTCCCGAAGTTCAAAAAGCGTGGACAACGCGATAGCTTCCGCTACCCCGACCCGAAGCAGATCAAGCTCGATCAGGCCAACAGCCGGATCTTCCTGCCAAAGCTCGGCTGGCTACGCTATCGCAATAGTCGGTTCATACTCGGCGAAGTGCGTAATGCCACGGTTAGCCTGAGCGCAGGTAAGTGGTTTGTCTCGGTCCAGACTTCACGTGAAGTCGAGCGTCCCATGCCACAAGCGACGGGCGCTGCCGGCATCGATGTTGGCATCTGCCGCTTCGCCACGATGAGTGATGGCTCCTTCCTGGCCCCGCTCAACAGCTTTAAGCGACACGAAGCCAGGCTGCGCCGCGCACAGCGCGCGATGAGCCGTAAGACGAAGTTCAGCAGCAACTGGAAGAAGGCCAAGGCCCGAATCCAACGCATCCATGCCCGGATCAGCAACGCCCGACGCGACTACCTGCACAAGGCCACGACCACGATCAGCAAAAACCACGCGATGGTGTGTATCGAGGATTTGCAGGTGCGGAACATGTCCAAGTCGGTGTCGGGAACAGCCGAGAGTCCTGGCAAGAACGTTCGGGCCAAGTCCGGCCTTAACAAGTCCATTCTCGATCAGGGCTGGTTTGAGTTCCGGCGGCAATTGGACTACAAACTGGCTTGGAACGGGGGCTGGCTCATCACTGTGCCGCCCGCGAATACGAGCAGAACTTGTCCGACTTGCGGCTTCGTGAGCGCGGACAACCGGACCACGCAGGCGCGGTTCCACTGCATCGAGTGCGGGCATGAAGCAAACGCCGACGTGGTCGGCGCAATCAACATTCTGGCGCGGGGGCACCGCGTTGCAGCCTGTGGAGAGCCGGTGCAGCTGGGCCGCTCTGCGAAGCAGGAACCCACCGAGGCGATCTGAGATGGCGATCATCGTTTCAGACGCGGTAAGAATCCCCTCCCTTTCCGCTGAGAGGCGGCGGCCGAAGGCCGAGGGAGGGGAGGATGTCAACATCCTATGAGCCTGAAGAACGCCACCGTGGAATTCCAGACCGACGTCGATTCGTTCGGCGAAGGCATCGTAATCGTGCATGACGAGAGCAACGGCAGTATCGTGATCCGTGACGCCGAGGGCATCCACTGGCGCGGCGTCGAAGATCATATCGTGGTACTCAACCATGCTCGATGAACTGAATCCGGCCCAGCGCGAAGTGGTGGAGCTGCGCCGGCATTGCGTTGCCGTGGCCTGCCCGGGAGCCGGCAAAACGAAGACCATTGCCACGAAGGCCGCGATGCTCTTGTCAGAGCCGAACGCGAAGGTTGGCGCCGTCACCTTCGGCAAGGATGCCGCCGTCGAATTGCGCGACCGTATTGCGACGCTGGCTGGCGGTAACGCCAAGAAGCGGCTTATGGCGGGCACATTCCATTCGCTCGCCTACAAGCAGCTCAGCAGCGGGGTCGAGGGACGACGCGATATTGCAACCGATGGGGATCGCATCGGGTTGCTTACGCAGGCGCTTTCTGACACCGGCTTGGACTGGAAGGTAGAGGACGCTATCACTGCCATCGAGGCCATCAAGACAAACTTTGGCCAAGTCCAGGCAGGGACAACCGAGGAGGTCCTGTACCGCGCCTATCAGGATTCGCTGGAGCGCAATGGGAAGATCGATTTTCAGGACATGCTGCGCTTGGCGGTCGAAGGCATGCAGCGCGGCACGATCGCGCCTTACCCCCTCACCTATCTGCTCGTTGACGAATTTCAGGACACCGATCCGCTGCAGTACCAGTGGATCGCGCTCCATGCTCACGCAGGCTCAATTGTGACCGTCGTAGGTGACGACGATCAGAGTATTTATGGCTTCCGGTCGGCCCTTGGCTTCCGTGGCATGGAGTCCTTCATTCGGCAGTTTGATGCGCAACCTGTGGTGCTGGGCAACAACTATCGCTGTCATGCTGAGATTCTTGGCGCTGCCGACAAGATCATCCGCAACAACCGCGATCGGATTCCGAAAGTCCTCGTCGCTCACAAAGGCCCAGGCGGCGATGTAGCCTTCCAAAGGTTTGCGGACGAATACGCCGAGGCAGTCGCCGCAATGGAACACCTCGCGCCTGCGCTCTCCCAAAGCCAGTCTGCGGCAATACTGGCCCGTACGAATCGCATCCTCGATCCGGTCGAGGCAGTCTGTCGCTCCCACGGCATCAAATACTTCAGGGCATCGGGAAAGTCTATTCTCAGCCGCCCTGAGGGTGCCCTGATGTGCAACCTTCTGGAACTCGTCCAGAAGACTAGGAAGGCCGGGATCGACGCATTGCTCTCGTTCGTGGGTGTCGGAACGCATGAACTGCGACTACTCCACAACAGTGGCAAGACCACCGGCGGGCAGCATCAGAGGAAGGACCTGGTCGAATTGGGTCTCTCCGAGAATTCGGCCGACAAGTATCGGGAGCTAATGAAGCGTTTGGCTGAATGGCGCGCGCTCTGCGACCGGCAGTTCTACTCGTTAGTTTTGGAGGGTGTGCACGAGTGGATGATGCAGCACGTAGGTGCTGATCAGGCCCGCCGCGCCATCACGACGACGTATGACGTGCTGTCGCGGTTGAACGGTCCCTTCTCCGATCGCTTGGAATTCCTGCGGCGAGACAACAACAAGCCGGCGCCTGATGCGCTGGTGCTGACGACGATGCATAGCTCGAAAGGCCTCGAATGGGACCGCGTCTGGATTATCAGGGCGGAGGAGACGGTGGTCCCCGACGAGAAGAGCACCGAGGCTGAGGAGCGCCGCCTCTTCTACGTAGCAGTGACGCGTGCCCGGCAGGATCTACGGGTATCCATGACCAAGAAGAACCCGACTTCCAGGTTCATCCTTGAAGCCGAGCTTGGGTGACTTGGTACGTGTCTTGCGGTTGAGTAGAGACTGCTCGACGAGATGAGCAATTGCAGCCGCCGATGTCGAAAACAAGAAGGTACTGCACGCTACCCCGCATTACGCCGCCGGCGAATGTTGGCGCACGGCGAATGGAGCCCGCCGATCGAGTCGCCGATGCCTGCGGCGCCATGCAGGCGTCCAATATTATTCGCGCGGACCCTTCTGGAGCTAGCGCGACCAATTGCATTCTTAAGGAGTTGTCGTTGAGCCCGTAGGCACGCCCCAACAAAAAAAAGCCTGGAGTTGGCGCTCCAGGCTTTTCATCCGCATAGACCAAAGGGTGGCAGGCTTCTCAACCCACTTGACCCGACCTCTAACACAGTTCGAGTCTACGAAGCCTCGCCCTTCGCTGTCAATGCTCCCTCCACAAATTAGCATGTTGATCGAAGATGAATTTTGGCTTCGAGGGGCTTCCTATTGCCCAAAGAACAACAGCACGCGACGGTGCGTCGCATGCTGCAGCCTCGATTGTTATCGATGGCCGGCAATCCAAGTCAGCCAGGTGCGATGCAGGGCGGCTGCCTGCTCGGATACTCAGAGCGATCGCATTGGTCTACGAGTCCGATGGGCTCCGGGCTTTGCACATCACTAGTCGCCAAGTTCTCGCCACGCTCATCCGCTTCGCACTGAACCAAAAAAATCCTAACGCGCTAGCCTTCATCAAGAAGTCAACGATTGCGCAGCACCTTGCGATTAGCGAGGCCACTGTCTATCGGGCGCTCGGAGCACTCGAAGATGCCGGGCTTATTGAGCGTGAACGGCAGCGCACCAGAGCGCAACTCGAGGTCGTTGGTCGGATCCGGTTCACCGCAAAGTTGCTCCATTGCATTGGAATTACTGGCGTGCAACTTGGGGCCGCTGAACCTCCGACCGGCCACGATGAGCCCCAGTCCGGCGCTGCATCTCTCGCACAGGTGAGTGGCGTAAACAATCACCAGCAGTCTTCTACGAAGAAACATCCCGGGCGGGGAGCTTTCGTGCAAATTAACGATCGGGCAGTCCCCATTGATCTGGCGCCTCTCGTCCGCGATCAAGAGCTGAAGACGTCAGCCCTCTTCATGCTTATGCGTCTTGCGAGAGAAGCTGGCCACCGACTTTCGGACGTCGTCTCGGCGTCCGGCCATGCTCTCGGGGCGCTCCGGGGGCGGGAACTGTTCGCCTACCTCAAGTCGCTCATCGGAAAGCCTATTGATTTTGGCCATGTCGTCCGAACTCAGAAGGTCCAAGAAGATGAGAGACACGCAGCCGACGCTCGTGCCGATCAG
The DNA here is from genome assembly GCF_059419025.1 of Cupriavidus sp. GW821-FHT07C08. Classification (NCBI taxonomy): domain Bacteria; kingdom Pseudomonadati; phylum Pseudomonadota; class Betaproteobacteria; order Burkholderiales; family Burkholderiaceae; genus Cupriavidus; species Cupriavidus sp. GW821-FHT07C08. The sequence continues at coordinate 57,349 of NZ_JBWKQZ010000036.1, forward strand.
GACCGGCAGGAAGTTTTCCAACTCGTTGAGCGGTACCGCGGTAGACGGGTGCCAGCACCCGACGGGCGCATCTATGAGGTGGACTCGGCCTCGATCGTAATAACCGAGGCCAGCGGCCGCCGAAGTTCATTAGGCCATGGCCAGGCGCGCGCCTGGCTTATCGAGATGGACAAAGCAGCGCGTGGGCTCACGCGTGCCCTCGTCGAGCCCCCTTCAGCGGCAAGGTCATCGCCGGCAGTGGCACAAGCAGCTATTGGGCAACTTCGCAGCATCCTCGATGGGAGACCTGCCTCCAACACGGTCGGTGTTGTCTCGGTGGCGGATTATGAGTCCGCTGCCTGCACCCTGCACGGCGTCCTGTCCTGAGTATTGCGCCCCTGCACCACAAGGTGCGGCGATTGTAAGCATGCCGCCGCGCGGGGCGGTAGCAGGCGTTGAGTTGTGGTGAAGTAGCGCTGGTGTGCTCAAATCAGACTTGCTGAGGCCGGTCCACCTACTCGCTTGGCGGCCTTCGCCGCCTTGTGCACACGACTGGCGACGAAGCCTCCAAACATGCTTCGAACATTAGGGTCATTGATGTGCTCATTGACGTTCAGGGTCGCCACGTTAAGTCTTCGCGCGAGAAGCCTGGCAGCCTGAGACTGACAAAATTCGGAGATCATGTCCGATTGCTGCTCAGTGGACAGCTTGTTGTAAGCTTCCCAACCGAAATCAGCTTCTCGTTGGTCGCGCTCCGCGCCAGCGGCCTTCACGCGAGCCTCGCGCTCAGCCATCTCCTGGTCAGCGGCCTTACGTGTTGATTCCGCAATGGCCGACTGATGATGAATCTGCCGGTCGAGTTCCCCAAGCAAGTAGCCCTCGCGAAGGGCCTTCATGAAATAACCACCTGCTCGCACCTTCACCTTGCCAACTTTCACGTTGTGCCGGGTGTACTCCATGGCCTGGTGGATTCGCTCATCGTTGTACAGGTCGCGGTTGGTAATAATCTCGTTGAACTCGGACTGGTTGAGTGCGAACTCTTTGCGCAACGTCTCATAGACGTTGCGAAGCACGATGAACGCGGTCTTTTGCTCGTTGGGCTGCTCGGTAGCGTTCAATCGGAATCGGACTTGGCCGATTTTCTTTGAACCGGGCACATTAAGTGTAAGCATCTCAATGTGGAGTCCGGTCACTTGGCGAATTTCCGAGATGGCTACCTCAAGGACTTTACTTCGGAAGTGCTTGAAGAGGTCGTAGGTTTTCTTCTCACACTCTAACCAAGCTCGTAGGGCTTGAACTTCGAACCAAGGCGTGATTCCCTCAACCATGAATTGTTGTAGTCGGTCGTAGAGGACCTTAGAGTGCACCGACTTGAATACGTAGCGCAGGCTAAGAAAGTGGGAAGATTTTGGGTTCTTGATGGCGCGCTGTAGCCGTTCAGGAAGCTCGAAGATGAACTCCCCTTTTTCGATGAATGCTGAGCCCATTAGGGGCACTGCACCCCAGCGATCTTTGGAAGGGTCTTCGACGTCGATCTCGTTAAGCTCGATGGCTGCTTTCTGGGCTTCGCGAACAAGCTTGCTAAGGTGGCGTCGGTTGTTGCTGGTTGTGGCCAGAAGCCACTTGAACAATCCGACGTCGACCCGGTATTCGCGCTGGACTTCTTGGTCTTCAGCTACAAGAAAGTAGGCAACATCGATGAGACGGCGGCCTGCCAGACTGAGGTCGATGATTTTGACGAAGGCATTGCTGCGACGGAACCCCAAATCCTTGGGTGCTTCCGTGACGCTCTGGCCTCGAGGAGCGAAGTCCTCGAACAATGCCAAGGCTAATTGTTGCGATGCGCTTTCCATACCACTTCCCTCCTTCGAGCAGGAGGTTGCAGGTGAAAGGTCGAAAAGTCAAAACATTTCTTGTGACTTTGCCTTCCTGTCGTCTGGTTTGCGTCATAGCGATGGTGTGGGCGAGTTTGGTCAGCAAGAGGAATTTGTCTGCGTCGCGGTTCGGGACAATTGTGGTGAGGTTTCCTGGGCTCGGTTACTTGGTCCTGCCGTGGGGTTGTTCGACGTGTCGCGCTTTGCGAGGTGTCTATAGGAGCGTGGGGTGGGTAGTTTGTTTTTTTTATTAAACAGAACACCACTTACTAGAGGCAGCAGGCTTCCCCATAAAATCAACGACTTAGTTTGGAAAGGTCACTTTTCTTGTTCCAAAGGTCGACGATTTTGTTTGGCAAGGTTACTAGATGTGGTCGAAAGGACACCGGATTTGGCCGGGCCTCTCAGGTCGATGGACTCTTGGCTCTGACAAGGTCACCGAAATTGTCCTTAAGGTCACAAGAATTGTTCGAGTCGGGCCTAAGCCAAGCCCAACAAGGATGTGCGAGCGGTTTGCACGACGCACGGTCACAGGAATTGTATTTCTGCGGGCAAGGGCTTGATACGGAACCGCTGACGGAGCAAGGTCACCAAGATTGTCCATAATTGCAGCAACAACAGGCCGCGAGACCGCTGGATTGACCCTTGTACGGGCAACAAGGTCATCAGAATTGTCTGTCCGGTTACCGGTGTGGGAGCCAAGGTCACAAGATTTGTACGACCTGAGCCTCTAACTGTCGGGCAAGGTCACCAGAATTGTACGAGTTTCCCACTGGTTACTGGCTGATGGAACATTGCGCCGCAGTCACCTAGGGAGTTGTCAACAGGTGCCGGCCTTTTTTTGCCAGTTGCCGATGATAAGTAGTCCCGTAGTGTCCGATGTCGCCGGTCTTCATCAGTTGTTCTAAGGGAGAGCAACGCCCGGAGGAGCATGGTGACCTTTACCGCACGGCGATGCGTACAATTTTGGTGACTTTGCCGGGTAGGAAAGAACCCCGCTGTCGGCCCGACACCAATCTGCAGAACCACAAAACAGTTAATTCGTACAATTGATGGTGACTTTGCCTATTAGCCATCGATTTACCGGCCGTGGTGCGCCGTTCGATCTCTCCCGCGTGCCGGTCTTTATGGAGGGGACGGCTTAAGGCAATATTTTCGTCCAACGCGAATTACGCTCTGGGTGGGCCAGGCCTCATCAGATACAGCGAACCGCGCACATAGAGCCCCTCCAGGCGTCACTTTTTCGCCAAAAGTGCGTACAAATACGTGAAGTTTCCCCGTTGGTCGAGTATTCTACGTTTCATCCTGAATTTCACATGGAACGTTGAATATGGTGGTGAAGAGCGAATTAACCGAGATTGACCGGACTGTCACGATTGGTTCAATGAGTGACTTTTCGAAGAAGCTTCAAAAACTTACTGAGGAACTTCGCGAACATATCCTGGCACCTCGCCCTCGGAAGAGTCCGCCCACGTTCACCTCCACCCAGGTGGCCGAAATGTGCGGCATCGACCGTGCGCGGCTTCATTATCTGGCAACGAAAGACGGGAGCACACTTCCGGCGGGTGAGCTTCATGGGCGCGTACGCCAATTTACGCTTGGTGAGACTCGGAAGTGGGTTCAACAAGCTTCACAGGTGAAGCCGTCCCCGCTACTAAGAAAAGGCGAAGCGGATGGCCGCGTTCTGATTTCTGCCAATTTCAAGGGTGGTAGCTGCAAGACGACTTCGAGTATGTGCCTGGCGCAGGGATTGAGTTTGCGCGGCCGCAAGGTGCTGCTGGTTGACTTGGACCCTCAGGCATCGCTGACTGAATTGTGCGGCCTGTATGCCGAGAAGATGATTGTCGAGGAAAGCACCGTTCTGCCGTACATCTACAGCCCTGAAGACTTTACACTTGAGAGCGTCATTCAGGAGACGTATTGGGATGGGGTTGATGTCATCCCTGCGCATCCATCTTTGTTCTCCGCCGAGTTTCATATCCCGGCGATGGCAAGCAAGTCGGCGAATTATCGCTTCTGGACGCTTTTACGTAAGGGCTTGGAGCCGCTTCGAAAAAAATACGACTATATCGTGTTGGATTCGGCGCCTTCGCTATCCTACCTGACTATCAACGGCCTGATGGCTGCTGACGCCATGGTGATGCCTTTGGTGCCGGAGAGTCTCGACTTCATTAGCTCGGTATCGTTCTGGAGTCTGTTCTCCGACATGGCGGACAGCTTCAAGAACATCGAAGGAAACAAGACCTACGACTTTGTGAGCATTCTGCTTTCGAAGGTTGACTATGGCGTAGCGTCTTCGGCTCCGATAGTTCGCTCCTGGGTACAACGGGCCTATGGCGATTGGATGAGCCCAATTGAAGTGCCGGCGAGCTCCGTGATGAGTAACGGGGCTCTCGCACTTGCGACGGTCTTCGACATTAGTAAGTTCGAGGGCAGCAACAAGACATTCCAGCGTGTGCGGATTCCGTTCGACGAATATTGCCGTTGGGTGGATGAGTTTTACGCCGGAAAGTGGGAGGACGCTTAAATGAATATGCGCAAGCGCATGCTGGAGCAAACCGCAAATTTGACTCCTGCTAATGAAATCAAAGTGGAGATCGCCCCCCAAGTTGCAGACCGTCCGAAGACTGCACCAGGGATGATGGCGGCCTTGAGTGCGGCACAGCTTCGGATTCAAGAATTGGAGTCCCAAGGGGCTGCAAGCACCGTTCCGGTCGAGAAGATTCGGCCGAATCCCTGGCAGCCGCGGTTAAAGTTTGATGAGAGCAGTCTCACTGAGCTTGCGGAGAGTATTAAGGAACTGGGCCTAATGCAGCCCATTCTCGTTCGACGAGTCACGCCGGAGAACGAAGAATCCTATTTCGAGCTGATTGCCGGCGAACGCCGTTGGCGCGCTCACCAGGTGCTGGGTCTGCAAGAAATCAAGGCGCTCATCACGGATGCGTCAGATGCAGATATGGCCGTCCTCGCTTTGGCCGAGAATGTCAGCCGAGAAGACCTCACCGACTACGAAATTGGCAAGGCGATGCGCCGTGTCGAGAAGGAATTTCCAGACAGGAAGCGGATGGCTGAATCCATGGGGATGAGCCGGAGCACACTCTATCGCTATTTTGCCTTCGACAATCTACCCGAATTCATCCGTGTAGATCTGGAGAAGAACCCTTCGCTTTTCAGCGGTACTGCGGCAAGTGACACCTACGGCGTACTCAAGAAGCATGGCGAGCCAGCTTTAGCGGTGGCTCGCGAGGTGTGGAAGCAACTTGTAGACGGTAGCCTTGAGCAGTCGAAGTTCGCCAAGCTGCTGGAGGCTTCGCTACTCCGTCGCGAAGCGACGCCCGTAACTTCCCAGCGTGACATTCACAAGGTCTATGCCGGTAAGACTCAGGCCGGCAGCATAACCAAGGACTCCGTGAGCTTTACCGTAAAGCTCAAGAGTGCTGTCCTGACTGCCGCTCAAGAGGAGCGGATACGGACGGTTATAAACGAACTTTTTGACGGAGGACCGCAACGCTAGCAGTTGTCGTTTCCAAACTATTCGAACCCCTCATTGAGGGGTTTTTTTGTGTTCCGAGTCGGAACACGAGTCTCGTTCTTATACAGACGCGGTCTGAATTCCGCGTGGCCCTGTCAGAAGCGGAGTTTGTCGGCGCGAACGGTGCAAGTGGATCCATCGACAACCCGTGCCATCGTGTTCCGAGTCGGAACACGACGTCATCAAGCACACGATCCCAAAGGATGCGAACGGCTGCACCGATGCGGTCAACGAAGCCTCTGGGTGCACTGGCAGCCGGCGCACCCCATCGTCGAAGCCAGCTCCGAATTGACGTTAAACCTGCACATACATTGCGTGCCTGGGCGCAAGAGCGACGTCAACGCGCGACGCGGATTGCTGATCTGCCCCCCCATAGCTTGATCCGGTCGAGCTTCGTGCCGCCGGCGGCCATTCAGAAGCTGCGCAATCCGCGTACCCGCAGGCAGCTCATGTGCGACATCTCCCAGTACAGCTGCCGCTTGCCGCTCTGGCCAAAGGCAACCGCCAGAAGGTAGAGCGCCGAATTTCGTGAGGAACTGAGCGGACGCATTACCGATCACGACAACTGCCCGACGCTCACGCAGCATCTGGATGCAATCGGAGCCTCGGAGCAAACGCACGCCAACTAGACGCCATCGTAGGAAAAACGTTGACGCCGATCCGATTGCGCACTCGCCTGACTTTCTGAGGTGAGCAACCTGACCGTTCCGTTCCTGGTGGAGATCGGCTCGGAACGCCGCGATATCAACAAAAGCATTATCGCCTGCCCAAGCGACTCCCGGCTACGAAGGGCCGCCAACAGGAGAACCCCCAGATGTTTAACGCTTCCGACTAAGTCCTCTCGAAGGCTTCGTGTTCCGACTCGGAACACGAACTCAAAGCTCTGACGCAGCATCACCCGACAAAGGCGGGTCGTGGGGGGCCGCGTTCTGACTTGGAACGCAACTGAGCTCGTCCCGTCGATACCTCGGGCGAGCGCATTATGGGCGTCGATGGAGGTCGCTCACAGGGACCCTTGTCGGGCAAGCACTGCAAAACGACAGCAGCAATAGCTTTGCGGCGCAAGATCGCGCTGATGGCCGGGAACACGTCGCCAGAAAGAATGCGACATGATTAAGGCGGACGCCGACCGCCGGCCCTCATAGGGGGATTCGAAGTTGTGGGTGCGGCCTTCCCAACTGGACAGGTTGCCGTCAATTACCTCATTGGCTGCAAGCGGTACGCCACAGCTTTCGCGTGCCCCGCGCCAACAGATACCAGATGGTCTCTCCTGCTCCATGATGGCTTGAGTCCATTGCTCGATGCGCTTGGCGCCTCAATCTCCAAAACCCAGAGCAGGGAGTTTGCCTTGTCCATTGCCATTTCGAATTCCTTTACTGCCAAGTGCTGGTCCGTGGCAGTCGCCCATGAATCTTTCCCAGGTATCACACGTGGACGGCCACTCTAAGACGGAGCACTTGATCGGAATGGCGCCCGTCCAGGACTGGAGAGACAGCGGCCCTTCGAGCTGGGCGCAACCGCCGCGAACTACGCACAAATCTTGACTTGATCCAGCGGGGCAACGGCGCTGCCGGAAGGCTCTTGTAGTCCTAGCAATCTTTTGCGCGTACGCTCGCTAACACGCTCCTATCCGCGCGGGCTGCCACCTCGAGACAGAACGACGGTCGCTATCGATACAAATGGCACCGTGACAACGACGCGTCGGGGCTTAGAGGGACACGATTTGCTGGAGCATTCTCGGGCTACCCTTGCAGGGGTACCCTGCGTAGCCTGATTGGCAGCGAACCACCGATCGAACGCGAGTGCCGCAAGCTGCGGAATCGAACTATGCCATCCGCGGCCACACCTCTAAATGAGTTGCCTCACTTCACACAGAGCGTGCATGCCCCCGGCTTCGTCTCGCCGATTAGACACATACCTTCGTGGGATCCCGCGACGCGATGGCGCAAGGCCAACAGAAAGGACACAAAGATTGTACGAATCCTAGTGGCAAGGCTTCCGTAAGACCTGTGCGCGGCATGTTTAGCGCCGGACTCTGCCGCTAACGGACAATTGACGGTGACTTTGCCTGTTGGGGAGCATCGGAACGGAACAATATTGGTGACCTTACGAGAGGCCGCCTATCGTGCTGCATACAATTTGGTGACCTAACCACAGCGAGAATGGGCAATGAGGGCAGGCTACAAGGCCACCTTTTCGGTGGTCGCAGGCAAAACTGACGTTCGTACAATCTCGGTGACTTTGCCCTTGGCGCAGGCTTGACGTTCGGCCAATATTGGTGACATTGGCCATCTCGACATACTCGGCGAAGCCGCATTCGGATGACGAAGGGCTGCGGAGCTGAATGCGCGAAAGCAGAAAAAACACTTCGGGAGGGGGCTTGGAATTGCAGCCGTCCGTTCACTAGGTAGTGGTCGGAGAGTCTCCGCTACAGCCGAGGATGAAGCAGAATCCGGATTGGCGCCGGGGGCGATTATCAGCGCGATTGGGCGGCTTCTCTGAGGAAACCGTGGTGTCGAACTCAAGGGCCTTCCCTCAAGGTCCCGGCCGAGCGAGAGGGAGGAACGCCCCCGCTTCGCGCAAGGCTAAGGTCGGTTGGCGTTGGCGTCCCGGCGTTAGCAGCTCAGGCCTGGCTGGCGCGGGTGCGAAGCTGTCCGGGGGCAAAGCCGTCCGATGGCCGCCCCCGCTGATCGCAGAAGCGCCGCCACAAGGCACGCAGCAGCTGATCCAGGCCGCTGGCGGAATAGCCGGCCGCCACGCCCGCAAGCTGCTTATTACGCCCGCGCAAGGTGGCAGGCTGTGCCGTCGGGGCTAATAGCGCTGCGTGTGCCGGCGGCATCATGTTTGGCCAACCGCGGTCGGCCCAATGCGCCTGTAAGGCCTGTTGGACGGCGGTATCAAGGGTCACCACCTGCTGGCGCGAACCTTGTCGTTGCAATACCGTGCCGCCGGCGCTGGATTGCAAGCTGGCACAGCGCAGCACCGCCAGCTCGCTCAGTGGCAAGCCTGCGCTGCGCATTAGTTGGGCTGCAACCAGCGCAGCACGATGTCGCGGACCGTGCCGTGCTTCCCCCAACCAGGCAAGGAAGGCCTCCACGTCGGGTTGGCTGGACGGTGCGCGCAGCGCAGACGGCGCAGCGGCGGCGGCTTGCCTTGGGACGAGCGGGGCGCTCGCCAGATGACCGGCCTTGACCAATGCGCGAAGCAGCGCCCGAACAACCCGTAGGGCGGCCGCCACCGAACTGGTCCCCAGCGGGCCTTCGAAAGGCCGCCAGTGCATTCTGTCGCGCGCCCCGCTCGGGCCGCACCAGAACGCCGCCGGCTGAGGATCCGCTAGAAATTCCTCATATGACTCAAGATCGCAGGCCTCCAACGCCTTCAACCCCTTCTTGCGCGCCGCATTCCACAACAGCAGCCGCTCGGCCTCGCGCCGATAGCTGTTGCGGGTATGTGGCGCCCGGTCCTCTAGCCAGGCGCGTACGAACGCCAGATCGGCGGCGAGCGCCGGCCCTGCCGCGGTATCTGAGGCTGGCACCAGCATATGCTCGAGTGGCACCGGATACGGCATCCCAGGGGCCAAGGTCAACGGCACCAGCGCGTCGCGGTGGGCATGGGCGGCAGGCGGCAGCACATAAGCATTGACCGCCGCGGCGCCCATGGCCGGGCGCTGGCGCACCAGCCAGTGCGTGATGACCTCGGCCGACTGCGCGCCGATGCGTGGCACCGCGCGCCACCAACTGCTGCCGCGCCGATTCGCCAAGGACGTCAGGTCCTCAATCCGCCGGATATTGGCGGCTACCAGCCGGCGTGCCAGACTCGGCTTGAACCAAAGCGACACCTCGTGCTGTGGCTGGGGGTAGCTCTGCCCAAGCTGCTCAAGCGCCGACACGGCGTCTACCCGCCGGGTCATGCCAACATCGGAACGCGCGCGTAGCGCTTCGAACATGCTGGCGATCTCGGGCTGGCCATGCTGCAGGGCGAACTGCACCAGGCGGTCGCGCAAGGCCAGGATGCGCTGGATCGCCTGGGCCTCGCTCAGGTGCTCGTCCTCATCCGGGTCCACCAAGTAGCGGTTGGCGATGTCCACCGGCCGCATGCCTTGCGCGTAGGCCCGGACTACGGCAAATTCGGTGCGGGTGAGTTTGGTGACCGCGTGAGTATTGGGATCCTGAGCCATAGGCAGCGCTAAGTGCTTGATCTATAACAATTTTCAGCAAACGCCGTCCCCAGTCGAGGGAAAATGCTGACTAAAGCGCAATGTAAATTATTTTCGTATCGGACGCTATGCCTATTCGGCTGACGTACCGCGGGCCGTCCTAGTTTGGTTCAGGGCAGTCATCGATCCGGTTGTGGCGCTGATGATGGAAGCCGTGCATCACTATGAGGGGTACGTGGCCAAATCCCTCGGCGACGGAATCCTCGCCCTGTTCGGCGCACCAATTGCCCACGAGGACCATGCGCTTCGGGCCGTTCAGTAAATCGCCTAGTGTGTGTAAGACCACTGTCTTGGACACGCCATGCGGATTGCAAGGAAGCGCGAACTGGCGATTGCGAGAGTCTTACGTCCGCTTGGGAGGGCTCCTCTCTCGCGTAAGCAAGCTGAGAACGCGGGCAAATTGCTTGGACTCCATTGGGCTACGGTTTATCACTTGCGCCGGCGCTTCCTCGCGGATCCTGTGGCGAGCGCGTTGATACCTTATGACCGAGGTCCCAAAGTGGGAAAGCCGCGTCTAGCAGAGACTGTCGAGGAAATCGTGAGTGAGGTGCTGACGGATTGGCTGCCGCGACAGGGTCGTCTCGCGCATCCGCTTCTCGAGCTCTGCTCCCGTGAAGTGTAGTAAAACTGGGTCTTCCGCAATCTGTGTGACGACGGCGAATTCGCGTCGAGGCCCCTTGTCGTCGTCTTTCCCGCCCCCACTACCACCATTCTTCTTATTGACTAACGTAAACGAGCCCGCCAGCCTCGTCCTGTCCGCACGAGCTCACGCGCCTGTGATGGCGATCGGGGCTTGCATGTCCCGCAGGACAAGGCAGGCCAGTCGTTCAGTTCGGCTTCAATACCCGCAGCCGCAGAAGCTCGACGTTTGCGCGGCCATACATCTGGCGCTTGAGGAGCTTGAGCCGGTTGACGTGACCCTCGGTCTGGCCATTGCTCCATGGCAGCTTGAAGGCCGCCCGCACAGCCGGTAAGTCGGCGCGCAGGCTTTGCGCGAAACGACGCATTTCCGCGGCGTCGCAACACGACAAACGTTTCAACCATCGATCGAAATGTCGCACACTTCGCCGGTGCATGAGCCCCAGAAACTCCCGCGCGAGACTGCGGACCTCGCCCACCACGGGTTCGATCTTGCACAGCGCCTTCACGAACCGCTCGTGGTCCGCGCTCCTTGGCTCTTCGATGGCGAGGTTCCTCCATCCGACAAGCCATCCGAACACGCGCCGGGCCGACGGAATCGGCATCGTTCGCACGGGCTCCAGGACAAGCGGCGTCTTGCCCAGCGGATAGAGGAGGCGGGTCACGCAACTCTGCACGGAGCCGCGACTTCCCAAGTAACCTCGCTGCTTGAGTTCTTGCCAGATCAGTTCAGGAAAGCGACAGCCCTGGACGATTCGTTTCTCGATGTAGTCGCGATAGGGATCCAAAGGCGTCGGACCCCGCGCCTTGGGTGTGCGCTCGGGGAATAATCCCCCCCAGTGACGAACCTGCGCACGGTTACGTTGCTGATTGAAAGCTCGCGCGCGATTCCTTTCATCGATCCGCCCTGGGCGCGTAGCGCCATCACCTGCTTGTACAACGCCAGCCGCGTGGCGCGTCGCGGATCGCTCAGACGCTCCTCGTCCTTGCGAGACCGTTTGAGTACCGGCTCTAGACGTCCCCGCTTGATCAATTGCGGAAGCGCACGTTTGCGAAGTGTTCGAGTTCTCTCGCGTCGTTGAGATGCTGCCAGTGGGTCGCCCACAGACACTGGGATCGGAGGATGCTGTTGCCGATCGCCAATACCGCCAGTGGTAGCCGCTATATCCGCTAGCATTCACCTCGATCCAACTGGTTGATCCGTAATGGATTTCTCATCCGCTGTGACGTCTACCACTGTTGCTGGTGGGCAACGCGTTTTGGGGCGTCGGGTCCACTAATTCCGCCAGCCTGGGTCAGCCGTTCAGTTAATCGCCTAATGTGACTAAGACCGCTTGCATACCTGAAGTTGTATCTACTTTCACCTAAATTTGTGGCTTGCTAATAGGGAGGGGCAAGGAACCTCAATCGAAGAAGGGCCATTCGCAGCGCCTTGATGGCTGTCCGCGGCGTCTCGCCTATCGCCTGTACGCGTCCGTCGCATAGACGCGCCACCAACGCCCCGCCCGTTTCCCGGTAAATCCAGAACATCGCGCCGGCATCCTGCTGGCCGAGCAGGCGTCGCTTGCGAATATCGGCGTTGGCGGGGGTGAAGGCGGTTGCGACTGTCCAGCCCCTCTCTCGTGAGAACGTCAATCCGGGGCCTTGGCTATGCCATTGCGCAACGATAGCTCGCCTGCGACGGTGGCGACGACGAGCGACGCCGAAAAGGCGCGCCGCTTTGCTGGTCCTCGACATGATCCCCCACGCCTCGCCGCAATCAATAACCGGTTCGACAAAGCGGGTGATGTCACAACGTCGCTTCGCACCCCACCACGGACGAAGCGGGCAACTCGCAATTTCGACATGCCTCAGCGCATTCCCGCGGCCAAGGAGAAACTCCTGGACAGCCTTGTCCGCGTATGCCCACACCTGGAGCAACGCGGTGGCCGCCGCATGGTATGCGATCCACGTGTGGGTCGCGGAGAATTCCCGACTCGGGGGGCTGATGGAGGCATGTAGCATTACCTGCTCGCTCAACTCCCCAAACACGCCAGCCGGTGGTGCACGATAAGGCCAACGGCGAAGGCGCACATAAGGTTCCACGCTTCGTGCCCACAGGCCCTCTGTGATCACCAGCGCTGCCTGGGGATGGTGCGCCAGCGTCTCTGCGGCGACCGCGGCGGTCGGAGCCTCCAACCAAGTGGTGGCCCGCGGGGCCACATGACGCCGAAAGTGCCGCGCCATGGCTCGGTAGACCGAGAAAGCTGGCGCATCGGACCAGTAGGACGACGCTTTTTCTCTTAGATCCAAGTCTGCAAACGCCTGCTGATGGCAAACGTCATTGTGAAAAATTGTGTTCGGCCCATGCACGACGCGCAGTGCGTTTTTCGTAGGATGTGGCTGTAAGCCCGGTGGACAAGGGCTTCCCATTGCTTCACTCAGGGCCAGAAATTCTTCCGGCTCGAGTTCTTGCGTCCAAAAGCACTGGTATGCAACGGCTTCTGAATGGGCGAGACATGTCATGCCGTCGAGCCACGCGACCAATTGATCCATGGCTTGTAGGTTGGCTGAAGTCATTCGCGGGCGGCGACACAACTCTGGGGTAAAGAACCGAAGCCGGTCGCACGGACAGCTACCGGGCGGGCCGTCCGGATCCGACAAGATCATCATGAACGCGCGGCCGCAGCGACAGTGCGACCGCAGTGGGACGGCGTGGACAGGGCAGGTCTGCAGGAAGCGGAGTGCAAACAAATCGGTGTGATAACCCTCCGCCAAACAAAGTGGACAGATCCTGGTGTCGTAGCTGAAAAGCGCAGACCGCAGCCACGCCGGTGCATCGTCAACGGTTGCCCACCGAAACTTTATCGCCGGCTCGCCCAGCAACGTCGCGAGCCGTTCTCGGTCAATCCCCCCGAATGGCCGGGGCGCCTCGTGCCGATCTCGGGGTCGGGCCATGACGGCAAGCTCGCGCGGCAGGAGCCCATTGAGCTCACATGCGCGGAGCAGCGTGTGATACAAGGACGCGTAGGGAAGGACGCTACCGCGATACCAAGTCAGACGCGGTGGCTCAGTCATGTCTGTATCGGACTGCGATCGTTGCGTTGTCGCGCTGCGGTGGCTGATACCACTGCCATTAGCCTTCTATGCCCTGCTGCCTCTACTACCTGGCGCCAAGACGTCGACGAAGTCGCCTTCTCGACGTCCGCGCCACCAGCCAGTCGCAACAAGACGTGGCGGCACGCGTGGGTTACCGTCTTCATCGGAAAGTTGATGGGGCCTGCGTACCGCGCGGGCAGGCAATCGGTCATGGCCTGCATCAGCGTAGCCGCGAAGTCGGCGAGCCGGAATCCCTGAGTCCAGGCATTGGGCACCAGGCCCGCAGTGAATGACAGGTCTGACCCCGGAGGTCATTCACTGCCGCTGTCATAGCCGGCCATGACATAAGCGAGTTCCTGCTCACTACGAATGCCATCGAACGCCTTTGTGGCCAGCATGAAGCGAGCCGCAACATGCGCGCCGCCGGACAGGGCCATGGTGATTGCTTCGTCAAAAAACTGGAGCGAGGCCACCGAGATTACGCATAATCGAATTCGTTGCCGCTCGAGCTGACTGTGCAACTCCACGAGCCACAACCACTCTCGCTGCGACATACCCTGGGCTTCGTCGATAACTAGGACCAGAAAGCGCCCACCGCCTTGGCTGGCCAGTTCGATCCAGCGTTCCAGCAACATATGGTGGCGCGCAAGCGGACCTCTCACCAATCGCGCCAGCGAATGGAAACTGGCTTGTAGCAGTTCTGCATAGAAGCTGCCGACTGAATACGGACCGCCGGGGTCGGTGTGGCTCCAAACCACCATCGGCACATAGCCACCGCAGCGCTCCGACAGCAATCGCTGCAGCCAGTGATTGACGCCGCTGGACTTGCCAAAACGCGAGGGGCCATAAATGGTGGCACCATCGACTTGGTCATCGATCCAGCCGGCCACTGTGTTCACCATCTCCTCAATCGCGACGGTATAAAGGGAGTAATCACCTGTCACAATAGGATGGTCGCGTGGCACATGACTAGGTGCCAGGGGAGGCGGGGGATGGTATGTGGTCGCTACCATAGCTGGGCCTTTCGCATCGGAGGCAGACATAGAGGCGACGCCGGTCCGGCTGGCGTGGGATCGGCGGCAACTTCACTCGGCAGCGCTTGACGTGCCAAGGTGACCATGGATTCTCCCGCAACCAGTTCGGCATACTGCTGAAGGATCCGCCGTGCCTCCAGATAAGCCGGATGAGGAGGGAGCCGCCTGCCGGGCGAGCCTTCTGCATATTGCAGCAAAGCCTCGACCGCGTCGCAGCCGCTGGACAGGAATAGCAATCGCCTGCGTTCGAGGGAGCGAATGGCCTGTCTGACATAGAGGGAGTGCGGGGTGCGGTGCCACGGAGGTGACGCACGAACGACGCCGAGAAAATGTCCTGCTTGCGTTGACACTGCGGCGAAACGGGCATCGTCCTCGTTTTCTATCGTCAGCCATAATTTCTTGCCGAGCAGATCCCCGCGCAGGCAAAGCCACTCCGCGGAGTAACGGGCATTGGCGAAGTGAAAATGGGGTCGTCTACCTGTACGGCTGCCGCCCAGTAGCGCACAGAGTTTGCGCACACCCACCATTTTGCTTACAGCAATCGGATCCGCCGTGGGTAACGGTCGATCTTCCTGATCGGCCAATAATTCAAGCTGGTCAAGCGGACTGCGATACCCAAGGCCGGAATGTGGTGTGGCGTTGTAGTTCGCGATCAGGACGTCGAGCAATTCCTGCGCAAACTCCAATTGGAAGTGAGTGTCCTTCGCCGTCTGCTCCGGGTCGGTGCCACGCTTCTGATCTGGTGAGTTGCCGGTGGTGGTCGCCAGGCGATGAAGGCCACCCGCAGCCAGGCAGCGGAAGAATGCCTCGATGAAGGGTCGGTCGTCTTTGCTGCGCCGGTGGCTAAAGCTGCCGGGATCCTGAGGCTTCACTATTCGCGCACCTACGACGTCTTGCAGGGCGGCTTCAACCCGATTGCAAATGTTCGCCAGCGCCCCATCGACGCTGAATTCTTCCCAGCAAGCTCCCACGAACCGTGGAGCGCGATATGAAGGCAGGCCGGCGCCCTTGGCATAGGCGTTGTTGCTGAACAGAATGTCTCGCGGTGTCCACAGTGTCAATGCGCAGCGTATGGCACGCAAAACATCCTCCGCACTGCACTCGCGCCGCAGGGACAAGCTGTAACCGAGAACTGCGCGTGAAGCCACTTCGATCAGCACGACGACCCAGAGACGGTGAATGACACGCGGCTCGTGACCGCCGTGCGGTGAAGGGACGAGGATTACCATCCGCGCGTCGAGCTTGTGCGCATCGCATTCAACTCGCTCGAACAGCCGCAATGCTGGACGGCGTGTCCCATCGCCCGTGCGTGTCTTGCGCTGGGCCTCCGGGCCTCCAAGTAATGCGCTACGGGTCCGTAGCGGCGCGGCCGCAATGACGTCGGCAATGAAACGGCATATGGCCTTGTAACCTTGCTTCGCAACGTTGAACGGCCATTCACCGCGCTGCTCGAAGCCTCTTTCCCGCAACGCGTTAAGAAACCAGCGGTAGAGCACTGCCCGAGGTTGGCGGGTCGACTCGAGCGTCTTTCGATGACCAAGGATCTGCTGGCGAAACTCAGCTTCCAGGCCTTGACCTGCAGCGCTTCGGAACACGGCTTGAAGCGCTCCGGCTGCACCGCCGCCCCAGGGATTCACTGCAATTGGAGCAGTACGCGTGTAAGGCCGGATGCGTGCGTGCGGCAGCAATCCGCGCCAGCCGTAGATTTGTCCGTCAGGATGCGGTGCAAGGCAACGCTCAGTGATCAGGCGGTACACCTGGCCGCGGCCGATTCCCGCATTGGTCCTTATGTCCCTGCCGCTAGCGCCATCCAAATAAAGCCGCACCGCGCAAACGCGTGCGCGGAAGTTGGCACGCTGAGCCTCGGGCAAGGCTTGGTCGTCGACCGCGGGCCACGTCGCCAAGTTGATCTCGACGTCTGATGCATCGGCAGCAACGGTTCGGGCTCGCAGACGTAATCTGGCGCGCACTCTACGGCCCTCCATCCCGCTCCAACTAGACACAACATTAGGTGAAATCGCTTCCCCGGAACACAACTTTCCGTGGGAATGGCAACACACCTAGCGAGGTAGAGCCTAGCAGCGCCCTGATTTGATGGGACTTCTCGATTCTCGGTGTCGACTGACCAGAGTCACAACTTTAGGTGTGCGAGCGAAGACCACTGTCTTGGACACGCGATGAGGATTGCAACGAAGCGCGAGCTGGCGATTGCGAGGGTCTTACGTCCTCTTGGGAGGGCTCCTCTCTCGCGTAAGCAAGCCGAGAATGCTGGCAAATTGCTTGGAATCCATTGGGCGACGGTTTATCACTTGCGCCGGCGCTTCCTCGCGGATCCTGTAGCGAGCGCGTTGATACCGTATGAACGAGGTCCCAAAGTGGGAGATACGCGTCTAGCGGCGACTGTCGAGGAAATTGTGAGGGAGGTACTTACCGATTGGCTGCCGCGACAGCCTCATCTTGCTCATCCGCTCTTCGAGCTCGTCGTCGAAATCCGGAAGCGATGCGCAGCGGCAAGTATTAGTCCGCCAAGCAGATCTACCATTTCGCGACGCTGGCGCGCACATCGGGAAGAAGAGGCCCTTCGGCTCGCAACGCTGCCGGGTTCTGAGATTCCCCCAGGCCATCTTGTGGCGCGCTGTCCGATGGACATTGTGCAGATTGATCACACGCTGGCCGATTTGATGCTGGTGGATGATGCGAGCCGACGCCCCATTGGCCGGCCATGGCTAAGCATCGCTCTCGACGTTTCGACAAGATGCGTCGTCGGCGTATACGTCGGGATGGACCGCCCCAACGCGGCAACTGTTGCGTTGCTATTGACCCGTGTTGTCTTGCCAAAGGATGGCTGGCTCGCCAGCCTCGATGTTAGCGTTGATTGGCCTATGCACGGCATTCCACAGCTACTTCATCTCGATAATGCGGCGGAATTCAAGAGCAGGGCATTGCGAGCGGGGTGTCGGGAGTACGGTGTCGAACTCATGTACCGACCTGCGGGGAGACCGTACTTCGGGGGCCATATCGAACGTTTGATGAGGACCATCATGGAACGTGTCCACAGTCTGCCAGGGTCGACTGGCTCGTCACCCAAGGGCCGCAAGGCCAGACCGCCGGAGAAAGAAGCTTCCTTGACGATCCGGGAGTTTGAGCGGTGGCTAGTCCTCGAGATTGCCGAACGCTATCACCACAACGCTCACCGCGGGCTGCAGGGCGCCACTCCGTTTTCGGAGTGGGCGACGGCGGGTAAGAAGACGCCTCCACGCTTACTTCCCAATGCGGCGCCTGAACCCCTGCGCTTTCTAATCCAGTTCTTGCCGATGACTTATCGGACCGTGCAATCGGATGGGCTGACGCTGTTCTACCTTCGATACTGGCATCCAATATTTGCAGCCTGGCGGGCGACAAAGCAGAAAATTATTGCAAGGTACCACCCTGAGGATCTCTCCAGAATCTTTGTCAGTGTCGACGGGAAGCACTACGTTGAAGCAACATTTGCGGACTTGCGTCGTGGCCGAGTGTCATTGTGGGAACAGCGCAGTGCGTTACGGCGCTTACGATCCCAAGGCAAAGAATATGTCACAGAAGCGAAGGTATTTGACGCGATTGATGAGCAACGTCGGATTGTTTCCCGCGCTAGATCGCAAACGTTGGGGGCAAATCGTCAAGGCGAAGCTCTGAAGGAACTGGCGCCACAGATCCTTGGCGAGGCGCCAAACTCGGTACGTGCAAACGCGTTGGACAAGCAATCTGAGCCGCCAGTGGATTACAACAAGCCGCCCCCAGTGTTCAATGTCGAGCCGCTGTAATTGCAATGCGCCCGCTGCTAACACATCTGCTCCCGGCCGCGAGAGAACTGGCTATGTGCGACGATGGTGTCAGAATTAAAGGCTTGGCACGTAGCCATTGGATAGACTACCCGCGCGCAACCCAGGCGCTGGAGATTCTCGAGCGTCTCCTGCAAACACCTCAGCGGGAGCGTATGCCATGTCTACTGCTGCACGGAGATTCCAACATCGGTAAGACGCAGATTGTCTCCAAATTCCAGCGTCGTCATCCACCCGAGTATGACGAAGGGAAGGGCGTCGAGTTGCGAAGTATTGTTGCCATGCAGATGCCACCGACACCTGAGCAGCCCCGGTTCTATTCCTCATTGCTTTTCGAACTGGGCGCTCCCTTCAACGCGGCGGCAAGGCTATCTGCGCTTGAGAACCTGAGTCGCGCACTGCTTCGAAAAGTTTCGGCGCGCATGCTGATCGTTGACGAGGTTCATCACTTGCTGGCCGGCAACTACCGAGAGCAACGTGCATCCTTGAATCTGCTGAAGTTCCTAGCCAATGATTTGAAAATCGCTGTTGTCCTCGTTGGCACTCAAGACGCCGTCATGGCGCTCCAAACGGATCCCCAGATGGTCAGTCGATTCGCCCGTCTCGAGGTGCCGAGATGGCAGGAGACGGAGGCATTTCGTTCTCTTCTTGCAGCCTTCGAAATGATTTTACCGCTTCGACGTCCGTCGAATCTCGCACGCCGAGAAATGGTACATGCCATTCTGACTGCAAGTGGAGGGTTAACCGGGGAAGTGTCGCGCCTCTTGACTGTTTCCGCAGAACTCGCGATCCGCGATGGGCAGGAGGCCATCGACCTTGGTCACATAGAGAATGCAGCACAAACCTTGCTCTCCTGAGGGTGTCAGGCCTTGGCCTGTTGCTCCGCGCCCATTCGATGATGAAGCGTTTGGCGGTTGGCTCGGTCGACTGGCCGCAAGGTATCAGATCAGTGTTGACCAGTTGTGGCAGATTGGCGACCTTGGTGCGTTTCCAGCGTTGACCAATAGTGGCTGGCTTCTATTCCCCCCGATGGACGAGCAGGCGCTGTGCCGCCTTGCGCTGCTGACTCATATTGATATCCCAAGGCTTGCGGCACTTCAAACACCTATGGCGTGGGTGTCAGACCGAGATCAGCTCCCATACTGCTTCGACTGCCTTGTTCTGAATCCCGTCGACGTTTCCTCGCCTCGCTGGAAGCGGGATTGGCTGGATCCGCACACGGTTGTCTGCCAAGTCCCTGGCCATAGACTGAATACGCTCCCGCCATTCACGCTACGCATCTGCCGCAACCTCACTGCGGTGCTCCGTGCGATCAGCAAGCGTCAGCGCAAGAGGTAGGTAAAAGCGGTCAGATTTCGATATTGGCGGAAATTGTGACCGCTATTGGCGGAAATAACGATCTGCAACAGCGGTCGAGCCGTACTACCCCAAGGGCAAACGTGGCCGGCCGCCGATCGGCCTTGAGCGGATGCTGCGCATTTACTTCCTCCAGCAGTGGTACGGGCTGTCGGACGAGGCACTGGAAGACGCGCTGTACGACAGCATGGCGATGCGGGCGTTTGCCGGGATCGACCTGGCAGTCGAGGCGGTGCCAGACGCGACCACGCTGCTGAAGTTTCGCCGCCTGCTCGTCGAGCATGAACTGACGCGAAAGCTGTTCGACGAGATCGGCATCATGCTGTGCGAGCGGGGACTGATGATGAAGGAAGGCACGATTGTGGATGCCACCATCATCGAGGCGCCACCGTCGACCAAGAACAAAAAGAAGAGCCGCGACCCGGAGATGCACCAGGCCAAGAAAGGCAATGCTTGGCACTTTGGGATGAAAGCCCATATCGGCGTGGATGCGGCCTCTGGGCTGGTGCATAGCGTGGTGGGCACAGCGGCCAACGAGTCGGACGTGTCGCAGGCGCATGCCTTGCTGCATGGCCACGAGGAGCACGCGTTTGGCGACGCGGGCTACACGGGCGTAAACAAGCGCGAGAAGATGCAAGGCAAGACCGTGAAGTGGCAGGTGGCCGTCAAGCGCGGCAAGATCAAGGCGATGCGTGACGGAGCGGTCAAGGACTTGCTGATCGCCGTCGAGCGGGCCAAGGCCGAGATTCGGGCGCGGGTCGAGCATCCGTTCCACGTCATCAAGAATCTGTTTGGTCATCGCAAGGTTCGCTACAAGGGCCTGTTCAAGAACACGGCGCAGTTGTTCAGCCTGTTTGGTTTGGCGAATCTGGTGTTCGCCAGGAGGCTGTTGTTGTCCTCAGAGGGGAGCAATCCGTCCTGAGCGCGCAAAGCGCGGCCAGGAAGGGTGCGAAACGCGAGAAAGACGGCTTGAATCGGCCCATCTCTCCCGCATTGCGAAAGCTGAAGTCCTTGGCTTGTGCAACATCAAGCGCAAATCTCATTGATCGATTCCCTAACATTACTACGCAAACGTACCGCGATTACTACAGTTCACGGCATTTGACAGGTCAATACATATCAGTGTCCTGAGCCAGAAATTCGTAGACAAAATCCAAAAGAGGCAGCGCTACACATCGGGTCTTGGGAAGCCGCAGGAGGGCTTCCCCGACCATGTGACAAGAGTGCATGCTGCTGTACTTCACAGCGATGTCGGCGCTCTAAAGAAGCACCTCTAGCGAATGAAACAGCCGTCGCTTGTTCGGCTCGCTCGAGCGCTCCATTTCATGAATCACCTCGCGAAAGCACTCGAAAAAGCAATTAGCGGCGGGGCTCATTCCCACATCCTTGCGCGACATGATGCAAACCGTCGACTGATCAACGACTTCCCGCAGTGGTAAAGCGGTCAATCCGTCTCGCATCAAGCCTATTTCAACGAGTGGCCATGGATAGACGCCCAGCATATCTGTTTGCGTGAGCAGCCCCAGCCCGACCGAGACGGAATGGGCGAGATGGATGGTTTTAGGCACCTGCACTCCGTGTTTCCTGAATAGCGCCTCCAGCATCGGCGCCTCCCCGGCGGGATCCCAGGTCAGCAGCCATTCTGCCTCTGTCAACTCGTGCAGCGTTCGGCTGTTTCGCTTTGGATGATCCTTGCGCCCGACTATTGCCGCCTGACTGGAGAATATGGGAACGGTTCGGAACTCGGAACGCACCGGCTCGTCTGGTGCGCGTCCTATCGAGAAATCCAGCGTGCCGTCGCGCAACAATGGCTGAACAATTGCCAACAGTCCCTCGTAGAACTCGAGCTTCACCTCGGGCATCAAAGCGCGGAATTTGATGACCGTCGGCGGCAGAAAGGTCAGCGCGACCCACGGCGTCACGCCGATCGTCAGCTTGCTGGCGTTCGCGCCATGCATCATCCGGATCTCGGAATCCGCCCGCTCGAGTTGCTTCAGCACTGATTTGGCGTGGACGTGCAGTGCACGCCCGTAGTCGGTCAACGAAACACCTCCCGAGTGGCGATGGAGCAACTGTACGCCTAGATCGGCTTCAAGTTCGTGTAGCGCCTTGGTTACAGCAGTAGACGATACGCCGAGCGCACGGGCCGCCGCCCGAACCCCGCCGGTGTTGACAACGGCATTCAGCGTTTTGAGTTGGTGAAGTTTCATGGAATAGTGTTCGGTAGGTGATAACCAGTGGTTTGCACTTTAACTGCTGCTTGGCTATCGGTCAAAGCCGACTCTGAATATGCTCAGTCACCAAATGAATCAACCGGAAGGGGACATGGAGAACAGCGTAATTCCGCCGGGGCTCGGCGCAAGTGAGGAAGAAATGATTGACTTGCGGCGGCAACTACATGCGCGGCCCGAACTCGGGTTCGAGGAGTTCGCGACCAGTGATCTCGTCGCAAAACGGCTGCAGGAGTGGGGCTACGAGGTACATCGGGGTCTGGGCAAGACCGGTGTTGTCGGACAACTGAAGCGCGGCGATGGAAAGCGCCGCATCGGTATCCGGGCCGACATGGACGCGCTGCCCATCCACGAACTGACGAACCTGCCCTATGCGAGCCAGACACCAGGCAAGATGCATGCATGCGGCCACGACGGCCACACCACGATACTGCTGGCGGCCGCCAAGTACCTCGCACATGAAGGCTCCTTTAACGGCACGCTGAATCTCATCTTTCAGCCGGCAGAAGAAGGCCTCGGAGGCGCGAAGAAGATGCTGGAGGATGGTCTGTTTGATCTCTTTCCGTGCGATGCGGTTTTCGGGATGCACAATCTTCCGGGACTCGACACGGGCAAGTTTGGCTTCAGGCCAGGGCCGATCCAGGCTTCATCCGATACGGTGATCATCACGGTCAAGGGGCGAGGTGGACACGGCGCGGTGCCACAAAAGGCCATCGATCCGATCGTTGCCGCCTCACATATTGTGGTGGCCCTGCAGACCATCGTGTCGCGCACCGTCGCGCCTCTCGAGATGGCGATCATTACGGTGGGATCGTTCCATGCCGGCGACGCACCGAACGTCATTCCCGAAACGGTCGAACTGCGACTCTCGGTGCGTGCATTGAAGGCCGAAGTGCGCGCGCTTCTGCGTGAGCGCATTATCGAAGTAGTGCACGCACAGGCCGCGGTTCATCGGGCATCCGCAACCATCGATTACCGAACCGGCAACCCAATGGTGGTCAACGACGTTGAGATGACCAGGTTCGCGCAGCAGGTGGCGCTCGACTGGCTTGGCGCCGATCGAGTCGTCGTCGACATGGATCCTGTCACCGGCAGTGAGGACTTTGCATATTTCCTTGAGCAATGCCGCGGTAGTTATCTGTTTATCGGAAACGGCGACGGCGAAGGTGGATGCATGTCACACCATAACCCTCACTACGATTTCAATGACGAGTGCCTGACAACGGGTGCTGGGTTCTGGGTGAAGCTCGCCGAGAAGTTTCTTGTGTAGGAATCTGGTTGCACTGACCTTTTGGACGGCGTGCCGGCATCAGTGTGGCCGGCTGCCGCTCAAAGCTAAAAGCAGACCAATTAGCAAAACGATCAATTGGTCATGGAACACCATTGGAGACAACAACATCATGGACGATATAGGTTTGCGAAACACGCGAGGCGCGGACGGAGGAGCCGCGCCCACCAGAGCAAGTGCAGGTGAGCGCGCCCGCAAGACGAAGTCGATCGCGGCGATCACTATTGGTAATGGTATCGAATTTTTCGATTTCACGACGTACAGCTTTTTCGCCCCCATCATTGGTAAGCTGTTCTTCCCTACCGGGGATCATCTGACGCAGTTGCTGCTGGCTGCAGCATCGTTCGGCATCGGTTTCATCACGCGACCGCTCGGTGGTCTGGTCATCGGCGCATATGCAGACCGTGCGGGCCGTAAAGCAGCGATGAATCTCACGCTGACACTGATGGCCATAGGTTCAGCGCTCATCGCCTTTGCGCCGACCTACGCAACTGCGGGCCTAGCTGCGCCGGTGCTGATACTCGGTGCGCGATTGCTGCAAGGCTTCGCACTCGGCGGTGAGGTCGGTTCCGCGACCACGCTGCTGATGGAGTTTGGCGGTGACCGAAAGCGGGGGCTGTACGGCAGTTTCCAGATCCTGAGCCAAGGCATCAACACGGTGTGCGGTGCGCTGCTGGCGGTTACGTTGAGCACCTTGCTGTCGCAGGATGCGCTTGAGAGCTGGGGATGGCGGGTGCCGTTCGTGATCGGCGTGGCTGCTGGGCTTGTCGCGATCTACATCCGCCGAAATCTTCGGGAAACGTTGCCTGAGGCCGTTGATTCGGAAGCGATCGAACTCTCCAAGCCCATCAAGGATGTCTTCAAAAATCACTCCAAGGGCCTGACGATCGGCATCCTCACCACGATCGGCGGCACGGCGGCCAACTACATCGTGGTCTATTACATCGCGTCGTACGCGGTGCAAGTGCTGAACTTTCCCATGTCGCTGTCACTATGGGCGCCTGTTGCTGCAGCAGCGATTATGGTGGTCTGCGCACCGATCGCTGGGATATTGTCTGACCGCATCGGCCGGAAGCCAGTCCTGGCGGTTTCGCGGCTGCTGCTCATCGCCGCGATCTATCCTGCCTTCATGCTGATCCACGCAATTCCGACGTTATTCGTCCTGGTCAGCGTGTGTACTGTTCTTGCGATCCTGTCGACGTTCACCATCGTCCCTGGTCTTGTGCTTCAGCCTGAACTGTTTCCTCGAACCGTGCGCGTCACAGGGATGTCGATTGTCTACTGTACTGGTGCCTCAATTTTTGGCGGATTTGCCCAGTTTTTCGCGACCCTGCTGATTCAGTTGAGCGGCAACGTGTTCTCGCCCGCGTGGTATCTGATCGGCTGCGGTCTCCTTTCCCTCACACCGCTGCCGTTCATGAAAGAGACAGCAGGCCGGCCTATCGATTGACGCAGCTTGCTAGTGCTATCGCAAATATTGCTGCGCTGACCCACCGCTATCCCTTTCTTTTTTCCTGGGAGCCTTCTATGTCTATTGTCATTTCTCGCCGCGCTGCTTGCCTCTATGCAGTGTCCGCGCTGGGCCTGGCGTCCTTGCCAGTGCGCTCGCAACCCGCTTTCCCTGCCAGACCGATCCGGCTGATCGTGCCGTTTGCGGTGGGGGGCTCCACTGACCTGATCGCACGTGTGATCGCCGAAGCCCTGCGCAAGGAGTTCGGGCAGGCCGTGATCGTCGAAAACCGAACTGGTGCCGCCGGTATGATAGGCACCGAGGCGATTGCCACGGCCGCCCCGGACGGCTACAGCATTGGCATCGGTACTGACAGCACCTGGATGGTGAACCCGCTCTTCTCGGGCAAGGCGGCGAAAGCCAACGAGCGGCTGCGCCCTTTCAATCTGGTCAGCTTGTGGTCCATGCTGGCCGTGCATCCCAGTTTCCCCGCCAAGGACTTTGCGGGCTTTGTCGCCGAGATCAAGCGTAAGCCCGGCGTCTATAGTTGCGGTGTGCCCGGCGTGGGCAGCTCCGGCCATCTGTTTGTCGAAGCCTTCAACGAAGCACTGGGCGTGAAGATCGTTGCCGTTCCCTACCGCGGCAACGGGCCAGCAATGACCGACAGCGTTGCTGGCGTGGTCCAAGTGGTGATGGACTCACTGCCGTCTGCAATGCCACATGTGCGCACAGGTAAGCTGGTGCCGCTGGCAGTGAGCGGCGCGGCGCGCCAGCCCGAATTGTCGCGCGTGCCCACCTATACAGAACTTGGCCACGCCGACTTGAATGAGCGAGCGGTTACCCGGCTCAGCCTGGTCATACCGAACCAGGTGCCCGCGCCCATTGCCGATGCCTTGCGCGCCGCCGCTGCCCGTGCTGTGCAACAGCCCGACGTTCAGCGCCGCCTGCAAGAGATAGGAGCGCAGTCCTCCATTGGCGACGAGCAGGCCTCGCGGCAGCTGATCGCCTCCGTGCTGGAGAAAAACCGCGCCCTGGTCAAGCGCGCCAACATCACCGCGCCGTAACAGCCTTCGCTGTACCAGTGCATCTCAGTCTAAGCAAACTCAGCAAATCGTCGCGTTGCGCTTGGTGTGCCCACTCATCCGAGCGGAAGCTGTTGAGCAATCGTTTCAATGAGTTCGCTCAAAGATACGCTTGATCGCAGTAAGTTAGTTCACTTTTTCAGCCATGCCGAATAGCCCCATCTCAAATCGCAAATCTCCTTCTATCGTGGTGATGGGAGTTTCCGGCTGCGGCAAATCCACTGTTGCCGAGGCATTCGCACAGGCACTCAATTGGCCACTCTTTGAGGGTGACGTTTTTCACCCGGCACTGAGCATAAGGAAGATGTCGGTAGGCATTGCGCTGACCGACGACGACAGGGCTGGGTGGCTGGATCATCTGGCGGGTCTGCTTGCCCCCCGCAACGACGTCAATGGCATAGTGCTGACCTGCTCGGCGTTGCGACGCAAGTACCGTGACCGTCTACGTGCAGGAAATTCACAGTTGGGATTTGTATTTCTCGAACTGCCCTATGAAGCCGCGCTGCAGCGTGTGCAGTCCCGCTCCGGACATTTTTTTACTTCGGCATTGGTCGCCGATCAATTTGCAACGTTGGAAAGTCCGGTAAGCGAGCCGGACGTTCTCATGGTTAATGCCATGGATCCGATTGACGTGCTGACGCAGCAGGTCGTTGCCTGGGCACAGCGCAGTGGCTGGGCCCCCTGCGACAGTACAATGACTGTGGGCTCTTTGCTCATGGATTCTCGCAACCAAACCGAGCCTCATAAGTCAGAAATTTGGCGGACAAATTGTCTATGATTGAGCGATAGTCATTGAGGGGCGCTCATGCGGGACGGGCGCAGCTTGGCTCACAACACGCTTGAAGAAATGCGCATCCTTGTGGTGCAATGCATGGCCGAGGGGGAGCATCCGGATGATGTCGCGGCGTCGTTCGGGATGAATCGTTCGTGGGCCCAACGACCTCGCGAAATTCGGGCCGCAACGCCGCCACGCGACCCTGGTGGCAATTGTAATGGAGGCCTGTGCGACGGTCACCGACGAGATCGTCGACCTGCATGACCGTATCTTCGTTGATCGATTTCCCGGACAGGTGAAACTGCTGTTGGTGCTTTTTCTTCGCGATGTTGAACAGTCGCCCACAAGAATCGTCGTTAGGAGCAATGTCTTGTCAACGGCTGGCTCGCCTGTCTTCTGATGGGTGAAATGGCGAGTGAAACCGGTCCACCCGTCGACCTCCATCAGCAGTTCGGTAATCTTGACGCGCGGCAACATCAGGGCGGTCTGGTCGATCGGATGGGCAGCGGCAACAGACGACTCTGTCTGAGCGCGACGAACTTCTCCGCTGGCAGCAGCTACTCGTCGAAGTCCTTGAATTGCCGCGAGCCCTGGACCCAGATGTCGCCGGAACGCAGGCGATTGCGCAGTTCGGACAGTGTGCACAATTCATAGTACCGGCGATCGATGCCGTTCTTGGCCAGCGCCGATGGCTCCCAGCGTTTCTTGACGAAGGACGTCGGCGCATCGGCCGGGACCTTTCGCGCATCGTTGAAGTTCATCGTCCGGATCGTGTCGACGGCCGCCAGCACGTCCTTGGCGGCTGGCGCGGCACGCAGCTTCAGGATGTCGAGAAACTCCGGCACATAGCGACGCAACGTCGAAAAATGGTCGCCCACCAGATGCAGGAAATCGAACGATTCCGGCTGGGCGATTTGCTCAGCTTCGGTGACACTCTTGGTGAACGCATGCTATGGCATCACCGTTTCGATCGCCTCGAACGCGTCGCCGCCGTCCGGCCTTGCCACGGCTGGGGCGGCCTGAGCGTGGTGGCCCGTTCTCGCGACAGCGCGAACGGGCCGGCGGGAAAGCGCCTTCAGAACAAGTGCTTTACACCCCGGTACGCCATGCGCGAGCGCGCACCGGCATCCTGCGCCGAGAGTTGCGCCGAGCCGTTGAGGCCGCTGAGCCGGAAATTCTAGCGCCCGTTAGCTAGCCTGGTTGCGCAACTCCACCAGGGTCAGGTCGAGCGTGGTCCGGCGGCTCATCTTGTACTGGTAGCTGAGCGACAGCATGCGCGCGCCGGTGCCATTGACGG
Organism: Cupriavidus sp. GW821-FHT07C08; assembly: GCF_059419025.1. Classification (NCBI taxonomy): domain Bacteria; kingdom Pseudomonadati; phylum Pseudomonadota; class Betaproteobacteria; order Burkholderiales; family Burkholderiaceae; genus Cupriavidus; species Cupriavidus sp. GW821-FHT07C08. The sequence goes on from NZ_JBWKQZ010000036.1 coordinate 85,001, forward strand.
TGTTGCCGTTCAGGTGCATGGAGAACGCCTGGCCGTAGGTCATGGAGAACACGTGGGGGCCCGTTTCATAGTTGACGGGAATGGCGAAGGCGTAACGGTCCTGCGTGGTGTTGGCAGTCCTGTCGTGCACGCGGTTGCGGTCGACCACCGCGCCAAAACGCAGGCCTTGCCAGGTGTAGCCAATGGCCAGGCGGTCGGCGGTCTGGTCCAGCGCGCCTACCGCTTGGGCCGGCAAGGTGCCCTGGCTGTTGCGCTCCATGTGGAAGTAGCCGATCTTGAGGCCCCTGTTGGTGTAGGTCGGCCCGAGATACCACGTGTGATTGCGGCCGTTGCCGGGTTGTTCGGCTTCGAACGAGTACGAGGCGATGCCCGAGAAGCCAAGGTAGGTGGGCGCTTCCCAGCGCACGGTGTTGTTGAGGAAGTTGCCGGCAAAATACGCGCCGTTGATGGTCCCCAGCACGTTGAGCGAGTTGGCCGCGTTTGGCGCGGCATCGAACGCGCCATGCGTATCGTTGATGAACCAGTGATGGCTGAAGTAGACCGACTGGCGGCCCAGCTGCAGCCGACCCCAGTCGGCGTGGTCGAAGCCGACGTAAAAGGCGCGCGCGGCCCCTTGGGCTCCGGTGTCCGCGGAGAAGTCCCATTCCAGGTGGTAGAGCGCCTTGAGCTGGCTGTTGAGCTCTTCCTTGCTGTCAGGGAAGAAAAAGCTCGTGTTGTTGGTTTCGCGGTAGGCGCGCCCTGTTGAACTGCCGGCGCGTCCTGCGCCGGTGGTGGTGGCATCCAGGCCCAGCTTGATTTGCCCGCCGAGCAGCACGCTCTGCGCGTGTGCCGGCACCGGCAGCAGGGTTGCCGCGCAAAGCAGGGCGGCGGCGCTGCCGGGTACGATCTTCTTCATAAATCTCCTCCAGGTTTGATTTCTCTTTGCTTTCTTTGGGACGCGGCCGGCCGCCCCGTCAGCGGCCGGCGCGCCAGGCTCTGGCGCTAACCCGCATATTTCGTGCTGAAGCTTAAACACCCGAGCTAGTGAGAAAGCACGAGTGAAATGGCGTTGGGGGCGTCTTCTCTGCCTGTTTTGCGAGCAACGTGCGTCGCTGCGGCCAAAGATCCCCCGACCCCATGTGTTCAGCATGGAGTGGAAGGCACCGTGTTTGCATCAGCCGGAGGCGAAGCGCTGTGCGGCGAGCAGGAAAGATTCTTGATGAGGAAACGCGCTGGCAAGAAAGAAGCGAATCCGGCGGCTGTTGCGCACGATGACGGCACCAACTTTGAGTAAGCGGCAGCGCAAGGTCCAGACCTGGGCGCGGGCCAGGTCGGTGCCCGCCAGGCCGATCGTACGCAGGCGCTCCATCAGCACATAAGCCAGCGAAGCCAGTAGGAGAGCCCGGGCCCGATGTTAGCTTTAGCGAGGATCTCCTCAAAGGCCTGTCGCCATCCACCCGTGTCGACGAACTCATAGCCATTCGCTTTTTCGTTGGCTGCGATCGCGGCATGTCTTGCAGTGTCGGCCTCGGTTGGTCACATGAACCACGACTGATGGGCGATGCAAGTACTGAGCTACGGCAGCGGGGCGAGGTTATTGAGCGACATCCTGCAAGAAGTGGATCGTCGAGACGGGCGGCGACAAAGCAAGGGAAAACACCAATCCCGGGCATCTTCTTAAAGGTGATATATTCTACTAACATATTAGCGACATATATCAACTCGAGAGATATGCCAGAAGGCACAGGAGACCTCATGATCAATCGACGGATCTTTTTGCGCGGGGCACTGGGCGGTGCAGCATTGGCCCTTGGGGCTCCGGCCATCGCGCAAGACCGGCCACTGCGCCTTGGATTGCTCGCACCACGATCAGGAGTCGGGGCGTTTCTGGGTGAGGACAGCATCCGGGCCGTCAGATGGGGGGCGGATCGCATCAATCGGTCCGGCGGCATCGCGGGCAGAAGAGTGGAGCTCGTCGTCCAGGAAGAGACGACACCAAAGGACACCATCGAGCGCTTCCGGCACCTCGTGCTCCAGGAAAAAGTCGATGCCGTGCATGGCCTCATCTCCACGGGTGTCACCCTGGCCGTCGCGCCTGTTGCCGAGGATGAGCGCGTTCTCCTGCAGTGCTGGGATGGCACGACCCAGAACGGTGTTCAGGAGTCGATGCCGAAATCGCGCTTCGTGTTTCGTTCCACCGACAACGAGTGCGAAGCGGTGATGGCCGCACTCATGGTCATAAAGCACTACAAGGGCAAGTTTGTCACCGTGGCGGGCATCAACCCGGACTATTCCTATGGCCGCAACTGCTGGGATACGTTCAAGGCGCTGCTCGAAAGGTTCGGGATCAAGGCCAAGGTCGTATCTGAGCAGTGGGTCAAGGTCGGCGCCACGGACCACACGACCAACGTGGCTGCGCTGAATGCGTCCAAGCCCGATCTGATCTTCACCTCGCTCTTTCTCTCGGACTTGCCGATCTTCCTGCGCCAGGCGTCCGCTTCCGGATTGCGATCCATCATTGCCTCGACCGTGGCAGGAGGGCAGATCAATGACCTGAGAAGCAGTTTCGTCCCGGAAGGTACCGTGCTGGGGCACAACACCTTCTTCTTTGCCTTGCCGGGGGCATCCGAGCTGCAGAAGACCTTTGTTTCGGAGTACCAGGCGCGCTACAAGGCTGTGCCGACCTCATCGGCGGACCGTGCGTACTTCAACCTGATGGCCTACAAGGCTGGCGTCGAGAAGGCCGCCAAAGCCACTGGCCGGTGGCCAAAGACGGATGAGATCGCGGAATCGATTGTGGGCGCCGAAGTCGAAAGTTTTGGCGGACGTGGACGATACCGGGCTGACAAGATCGCCGAGCAGATGTTCTACCAGGGCTTGGCCAAACACCAGAGTGACTATCCGTACCCGCTGCTGTCGGATATCACGGTGGTGTTCTCCGACAGACTGCAAAAGCCCGCAGGCGCGGACTACTGGCAGTGGATCAAGAGCGCTGATTTCCGCATCTGATCTTCCGCCACCCGAGCAGCGCCGCTGCGGGTTTCTCGCAGCGCACGGCGAGAACATCGTGGTCTTGGCGCGGCACCTTCTACAGGGGCATCCCTATCGGTCCGCCCCTCCATCCCGGAGCAAAGCCGTTGTGCAATATTTGAATCTCATTCTGGCAGGCCTGTTCCAGGCGGCCGTACTGTTTCTCGTGGCCTGCGGGTTGCAGTTGATATTTGGTGTTCAGAAGATCGTCAATCTTGCTTGCGGCTCTTTCTATGCCCTTGGCGCCTTCTTCGCGATCACTGTTGTTAGCATCGTGCAGCAATGGCAACTGCCAGCGCTGCTGCTGATCCCTGTGTTGGTCCTTGCGGGCTTGGCGATCGGGTTGGTCGGCGCACCCTTGGAACTGATGCTGCGCCCGGTCTATCGGCGCGACCCCAGCTATCAGTTGCTGCTGACGTTCGGCCTAGTGCTGATGTTCCAGGATGTGTTCCGGTTCTTCTGGGGAGCAGCGCCGCGCTCGATGGATACGGCATTGTACGGTGCGTATGGAACGCTTGAGGCTCAAGCCGTCAGCATTCCCATCTACAACCTGCTCGTGATTCTGGCCAGCATTGCCATTGCGCTGATACTGGGCCTGACACTCAAGCGCAGTCGGGTCGGCCGGATCGTGCGCGCTACCGCCGAGAACAGGGACATGACAGAAGCATTGGGAGTGAACGCCTCGCGAGTCTTCACACTTGTGTTCACCGTAGGCTGCATCCTGGGAACGGTCGGCGGCGCGCTAATCGTCCCGACTTCGGCGGCCTCACTGACGATGGCGGCCGAACTCGTCGTTGACGCCTTTGCCGTCGTGGTGATTGGCGGCCTGGGGAGCATGGCCGGAGCCGTAGCAGGCGCGGTCATCGTCGGCCTGATGCGGACGGTCGCTGTGACGTTCGCCTCTGAAGTCGAGATTCTCTCCATCTATCTCGTTGTCGTGGCCGTTCTGCTGTTCCGCCCCAAGGGCCTGTTCGGAAAGGAGGCTGTATGAGCGCGTTGCCCGAGACGCTTCCGGCCTCGACGCCGGCGGCACGACCACTCTTGCTTGGCGGTGTTGGTCCATTGGTGATTCTCCTGGTGGGCTTGGCTGTGTCGCCGGTCTTGCTGAGTGCCTATGCCACCGTCACGCTCATGCCGGTGATTGCCTACGGCATTGCAGTACTGGGAATGAACATTCTGTTCGGATACACAGGAATGCTGTCCTTCGGACACGCCATGTTCCTCGCGATCGGTGCCTACTGCGCGGCCGTGGCGACTCAACACGGAATCTTGTCGTTCGAGTGGATTCTCCTGGTTGCCTCGGGAGTGGGCGCATCCATCGCCCTTATCGTTGGCGCCCTGTGCGTGAGGTTTACCCACATCTTTTTTGGCGTACTGACATTGGCCATCGGGATGCTCCTGCACTCCTTCCTGTTCAAGTTCTATGACCTCACCGGCGGCGACCAAGGCATGCGCGTGCTGCGGCCGACGCTGCTCGGGCAGACATGGGACATGAGCGCCACGCAGTTTCTCAGCGGGCCGTTCTACTACTACTGTCTGGTCGTGTATGTGGTGTTCGTCCTGGTGACCTATCGCATGATCAAGTCTCCCGTCGGACTGCATCTGCAAGCCATCCGGGACAACGAGAACAAGGCGCGATATCTCGGGGTGCATGTGTATCGCCTGCGACTCGGCGCCTTTGTCCTGTCAGGCATGCTGGGTTCCATTGGTGGGGCTATGCTCGGAGTCTCGACCGGCCTTGCCGACCCGGAGCTGGCGTACTGGACCCAATCGGGAAATCTCATCTTCATGCTGGTCCTTGGTGGGGCCGGCACATTCTCAGGCCCGGGCGTCGGCGCGCTCATCTTCGTCCTGCTCCAGGACATCGCGGCCTCCGAAACCCAGTATTGGCGATTCCTGCTGGGCGCCACGCTGACGGTTCTCGTTCTCGCACTTCCGGATGGGTTGCTCGGAACCCTCTCGAAGTACCGCGGACCCGGCAAGAACCCAGGAGCACAGCCATGAATATGATACTTAGTGCTCAAAATGTTTCCAAGGCCTACGGCTCGTACCAGGCGTTAAGGGACGTCTCGTTGAACATTGGCGATACTGAGTTCGTCTCGATTGTCGGTCCCAACGGCGCAGGCAAGACGACGCTAGTCAATGTCCTGACTGGACTGTCCAGGCCCACGAGCGGATCCGTGCATTTCAGCGGCCGGAGCATCGCCGGAATTGGCCCTGTCAGGCTGGCAGCCATGGGCATGGCCCGCTCATTCCAGCTCGTGAATGTCTTTCCCAGCCTTTCCGTCTGGGAATCGATCGCCGTGGCAGTTTCATCCAGGCAGGGCAAGGCGCGCAATCCGTTCGCCACGCTCTTCAAGAGCCGTCAAATAGATGACGAAGTCCAGCGGGTCGCGGCCACTTTCGGGTTGTCTCAGAAGTTGACGACAACGACCGGCGAACTTTCCCAGGGAGAGAAGAAGCTGCTCGATATCGCAAGCGCCTTCGCGTTGCGTCCCAGGGCCATCCTGATGGACGAACCAACCTCCGGCGTGGCCAGCGCCGACAAATACGACATCATGGAATTGCTCGTCAAGGCGGCGCGCCTGCAAGGGGTCGGTACGATCATCCAAGTCGAGCATGATATGACCCTTGTCGCAAGGTACTCCCACCGCATCGTGGCGCTTCAGGAAGGGCGAGTGATCGGAGACATGACGCCAGATGCCTTCTTCAAAGACCCGCTCATGCTGGAGGCCGTCATCGGACCGGCGCACAGCAAGCAGGCTCAATCCGCCGGGGAGACGCTGCTATGCTGAACGTCGTTGATCTGTGCGTAGAAATCCAGGGCAGCCGGATTCTGCGGGGTGTCAATCTTGACGTGAAGCCTGGTGAGCTGGTGTGCCTTCTGGGGCGCAATGGCGCCGGCAAGACCACCACGTTCCGGACGCTGATGGGCTACCTCCGCCCGGTCTCGGGCCACCTGCGGTGGCATGATCAAGATCTGGCGAAGCTGGCCACTTGGCAGGTCGCGCAGCAGGGCATCGGCTTCTCGCCCGAGGAATCCGAGGTCTATGCCGACCTGACGGTTGAGGAAAACATCGAACTCCCGACCTGGACCCGCACGCGCGGGCGTTCCGCCGCCGAGCGCATCGCAGAGGCCTACCGGATCTTCCCCAAGCTCGAGCGATATCGAAAACGCGGCGGCGCCGAACTCTCTGGCGGTGAGCGAAAAATGGTGTCGATTGCACGCGCGCTCGCTCTCGATGCGGAGTTGTTGCTGCTCGACGAGCCATTCGAAGGGCTGTCGCCAGCCATCATTCCGCAGGTAGCAGAAGGGGTCGCGGCGATCCGCCAATCCGGAAAGGCCATCGTGATGGCGGAATCCAACTTGCATCACGTGCCTGAATACATTGACAAACTCTTCGTCATTGAACGAGGGGAAATCATCTATTCAGGCTCACTCGAGAATGCGCTTGCGAGCCCGGATGTGATGAGCGTGATCGCCGGAGCAGTGGAACTGTAATGCACATCACAACAAGGAGTAGCTATGAAAACCTACACAGGTGATCGAACCATCGATGGCGTCAAGGTGCATGTTGATGGCAGGCCGCTGCCCGACAAGGCAGATATTCAACGCTATACGGACATGGGATTCGAATGGGGCTACGAAGGGCAGGAACCCAGGCAGCTGGCCTTCGCGCTGCTTTTCGACCATACGGACAACGCCGGGCTGGCCCGCTCATCCTCGGAAGCCTTCATGCGAGCCATGGTGGCGAACCTTTCGAACGAATGGCATCTGACTTCGGAAAGCATCGAGGAGTTCCTGCGCATCGCCTGTAGTTGAGTCGGCACTGGCGATTCGCGATCAATTTGCCCCTGAATTTCAGTCTTTCAACCCGACTTCCACGAAGGTAATCATGGAACTTCAACACAGCTGTATGAGCGACAGACAACGTCGCTATCGCAAGGAATACAGGTATCGCGTGGCAGGGTGGTACCACGGATGGCTGCATCTGATGATCATCGCGATGAGTGGTATCGCGGCCATCTACATCTACACGTCCAATCTCGTGAGTGTGCAATGGCGGGATTGGCTGGCTCTGCCGTTGGGGTTCCTTTCCTATCAGCTCGCTGAATATCTTCTGCACACCCAAACAATGCACAGGCCGCGCAAGAGTCCCATGCTGAGGGCACTGTATATCCGGCACACCCTCATGCATCACCAGTTCTTCACGGAGCAGGAGATGCGATTTGCGGATCACCGCGACTGGCGCGTGACATTCTTTCCCCCGTTCACCATGATCGTGTTGACGCTGCTGTCGCTCGCGCCCTCACTGACCGCCGGCCTCATCATTTCTCCCAACTTTGGATGGCTTCTGATGACTGCCCTGACGGGCAGCTATATGTTCTACGAGGTCGTTCACTTCTGCTGCCACGTCGATGACAACTGGCTGGTCCGCAATCTGCCCATCATCAATACCGCGCGAAGGCATCACCAGGCGCACCATGACCAAGCATTGATGATGGAAGTCAACATGGGAATCGGTACGCCCATTTTCGATTGGCTGCTCGGAACCTCCGACCTGGATCGCGGCTTCTTCGGTCATCTGTTCAATGGGTACAGCAGCAAGTACCTGAAGAAGAATCTGCGCCGGACGTCTCGCACGCCCAAGCCGGGCAACGTCAAGATTCCCGAGTCGCGCACGGACGCCCATTGAAACCGAATCGTCACCCCAGGAGTCCACGATGCCGTTCAAGTTCAAATTCATTCTCTCGATTCTGATTTTCGGCGTGTTCGCGCTGACCGGCCAGTACGAACTCTCGCACGATCTGTCCCGGCCGGCTTATGTCGCCTTCTTCCTTGCGGTGTTCATGGTGCTGTCGATCTGGATTTTCCCGGATGTCAGCCGGGATGCTCCCGAAAGGGAGGGCGGAACGCAGTAGGAAACCGCGATGTTCCGGGCAAAGTTATGTTGTGCCGGCGGTCTTGGCTCCGTGCGCGCAGAGCACGGAGCCGAGCGCTTCCGTACGCGCGCGTGCCGCCGTCACTTTTCGATCGTCTCGCGAGAAAAGCTCTCGATGTAGTCGATCAGGCGATCCGACGCGGCCGCAGCATCCGCCGGCTTGCCCTGGCTTATGGCTTTCGCGATCTTTGCATGAAGCTTGGCGGCCAATGGAAGGTCGCCCGTGCGGCGATAGTGTTCAAACCAGAAACGCCGGGACAGGCCACGCATCAATGACATCGTCTTGACAATGAATTCGTTTCGCGCTGCGTCCCACATCCGCTCGTCCAGTTCACGGTCAAGCTGGGAAAACAGCTTCTCATCATGCTCTGCGGCGGCTTGGGTCAATCCAGCTTCAATGTTGGCGAACTTGGCCCTCTCCTCCACGGTGGCTCTCTCGGCAGCAAGCCGAGCCAGCAAACGCTGAACTTCACGCCGCAGTTCCAGCAAGCGCAGTTGGGTCAGGATGTTTGTTTCGGAAACGAACACCCCGCGCTTGGGAACGATGGATACCAGTCCCTCCATGGCGAGACGTTGCAATGCCTCGCGAATGGGGGTTCGGCCGATCTCCAGGGATTCAGACAGGCTGCTTTCAGACAAAGCCATGCCGGGCGGTAATTGGAGCGTGATGATCAGTTCCTCGATGGCTTTGTAGGCTTGCTCGGCGAGCGATGGCGCTGGCATGCGCTTTGCCATCTTGGTGGTCCGCTGCCTGCTGAGTTCGCCAGGTCCGGCGTCGGTCGTAAGTCCGCGCGTGTTGGCTGCCTTGTTGGATGTCCGTCGCATAGCCCTCTGATTGTTCGCGATGGCGAGGCATCGATGCTCGCCCAGGTTGAGTGTTGAAGCTGTGTAGGGTTGATATGTTAGCTGAATGGCTTTCGCCCGTGGCCCTGCCGTGGACATATCCGACGGCAAAATCGTTTCCATTCGCCAATAAGAAGAGGCTCATCGCGGGTATAGTTTTGCATGCGGCTAATATATATGTACAATATTAGGCATGCACAAATAGCTGCCCTGACGGGGTGGCATCAACATTGGAGACAAGCATGCGGTTCAAGGACAAGACTGTTTTTGTGACTGGCGCTGCCAGTGGCATTGGTGACGTGACGGCGAGGATGTTCGCCGCCGAGGGTGCTCGCGTCGTGCTCGCGGACTTGTTGGAGGATGAGGGCGTCGCAGTGACGCAGGCCATCAATGAAACGGGCGGGGACGCGTCTTTCGTCAAGCTCGATGTGTCGAGCGAGACGGACTGGAGGCACGCGATAGCGTCCGCGGAAAAGGTCTTTGGGGCCGTGCATGTCGTTGTCAGCAATGCCGGCATTAGCGGAATGGTGCCGGACCATGAAAATGTTGAATACATGGACCGGCTGACGTCGGTGCATATTCGTGGGACCTTCCTGGCGATTCGGCATGGGGCGAAAGCGATTGTTCGGGCCGGTGGCGGATCGATCGTGACGGTGTCGTCGGTTGCGGCCTACTGCGGTTTGCCGGGCCTTCACATGGGCTATGCCGCGGTCAAGGCGGGCGTGCTGGGAATGACCCGGTGCGCAGCCGGTGAATACGCAAGATCGGGTGTGCGCGTCAATGCGATTGTGCCGGGGCTGCTGCCGCCGATGAGAACGTCCGTGGTCTCCGCGGATCCGGCCATGCGGAAGAAGTTCTTCGAGACCGTGCCGCTCGGTGGCACTGGAGGCAGAGAGGATGCCGCCAATGCCATTCTGTTTCTCGCATCGGATGCGGCCGCCTACGTCACCGGTGCCGAAGTCCTTCTGGATGGCGGTTTCCTCGCCTACCGATGCTGAGGCCGGCCATGCCTGTCTTTGTGGGAGTGCATGGTGCCTGGTCCGGCGGGTGGGCGTGGTGGCGGATGCATTCGCTTTTCCTCGGCAAGGGCATCCGCTTCGTAATGCCGACCTGTACCGGCTTGGGGGAGAGGGCGCACTTGCTGAATCCTGGCATTGACCTGAACACGCACATCGAAGACATCGTTCAGGTCATCGAACACGAAGATCTATCCGATGTCGTGCTCGTTGGACACAGCTATGGCGGGATGGTTGCGACTGGCGTTGCTGCGCGGGTGGCCAATCGGATCCGGCGGCTGATTTACGTCGATGCGCTGCTTCCGGAGCCCGGCGAGTGTGCGCTCGACCTCTTGCCACGGGTACAGAGTCGGGGCGTGCTGGAAGCCGCGCAGCAGAAGGGATTCGGGTGGCTGATTCCACCCACGCCCATGCCCGAGGACACGCCCACGCGTGATCTCGACCTCGCAGCGACGCGACGAGGGCCTCAGCCCTTGCACACGTTCACATCCGCACTGCCGGCGAGGGATCATGCGAGCCGTCTCCCGGCCACGTATGTCTACTGCACACGGATCGGTCTGTACGACAGCTTCGGCAGTTCTGCCGCACGCGCCCGCGGCCATTCCGGCTGGACGTTTCACGAGCTGAATGCAACGCACAACCCGCACATCACGATGCCTGAGCGCCTCGTCGAACTTCTGACGCAGGACATCGAACGCAGCAGTAGTCCCTCGAGCTGAGGACGCTGGCGACAAGAAGTTTCTCTGGCGCCGCACCACATCCCTGGCGGGATGCGGTGATGAGTGCTCGTGCTTACCGACATTCTTTTCACACAAGGAGCGTGTTCCATGCTCGGTTTGATGCAAGTTCGTCCGCTTTTGATTTCCAACCTGATCGACTTTGCTGAGCGCCACCATGGTGAAGCCGAAATCGTCTCTCGCCGCGTTGAGGGCGATATCCACCGCTGCACCTGGGTCGACGTCGCACGGCGCGCGCGCTGCGTGGCCAACGCGCTCGACGCCGATAAGCTGGCATTCTCCGAGCGGGTGGCCACGCTGGCCTGGAATGGCTACCGCCACCTGGAGCTCTTCTACGGCGTCTCGGGCTCGGGCCGCGTGCTGCACACCATCAACCCGCGCCTGCACCCCGACCAGATCGCCTGGATCATCAACCACGCCGAGGACCAGGTGCTGGCCTTCGACACCAACTTCCTGCCGCTAGTGCAGGCCGTGCATACCAAGTGCCCCACGGTGAAGAAGTGGGTGGCGCTGGCCGACGCAGACAAGCTGCCGCAGGACACCGGCATCCCGAACCTCGTGAGCTACGAAGCCTGGATCGCGGGGCAAGCTGACACCTACGACTGGCCCGAGTTCGACGAGAATTCCGCCTCCAGCATGTGCTACACCAGCGGTACCACCGGCAATCCGAAAGGGGTGCTGTACAGCCACCGCTCGACCACGCTGCACGCTCTCGCAGCAACGCTGCCGGACGCGATGAATCTGTCGGCCCGCGAATCGGTGCTGCCAGTGGTACCGATGTTCCACGTCAACGCCTGGGGGCTTCCATATTCCGCGGCCCTGGCGGGCTGCAAGCTTGTGTTCCCAGGCCCGGCACTGGATGGCAAGTCCATCCATGGGTTGATCGAGGCCGAGAAGGTTACATTCGCCGCTGGCGTGCCGACCGTCTGGCAGATGCTGCTGGCGCATACGCAGGGCAATGGCCTGAAGTTCAGCACTCTCAAGCGGACGATGATCGGCGGCTCGGCCTGCCCGCCAGCCATGATCAATGCCTTCCGCGATCAATATGGCGTGGACGTACAGCATGCGTGGGGCATGACGGAGACAAGTCCCCTGGGCACTCTGTGCATGCTGAAGGAAAGGCATCTGAGTCTGGAAGCTGAAGCGCAACTGGCGATCCGGCTCAAGCACTGGCGCGCATTGTCAGGGTTGGACATGAAGATTGTGGACACCGACGGCAAGGAATTGCCCTGGGACGGTGAGACCTATGGGGATCTCCTGGTCAAGGGGCCGTGGGTGATCAAAGCGTACTTCAAGAGCGAAGGCGGCGATCCGTTGGTGGACGGATGGTTTCCTACTGGCGACGTAGCCACGATCGATGCGGACGGTTTCATGCAGATCACTGACCGCAGCAAGGACTTGATCAAATCTGGCGGCGAGTGGATCAGTTCCATCGACATCGAGAACATCGCTATGGCGCACCCGGCCGTGGCCATTGCCGCGTGTATCAGCGCTCACCACCCGAAGTGGGAAGAGCGGCCGATTATCGCTGTGGTCAAGAAGCCTGGCGCAGAGGTCACGCGCGAGGAACTGCTCGCGTTCTACGAGGGCAAGACGGCCAAGTGGCAGATCCCGGACGATGTGGTGTTTATGGAAAGCATCCCGATCGGTGCGACTGGCAAGATCCTGAAGATGCGCCTGCGTGAACAACTCGCCGACTACCGACTGACAACTACTGAGGCCTGATAGCTAGACCAGACTTGGTATGCCGCAGCCGTGTTCGCTCAGGTGCTACGGCTGCAGGCAGAAGACACCCATGCGCGTCGCCTCGGGAGCGCGAATTGACCACACTGCAGAAACCGGAGGAGCCGCGACGCTTAACCCTGAACGGGACTCGGTGGTGGTCATGGCGTCACAGACAAAAGAAATACAGCCCTTGGCTGCATGACTGAGGCGACAACTACCTTGACGCGCGCCGACCTCGGCAAGGCACGTGAGCACATTCGTCGAGCGCGAATGCCGCCGAAGGCTCCAGCACGCATTAATCTGTAATCGCCTTGTCATCCTTGCGATTACCCACAAATATTTGGTCGATTACCTCTGTTAACGAGAGAGCCATTCTGTTAACGTTGTTGCGTGTACATTCGACAACAACGAGAGATGGCGAACGGAGGCGGCAAAGGCAATGGGGCCATGGAGTTGAAGGCCAATGCGTGGCTGGATGAAGAGACTAGACGAAGTCAGTTCCGCGACGAGCGGTTGGGGAAGAGATTCCGGTTGGTTCTTGAACGTTTGTGGTCTTGTATGGGGCAAAGCATCCCGATGGCCTTTCAGGACTGGTGCAACACGAAGGCAGCCTATAGGTTCTTCTCCAATCCCAAGGTCAGTGAACAGGATATTCTGAGCGGACACTTCGAAGCAACCCGAAGCCGCCTCACCGCATCGCAGGGTCATGTTCTGATATTGCAGGATACGACCGAATTCTCATACAAACGAGAGCGGCCAGAGCTCATTGGCTTGACGCACAAAGTCGCAAGTCGCAAGGACGAATCGGGCCGGAGTTCGATGCATACGGTCTGTGGGATTCTGATGCATTCTAGTCTAGCGGTCACCACCCAAGGAGTCCCATTGGGTCTTGCCGCTGTCAAATTCTGGACGCGGAAGAAATTCAAAGGATGCAGCGCGCTCAAGCGCAAGATCAATCCGACACGCGTGCCGATCGAAGAAAAGGAGAGCTACCGGTGGCTCGAGAATCTACGGCAATCAACGGCACTGCTTGAACAACCGCAACGGTGCGTTCACGTTGGCGATCGTGAGAGCGATATTTACGAACTCTTCTGCCTTTCCCAAGAGCTTCAAACAAATTTCTTGGTTCGTACCTGCGTTGACCGGCTTGCTGGGGATGGGAGCCACACGATCGCCAACGAGATGGATGAGGTTCAGGTTAAAGGCGTACATCGGATTACAGTCCGGGACCAAACTGGCAAGGCTCATCGAGCGGTACTGGAGCTACGATATCGGCGCATAACAGTGTTGCCTCCGATTGGCAAACAACGACGTTACCCTGCTTTGCGCCTAACGGTGATCCATGCTATTGAACGAGGCGCACCTGCAGGAAGGAAGCGCATAGAGTGGAAGCTGATCACAAATTTGCCGGTGACCACCCGCAGGCAAGCTGTCGAGAAGCTGGACTGGTACGCGCTACGATGGAAAATTGAAGTGTTCCACAAGATCCTGAAGTCCGGCTGCAAGGCAGAGGACTCCATGTTGCGTACCGCCGACCGGCTGGCCAATCTGATCGCCGTATTCTGTGTTGTGAGTTGGCGTATCTTCTGGCTGACGATGGTGCATCGAGCCACCCCACGTCTACCGGCAGAAATCGGATTAACGCCGCCAGAAATGGAGCGGCTTGATCAGTTGGTCAAAGATACCGCGAAGACATCAACTGCCGAGCCTCTTACCCGGTACACCATCAAACTCGCCCAACTGGGCGGCTATCTGGCACGCGCTAACGATCCGCCACCAGGCAATACCGTGATCTGGCGAGGCTTACGAAGGGCGTTGTTGCATAAATCTTGGTGCCGCGCGGCGAGCCGAATGACGTTTACGCACAACAGTCATGGAGGCGCCCCTGTTAACTTTGCGTGGACCTGCGTAGATTCTCGACTTTTTCGTGCGAGAAGATGCGCAAGGACGAGCACAAGACGCGTGAGCCCAAGGGGGTCTATCGCGTCAGGAATTGGTCGGCATACAACGCCGGGCTGATCGCCAGAGGTGACGTGACGATGTGGATCGACAGGAGCGTGCTGAAGCAGGAGCCCGAGGCTGGATCGCTCAATCGTGGCCGGCCACGCGTCTACTCGGACGCCGTGATTCAGATGCTGCTCGGACTCAAGCAGGTGTTTCGTCTGCCGCTGCGCGCCCTTCAGGGCTTTGCTCACAGCGTTCGCAGGCTCGCCTTCGCTGACTTGCCTGTGCCGAATTACACGACACTGAGTCGCCGCGCGCAAGAGCTGGAGGTGGTGCTGCCGGTGCAGCGCGCTGATGAGTCGCTGCATCTCGTCGTCGACAGCACGGGTCTGAAGGTATTTGGCGAGGGCGAGTGGAAGGTACGCAAGCACGGCTGCTCGAAGCGGCGTACCTGGCGCAAGGTGCATTTGGCGATGGATGCGAAGACCGGCCAGATATGCGCGGCTCTGATGACGCATCAGGACGTTGGCGATGCCGACGTGTTGCCCGAACTGCTCGATCAGATCCCCACCGACACGCCGATCGACACCATCGGCGGCGACGGCGCGTACGACACGAAGCAATGCCACGCGGCGATTGCCGCGCGAGATGCGCAACCGTCGATTCCACCGCGTGAGGGGGCGATGCCCTGGCCGGAGAGCACGTCCGGCGCGGCTTGGCGCAACGAGGCCATTGACGCTATTGCACAACGTAGTCGGCGCGAATGGAAGACGTCCAGCGGCTACCACCGGCGCTCGCTCGTCGAGACCTTGATGTACCGCCTCAAGACGCTCACAGGCAATTGCCTGTGGGCACGCAAGGTTGGCTCCCAGGCGACCGAGGTGGCGATTCGCGTGGGCGTGCTCAATCGCATGACGGCGCTTGCCCGCCCTCATTCCGTCCGTATCGCATGAATTCAAGATCACAGCGGGACCTTTGTCTTCAAGCTCGATTTATGCAACAAGGCCCTTACGAAGACTCATCGATATTCAGCTCGGGTTCGAGCTCGCCAAAAATTGTGGGTAATTGCAAGCTTGTCATCGCCGATAAAGGAACGACATGAAATTCCCTGCGTATGACTACATCGTGATCGGCGCCGGCTCTGCCGGATGTGTACTTGCCTCGCGGCTGAGTGAGGATCCTGGGTTCAAGGTCCTGCTCCTGGAGGCGGGGTCGTCAGCATCATCGGTCTTTGTCCGCATGCCAGCGGGCATTCGCGTGCTCTATACGAGCCCGAAATACAACTGGCGCTTTTGGACGGAGCCTCAAACGTACTTGGATAACCGTAGCATCTATATTCCCAGAGGCCGGGTCGTTGGTGGTTCATCTTCGATCAACTCCATGATCGCGATCCGTGGAAATCCTTCAGACTACGACGGTTGGGCGTCGCAGGGCCTGCCGAATTGGAGCTATGAACAACTTCGTCCGTACTTCCGGAAAACGAAGACGCGTCACTGATCACGCCTAATAGGGACGGAAATCGCGGGTACTCAGGTCCTATCCGACTGTCGTACGGCACTCAGCGGAACGCCATCTCAAACGCGTTCATTGAGAGAGGTTGACGCCGCGGGGGTAGGCGAGAACTTGCAGGATCATCTTGATTGCGCGATTCGCTTGGAGGCGTCCCAACCTCTCACGCTCACACCTTATCTCGGCGTGGTCAGGGGTGGCCTGGCAGGTGCTCGCTATCTTCTTTCTGGCAGCGGCCCAGCGACCTCGCAGGGCGTTGAGGCAGGAGCATTCTTCAATGGAAATGGAGATCCCTACCTTCCGGACTGGCAGGCGCACCTTATCATCGCCCTTCGAAATCCTCCACCCGATGAATCTATTGCTCATGGCTTCGCCATCCGAGTATGTCAGCTTCGCCCCAGGAGCAGAGGAGTACTAAGACTGCGATCGGCTGATCCGGCCGACTTCCCGCGGATCGACCCCCGATTTCTCTCAGAGGAGTCAGACTTCAGAAGCATGCTGGATGGGGTGGAGCGCATGTGCGAGATCATTACTGACCAGTCCCTAAATAAAGCGACAAAAGTTGAACGCAAGGGATCGACGGTAGTCTCATGAGGCATGAAACG